>NZ_JBHUJX010000019.1:0-388955 GCF_042683745.1 Bacillus sp. CGMCC 1.16607
ATAATCTGTGATAGTTGAACCTTCCTGAAAATGGAAGACGGGGGTTTTACTTAAAGTCGGCCATTTTTCTTAAAAATTATTACTTGACCTATTCCCCATTATACGCTGGCACCATCCAGTTTTTTCCGAATCAAAACAGAATCTGATGAACAATCCTACCATTGCGGCCTTTTGTTGTCCTTGCTTGAGCCAAAGAATTGATAATCGCTTCTTCTGTAGCTTCTGCTGCTCCTGCAAAAAGTTGGTTCATGATTGGATGATCATCCCTAAGCTGATTATGTGATTCCATGTCTTTATCATAGAAATGTGAGCGCAGATTTGCGGTTGAGAAGGCAATAACAATATCACCACTACCATGACTGAAATGACTTCCTGTTCTACCTAAGCCAATGCCACTTCGCTTTGCCACTCTTAAAAGCTGCCGATCACTTAGTGGGGCATCGGTGGCTAATACAATAATAATCGAGCCGTCAGACGTTTCAGATAACCCATCCACTTTATCCGATTGATTTAGGAAATATTTTTGCGCTTGAAGTTCTTCTTTTTTCCCAAAATTAGATAGAACAAGACAGCCGATTGTATACTTTTCGCTATTTGCACTTTGAATAACTCGAGAAGAAGATCCAATTCCACCTTTATAGCCAAAGCAAACCATTCCTTTGCCCGCACCAACTGCACCTTCTTCTGCTTGATCATTCGATGCTTTGTTAATCGCCTGAATCGCATGTTCGGCTCGGACAGGTAAATGACGAATAGAGTTTAAATAGCTGTCATTACATTCACCAACTACAATGTTAATTGTACCTGTCGTTTCTCCAATTTCATGATTTTTATCAAGCATATAGCGCAGTGTACCTTCTGTCACGGCAGGAACACCAAATGTATTAGTCAGCATAATAGGCGATTCGATTAAACCTAGTTCATTTACTTGAACAAGTCCCGTTGTTTTTCCAAAGCCGTTTAATACATAACTAGCGGCAGTTACTTTTTCTTTAAAGAGATTTCCACCGTGTGGTAATATGGCCGTTACGCCAGTACAGGCATATTCCTTTCCCTCTTCATCTAACGGAAAATCTAACGTAACATGTCCCACTTTTACCTCACTAACATCGGTAATACAATTTTTTCTGCCAGTAGGTAAGTTTCCAACAATCACTCCATTTTCCCTAGCCTTCATATTTCTCTCCAGAGACTACATTAGGCCGATTATTCATAAAGTTCTCGTATGCAAAGCCTCTTACTTCTTCTTCCTTAAAGTGTTTTAATAATTCATTTATTAAATTTTGACTCATGGAAGCATCCTCTAGACCCGCTACATACGTCGATATCCCATCAAAGTCTGAACCTAACCCGATTTGTTTTACCCCACCTAAGGAACAAAAATGTTCAATATGTTTAACAACATCTGTAACATTTGCTTTGCCATCTAATTTTACAAAAGGAGGACAATATACAACATGAATCATTCCACCTTTATTGAACATTGCAGTAGCTTGCTCATCATATAAATTACGAGGATGATCACAAAGCGTTCTTGAATTAGAGTGGCTTGCAATCGGATATTTTGCTAATTCCATAACGTCCCAAAATGCGTTTTCACTTAAATGTGAAACGTCTGTTAATATTTGATGCTCGTTGTTCAATCGAACAATATCTTTTCCAAATAGGGTAAGTCCTCCTCCACGAGGTTCACCAGCGCCGTCTGCTGCTAAATTGGCATTATTCCATGTTAATCCAACGGAACGAACACCTAACTGGTAAAGAATTCTAAGCTTTGTCAGATCGTTCCCAATCGCATCGACACCTTCTAGTGTTAACATCGCACCAATCTCGCCATCTTGTAATCGATCAAAATCAAACCACTCTTTGATATGCTTCATTTCAGGATTCTTTCCTAATACTTCATAATAGAAATAATCGATTTGATCCAAGACACATTGAAATTTTTGCTCTTCCTTCATGACCGGATCAACAAAAATTGCAAAGCATTGGACTTTTACTTTTCCTTTTTGTAGGCGAGTTTTATTTGTGTTCAATTCTTTCGCATCAGCAAATCTTAATGTTCCTTTAGCTTCGTAAAGCTTAAGAAGTGCATCACAATGAAGATCAATGATATGCATTTCATCCCACCATCCAATCGCAGATATTAAACATTTATTGAAGCAGTTAATTTTGTAAGCTCGTTATAAATCTGTTTTGTTTGTTCACCTGGTTTACCATTCCCAATTGGCTGATCATTTACCTTTACAATTGGCAAAACTTCAGAAGTTGTACTTGTTATAAATACTTCATCAGATTCTAGAAGCTCATCCTGGGTGAAGTGCTTTTCAACAAAATCGAATTTTAAAGCTTCCAAAATGTTCTTTACTGCTATTCGAGTGATACCTGGCAAAATATGCTTGGAAAGAGGAGTAGTTATAATCCTTCCATTTTTAATGATGAATACATTCGAACTAGTCCCCTCCGTTATAAACCCATCTCTCACTAATATCGCCTCAAAGCAACCTGCTTCAAAGGCTGTTTGCTTAGCTAATATATTAGGTAATAGATTAAGTGATTTTATGTAACAATTTGCCCATCGCTCATCTTCATGAAAAATGGCGGTTTCACCTTTTTCTCTAATTTCCTCTGAAATTGGTTTTGCAGGTCTAACTGTCATAGCAATGGATACTGGAGCATTTGGAAAAAGATGCTGACGTGTTGCAATACCTCTAGTAATTTGTAAGTAAACATTACAATCCTTTAATTGTGATTTCTCTACAGCTTCATTTATAAGCTTTGTAAAATCATCAATAGAATCAGTAATCGGCAGCTTAATCGCCTTTGAACTATTTATTAATCGGTCTAAATGTTCTTCTAACATAAATGGCTTGCCATTATAAAAACGTATCACTTCGTACACTCCATCACCAAATTGATGTCCTCTTTCATCAATCGGTATGACTCGTTCATCCAAGGCAATAAACTTCCCGTTAAAATAGCCAATACTCATAGGATGTCCCCCTTTATCTTTCCATCTTTATCTACTAAAAAGTTCTTCAAAAGAATCCTATTTCCTTCTCCATTTGTATAAGAAAAGAGCTGCATTTGCAGCCCTTTTCTGAAATATCTCGATATAAATTCAATGATTAATTATTATAACCATTAACAAAGTATTCAATCGTTTCAAGCTCATCCTCGTTTAGCTTTCGTCCTACATGATTTTCATAAGCATCAATTATATTATTCCTATTTCCTTGAAACTCTATTGTCATCGAAGCAATGTTTCTTAATAGTTGAACTTCGAGATTAAACTCATCTTTTGAAATCGGTTTCCAGTGTGAAAGCACATAGGTATCTGCATCAAATGTTTCTAATACGTCTAACAAATCAAGAGTTCTTTGTGTTGTATAGTTTCTCTTTTCCGCAAAAATATCTGGATAAATACAGTCTGCTAAAAATAATATTTTTTCTTCCTTAACAAACACAACTACAGAATCAGGTGCATGGTCACCACCTACATGCTGTAAAATACATGTGACTCCACCAAGGTCGATTTCTAAACGGTTTTCAAAAGTTACATCTGGTAAAGTAATTGTAATATCTCGATGACTTTCAAATTCCTTCTTTATACAAGTGGCACAAAATTCAATTTCCGTACCTTCCCTTACCCTCTCATCCAATGCTTCATCTGACCATATCAGTGGAGTTAATTTCTCCATTTCTTCTTTTGTTTGTTTAGATGCTAGCGAATTCATATTTTTTAAAGAAGAAAGACCGAAGATATGATCCCAATGCCAATGGGTTAGGACAACTATATTAGGTTCACGTATTTGTTTTTTATTTAGCTCATTTAGGAAATAATCTGCATGCGCTTCCGAATTTCCTGCATCAATCATTAGCGTATTATTATCTCCTACAACGACTCCCAAAATGGGACGGTCCGTCTCTGACACAGGGGTCAAGTACCAAAATCGATCTGTTAATTTTTCTAATGTATGCATGGGGCTTTCCCCCTTTTCCATATAATATTTCTTTACATGACTATCACCGTAAGGAACACTTACCGATCCATATTCCTTATTAATCTACAAAAACTCCCCAACCATCAGAATAACCACCATGCGGTTTACTTAGGTCATCAAGTTTTTTCTGTATTTTAATCAATTCACTATAATTCAATAGCATTCTTTTAGAACAACAGCATGCCCACTCTTCTGTATCATCGTCCTGTTCAAGGAAACAATTGAATCCCTCACCTTTTAGTACTATCGCTAACTTTTCACCTGCATCTTTATTAGAAACAGCAACAAAAAATTCCACAGAGTGTTGTTTTTTGAAGTCTAATCCTTCTTTGTAAAGACTACGTAAAGCATCTCCATCTGCATCATTCGGAAATTTCATATGGTTTATCCTCCAGTTTCAAGTTCATTCAATATGCTTATTATACTTCATAAAGTTTTATTAATTAAACTGGAGATTAATATACAGCTTTTCAACTTTGTTTCTATAATTCTAATAGTTTCCTATCCCTCAATTTCTTGATTTCTTGAAAGCTTCAAGGCAATTTGCTCTATTTTTGAATTTAATTCTGTTATTCCTAGCTTCTTTAATACTGCTTGCATAAATTCATAATGTGCAAAGCCCTTGCTAGTGATTAAGTGCTCACTAACAACGCAGTCTGTATTCGTGAAGATGCCCTTTGAGCAGTACTCGGCAAAATGATCTTTTATATGTGGCATTGTCGTATATTCCCCCTCGATTACTCCTGCCGCAGCCACTAGGACAGAGGAAGCACAGCTTGCCGCAATTAATCCGTTGTATTCTTTTAGAAATCTCTTTAGAATTTCATTTTCTAATAATTCTGAGGTGATTTCACCTCCAGGCAACAATAGCATCTTATATTGATGTGGATCTTTCATTTCGAGGGACTCTGTGCTGACAAGAATACCACCGTCAGTAGGTACTAGACCACCATTGATTGAAAGAGTTTCTATCGTATAGCCTGCATTTTTTAAAAACATTTGCAAAAGAGAAACCTGCCAAATGGCAAAATGGTTGAAAACAATAAAACCAATTTTATTCTCCATTAATTTAACCTCCCTAATTAACTTCTATATTTTAAGAAATCAATAACTTAATTTCTTACTAATCTCATAAAAGCAGGTGAAACCTAACAGGTGCGAAAAGCGCCAACAAGGCTCACCGCACGCCCCGCGGAAAGCAAGCACCTGGAGCGAAAATCAACTTTCTACTTTGACAGAGCAATTTTTTTTAAAAACTAGTACGAGAAAAATAGATCCTATTGTCAATCCCAAAGTCATACCCATTTGGAAAATGAGTAATAAAAATTGATGATTTAAAATGTATCCAATAAATCCGATGAAACAAAAGATACTAGTGGCAAAAAAAGCAATTCTTAATGCTAGATTGATTCCTTTTCCTTTGAATAAAATGCCAATGAATAAAGTGGATAAACCTAAAAACAAACTCCAAGCTAGCATATTGATGGCAAAGGAGAATGACCTTGGGTTAAACTGGACAAAGTTTTCTAAACTCTGGGCTACTCCATCATTTATACTGATCCTTACAATAGTAAATTGAACAAAATAATTGATACAAGCTAATATTACAAAAGCTAATCCAAAATATAAACTCATTCGACTAAAAATTTTATTGGATTGTTCCACACTTTCATGTAGACAGCACAAGATAACCATAAAACACAAAGTCGAAATAAAAGCAATCAGTTGGCTATATGTATATAAGTTTATAAACTTCTCATCCACAAAACTTAAAAATTGCTCCAAATTCACATACTTTGGAATCGCGTACTGACTGACTAGTATTCCCATACTTGTGCCATACAGTATTCCAGTTAAGGTAAAGATCATGGAACTCCAATATCCTAATAAACGAACCTGATTGCTTATCTGCTTCAATTTTTCACTCCCTTTAATTCTATTAAATCACACCCATTCACGGATGACTTTTTAGAAATTGCGTATTTCCGGTAGCAATAATTAAACAATAAGCCTATCAAAAGTCCATTTAAAATCCGACC
This sequence comes from Bacillus sp. CGMCC 1.16607, assembly GCF_042683745.1. Lineage (NCBI taxonomy): Bacteria > Bacillati > Bacillota > Bacilli > Caryophanales > Bacillaceae > Bacillus > Bacillus sp. CGMCC 1.16607. The sequence goes on from NZ_JBHUJX010000019.1 coordinate 6,044, forward strand.
TAAAATTTTCCTTAACTAAAATGTTCCCACTGGAAATCAACACTAAGGATTCCAACAAACTTTTCACTTATTTCCTCCATATCTTTTGTTGCTAATTTTGGATTTCGGAAACACACTAACTCCTTGTAATAGCCAAATTTACGGCAAATGGCAGGACGAACGGAATAAATACCGCATTTATCCTTATCTAAGTCATAGAATATGCATGTCCCGTAATACCTTTTCTGATTTTGTAATTTTGAGCGAAATCGGGTAGGCATGGATTTTACCTTTTTTTTAATATCTTTAAACTCCTTTGCTGTGATGGGGACTGGACCACAGCATAACCCTTTACATCCAACACACGGAAGACTCTCCATCTTTTACCTCCTCCACTATTTCTCATGTAATTCTAGGAAGTTTCCAAACTATATATATTATTTAACATAAAACTAAATAATTTATCAACGGTAAATATTTTATCATAACACAAATAAATATTTTTGTCAATGAACTTTTGTTAAATAAGACATTCCTCATGTGTGACCCTGACTTGAATTATTGCTATACTAAGGCATAAAGTAAGATTCTCTATATTAAAAGGTGAATATGTTATGAAGAAATATACGAATTTGGATAATATAACAAACAACAAATCGTTTAAGGACATGAGAAAATGGCAAAAGGAACGAAGAATCAAGGTGAAGGACTTATCTATCAATATTGAACAGTGCCCCATTAAAAGGGTGGAATTCATCAACGGAAATAGAAGTCTAACATCCTATACATGGATTGGACATTCTACCTTTTTGATTCAAATGAATGGATTAAATATTTTAACTGACCCGGTGTGGGCCAAGCGAATGGGGATTCAGAAGAGATTAACAGACCCAGGCATTTCATTAGAGGATCTGCCGGAGATCGATGTGGTTGTTATTTCTCATGGTCATTATGACCATTTAGACTTCCCTACTTTGAAAAAATTAAAAGGAAATCCTCACTACTTTGTTCCGATTGGTTTGAAGTCCCTTTTTATCAGAAAAGGCTATAAGAAGGTGACTGAGATGAGCTGGTGGGATAGCTCCGAACATGGTGAAATCAACGTCCATTTTGTTCCTGCCCAGCATTGGACAAGAAGATCATTACGAGATATGAATACATCCCACTGGGGTGGTTGGATTTTTCAAACAGCTCAGGAGACATTGTATTTTGTTGGTGATACAGGTTATTTCCGCGGCTTTAAACAAATAGCAGAACGATTTACCATTGATACAGTGTTCATGCCAATTGGAGCTTATGAGCCCGAATGGTTTATGGCTGATTCCCATATATCTCCTGAAGACAGTGTGAAAGCCTTCATCGAATTAAAAGCAAATAACTTTGTGCCAATGCATTATGGCGCTTACCGACTAGCAGACGACACAGGTCCCGAAGCATTAGAACGCTTATATCGGGAATGGGAAAAGCAACAGCTTCCTAAGGAACAATTAAAGGTCCTTTTACTTGGTGAAACAGTCTTTTAATAGAGGTGCCTCCCCTACAATCATTAGATAGGAGGGGGCACTTGGAATATTTATAAAGAACTCCATTATGTTTCAAATTTTGAACAGGCTCAATATGTTAGAATAATTCCACTTCAAATTTCACAGGTCAAACATTCATATGTAATATAACCGAAGCATACTCCGTTATATGCCCATTCTCATAGAAAAATTGATGTTCTAATCCATATTCCCCTCGCAGCATTTTAGGCAAAAATAATTGAATATTGCTGACAACGCCATGATTGTTAGGATTTAATATCCAATCAATCTCTTTCCAATCAAGTATTCCTTCCTCCATTTGAATAGGAGTATCAATCATTATTCCTTCTGGTAACTCAGCCATAAACACATACATACCTGATTCTCCAGCTTCACTTTTCCAAATAACATCACCGGCATATATTACTTTATCTAAGCTAATCCCGGTTTCTTCCCGTGCTTCCCTTATGATTGCATCAAATGGAGATTCATTCGCTTCAATTTTCCCGCCAACACCATTCCACAATCCCATATTTGGTTTTTTGTTTCTATTTAATAGAAGGATTGTATCATTTCTTCTAATAAAGCAAATTGTGTACTTTAGCATGTTAAAGCTCCTACTCTTTATACCATTTTATCTTTAGAAACTACTTTTCTTCTAAATGTACTATTTAACTCTCCCGAATTCCAGTAAACTGTTCCCATGGCTATTAATAGTAATATTCCAGTTACAATAAACACACTATGGACCGGAAAGATTCCACCAAGGAATCCGCCAATAATAGGACCAGTCATCCCACCTAATTGGTTCGCTGTTTGATTTAAACTAAAGGCTCTTCCGCGGAAATCATCTGGAGTGGATTTTACGACAAGCCCATTTAATGCAGGGAAAACCGCACAGAAGAAAATACCAAAAGCAAATCGGATTAAGGAAAAGCCCCAAATACTGCTAAATAGGATTTGAGCTAATGTGCCTATTCCACCGCCCATTAGACCGATGAATAATACGCGTTGAAATCCAACCTTATCAGCCCATCTTCCCCAAAATGGGGCAAACAACGCACTAGCGATCCCTGGGAGCGAGAATACAATTCCTGCCAGTAACGAGGTTTTATTAGAAGAAGCACCCAACTCTAAAATGTATAAAGGTAGTACCGGCTCAATTGTCATAATTGAACAACTTGTAACAAGTGTTAAAATCAATACTAGAAAAAACGGACGATTGCTAAGTGCCACTTTAAAGTCCTTCACAACAGAGCCCTTTTCCTTACTTGGTTTGAAGTTCTCCTCTTTTACCCAAAAGATAATCAGGAATGTTGCAAGACCAACAATCATCCCTCCACTCGCAAATGCCCAACGATTTCCCACTAGTTCAGCCATTCCTCCACCTAATAATGGCCCCAATATTCCACCAGACGCAGAGGCTGAGGAAATAAGGGATAGAGCATACCCTACTTTTTCACTTGGGGTATTCGTACCAATCAAGGCGATCGCTCCAGGAATGAATCCGCTTAATAATCCTTGTAAAATTCGCAATGCTAAAATTTCGTACGGATTCGTAACAAAAGCCATTAGTGTGTAAATGACAAAAAGGGCAAATCCTGCCCGAATGATCATTGGTTTTCTTCCATATTTATCGGCCATCCTTCCCCAAAACGGCGAAGCAATCGCACCTGCAAAAAAAGCAGAACTAAATAACAAACCTGACCACATCTCTGTGTGCTCATGTACACCTATTTGCAGCAGAAAAATCGGCAAAAAAGGGATGACCATTGAAAAACTTGCTGATGTAAAAAAGACCCCTACCCAAAGTACCCATAAATTACGCTTCCAAGTTAGCATGCTGTTCATCTCCAAATAGAAGAAAAGTAGATTAATTTTTTAATATTCTAATAATATCACATAAGTTATTTATTTTCATTCCCGAAATATTCGTTTTAAGAAATAAAATGCGATTTCCAATCTCCTTAAATAACCACCTTAGCAACGAATGAGCAGATTCCATTTACGTCTAGTTGAAGAAGGAAAACTATTGAAAATAAGAGAATTAATCTGATTGGGACTTAAAATATAACCGACATTTTCGTGCATAAAAAGTCGGACATAGAATTTTCTTTTCTCATAGACTTAATGTATTGAAAGGAATGAAATTATGGATTGGCTGGAGAGAATGAATAACGCATTAGATTATATTGAAAATAATCTTGACGGAGAGATTGATTACAAAAAAATGGCAGAAGTCGCCTTTAGTTCGGAGTATCATTTTACAAGAATGTTTTCCTCTATTTCTGGTATACCACTCTCAGAATATATTAGACGTAGGAGATTGACACTTGCCGCTTTTGAACTTCAAACAAGCGACATACGGATTATTGATCTCGCCTTTAAGTACGGTTACGGAACTGCTGACTCGTTTTCACGTGCTTTTCAAAAGACTCATGGAATAAAACCCTCTGAAGCTAGAAATAAAGGGGCACAATTAAAAGCCTTTCCAAAGATCACCTTTCAAATTTCAATAAAAGGAGATACTGAAATGGAATACAGAATAGAGAATCTAGATTATGAAATAAGAATTGTCGGGAAAGGTAAGCCTGTAAAAACGAGCAGGGCATTTAAAAATATTCCTACTCTTTGGAACAATGCAAAGAAAGATGGGTTTATGCAAGTCCTAAAAGATATGGCATGGGAAAATCCAAAATGTACTTTGGAAAGTCTCTTAGGAGTATGCGGTAAGGAAGCAGCCATAACTGACGATGAATTTACTTACTTTATGGGAGTACGATATGATGGGGAGCCTCAAGATGATATGGAAATTCTTACAATCCCTCCGAGTACCTGGGTTGTTTTTCCGAACATCGTTGAAGCATGGAAACGTCTATATACAGAATGGGTTCCAACATCTGGATATGAATTAGCTAATTTACCGTGTATTGAATGTTATTACGGTCCCAAGCATAAACCAAGACATGAACTATGGGTTCCGGTTATTCCAAAATAATTACATATAATCTGAAAGAGTTTAAATTAAGGTTGCTACGGCAACCCTAATTTGTTCCACTAACTGAGCAAGGAACATTTATAACAAGTCTTAGTTTCTAGAACAAAAATTAAAAATGAACAAGCGAAAATATTAGTATGAGCTAAAAACATGTAGAATGACTAATATAAAAAAGGAAAAAGCAGTAGCAATATGTAATTTTCTTCGTGTCCCACTCGCTTTCTTACTTCTCATATAGCCCGCAAACAAAGTAAGAGTTAGCACAATTGCCGCCACAAGTCCTGTTAGTAATTTCGGTTTCATTAAGTTAAAAGGAATTGTCATAACTATAAATGCAATGTGAAGTACAATCAGACTAGTCGCTGTTATAGCAATAGGTACATGTTGTTTCATTACCTTTCTTGATATTTTAGCTAATTTCAATTTCACCTTTCGTTTCTTAGATTTTCTTATGATCAAGAAAATAAAGTACATATTAATATTCAATAAAATAAAAATTACTGCTATCTGTGAAAATATTGTCGCCAGTTGCAAGACCATATCCTCTTGTTTATTTAGCATATTCCAAGTAACCATTCCAATAATAAACATAAAATTTAGGATAAGCCAGAAGACAACCACATTCTCACCTCTTAAGGAAAATAAATTTCAATTTTAGTATCATTCCATTCGATAGTAAAAAAATTTGAAAAACTGCTATCCTTTCTAATTGTAAATTTATTAGGTAATTCAATTTGATGACGTATTGTACCATCCTTTATAAATTTGATGGATTGGTCGATTGTATTCATCTCGTCAAAGAAAATTCCTTCTCTTTTCACTAATTCTTCATCTTTATATTCATTAATGATTGTTTGCCTGTTCTTATATTTTAATAAGTCACTTAGCATACAACTCACCTCTGTTCATTTTACCTAATCATATCTCAGCTATTAACTCAATATAGTGACTTAAATTATAAAATGGTAGAAAATTTGCAGTCTAAGTTATATAAATGATTATTCAAAATAATTTTAAAACTTGTTGAAACATGTTTGAGCTTTGTGTAAATTTCCCGGGGAATTTGCTAAGGATTGTCGTTTGTAGAGTAAATTGCACACCTAAATTACAGTTTCAGACACCTTTTATAAAGATAATAATCTCTCTATAAAAGGTGTCTATTTTCTAAATTTTTGATTTCTTATAGCCTTGGTACATGTCGATAACCGCAAATAAAACGAATATAAGGACTATTGCCAAGTAAGCTTGATTACTCCAATTATAATTAATATTAAATAATTCATTGATATAAATTATGAATGAATCGTTTATGAGATTCGGATTGCTAAAAATAATAATAAAAACAATGCTCGATACAAAGTGAAAGATGCCGTTTATCACCGCTACTTTTTTTGTCCATTGGCCTGTAATTCCTTTAGAAATCGCTAAAGTAACTTCTAAACCTATACAAAGAACCACTAATGGCCAGTAGGATAGTAACACTTCATGATTAAAGGTAGGGGTAACAAACACTAGTCCTTCCTTTCCTTTTTCATATACACCTAGAAGTTTTGAAGCATTAAAATAAACCGTTGCCCATATCGCTGTCCAGAAAAGACCTCCAAATACTTCAAATTTTGGAATGACCTTTCCCTTTGGAATATATGGTATAGTCTTCAAATCTTCTGGTTTCCATTCTTCCAAACTAAATGTTAGTGGAAGCGGATTTTTGGTAGGATTGACTCTTTCTAATATGGCAAACACTACCGTTAACCAGAAGAATACTTGTATCCCTGTACTCAAAATTCTCCATATACCCTCACCGAAAGAATGAAGAATGACATTTAATAACGCCTCCCCCTCATATGAAACGATATTTTCAGCAATTAAAGAAATCAATGATATGATTGTGGCAATTGGCAATATCATTTTTAAAAGATTGATATATACATCATAGTAACAAGGACCGATTAAGTGCATTGGTCGATCTCGATATCCGCTCGCTAGGATAGCTGGATTCCCCAACTTTGTGAGAACCACTTTAACATCTTCCTCCGAAAATTCGTCTGGAAGCATATCTTCAATCGTTGAACGTAGTTCGAGTGCAATATCCGCACGATTTTTTTCAGGAAGTCTGCGAGTGACCTCCTGAATATAAAGCTCAATCAGATTCATGGTCTTCCTCTCCTTTTAATAAAATTGAAAGCTCTTGCGATGTCTTTTTCCATTCGTCCTTCAACTCTTCAAAAATTTGAATACCGTATTCGCTCAACACATAATACCTTCTTGGTCTACTTTCAGACGTATCCCAACTACTTGTAACTAACTCTTGTTTTTCCAATCGGCGTAGCAGAGGATATAAAGTACTTTGGTCAATCGTAATCCCGCTTTGCTCTAATAATTGGACTAGGGAATATCCATATTGTGGAGTACGCAACTGACTTAATACCGCTAATGTTAACGTCCCCCTTCGTAGCTCTGTCGTTAATGAATTCAGTAAATTGCTCACTTCCTCACCTCATTTTTGATACTATATGTCATCCGCTACATTATACTATGCGACATACACTATTATGTTTCATAAAATAATAAACCATTGACAATATTTCCACTTTTTTACTACTCCTGGACCTTTGATGACTTGAGGTATCAGGAGGTATTACTGATGGCTATTACAGTTGGAAAAACGGTTATCAATATAAAAAGATCGAAGAGCGGTACCTCTTCGATCTTTTTTCTATCATTAAATTTTCCAAAAGCCTTCAAAAATTATTTACTTGAATAATAATTGTTCAAGAATTCTTTTACCTTCTCTGGGTCCGCTTTTAGTTCATTCCCTGTTTTTACAATTGGACTCACAGTTGAAATCGCTTTAATTTTTTTGTTACGATAATAACTTAAGATTTCATCCTGATTAATGGAGTAGAGAACAGCTTTTCTCAGGTCTTCGCTGTTTGCTACCTCACGATTCGCTGTGTTAAAAAGTAAATATGACACTGCATTACTTTCCCTACTTTGTAATTTCAACTTACTGTCACTCTCTACTACCTCATGTTTATTTTCTGGAACTCCATACAATACATATATTTCACCGTTACGTAGAGCGGATAATGAACTATCCATATCCTTTATGAATCGAAGCGTGATGTTATCAATTTTCGGCTCAAACTCAGTCCCCTTCATATAACCAGGGTTTTTGTGGAAGACAGCTTCATAGTCATTTTTATAAGAAAGAATATATGGACCACTTGTATAGAGGGTATTGTTGTACTTATCTCCTTCAGTAACGGTATTTTGATCACCGTAAGGAGTATCTTTATTTACGTCAAAAGTAGCTACATCGTAAGTGTTAATACTTTCTACTTGTTTTTTAGATACGATACCAGCTGATTGATGTGCTAAATAATTTAAGACTTGTGGAAATGGCTCTGTCGTTGTCATTTTAACCACTTGGTACTTTCCATTCTTATTGTCCGCTTGATTTTTATCGGATACAAGCTCTTTAATTTTTGTATTTAAACCTTTCTCTAGTGTCTCTCTTACCGTTTCATCGCTTCCTGATTGTTTCACTTGTTCAAGAGTACTGAGGTCAGTAACAACTTCTACCGTATTAATATGTTCATGTAAACTATATGTCCGGTGGTCAGGTACTGAATTTTTATCTTTCGCACGATTTAACGAGAAGATTACATCGTCTGCTCCTACTCGCTCTCCAGTATCTTCGGCTTTTTTGTTTGAAATTTTGGCAAAATGGATATCATCTCTTAGCAAGAAATAGAAGTCTGAGTTTCCTTCTCCGTAACTAAAGTTATGTGATAGGGATCCATCTGCAATGATCTGATCATCATCTGTTAGATTAACTAGTCGAACATACATGTTAGTATTTATCATATTAATAGAACCATCATTTCCCTTAATCGGATCAAGTGATGTTAATGTTGGCATCGTTTGAGATAGGATAAGAGGAGCTGTTTTTCGTTTTGATTCATCATTAAAATCAATCGTTTCCCAAGCAAGTGATCGAGATTTTGAAAGTCTTACTGAATCTGGATTCAAAACATCTTTGTTAACTGCCTGTGTTTTTAAAGAAATGTATAAAGGAGCAATATAGGCTTTATCAAATACGAGACGCTGTTCTAATTGTTTATACGTCTCAACGTATTCTTCTGGAGATTGAGTACTTGCTTGATCAATAAGTTTGTCTATTTCTGGATCCGCCATAATACTATAATCGCCGCCGCTTTTGAATAGGGAACGGACTGCATAATCAGGGTTTCCCGTAACTGTTGTCCAACCAGAAAGTGCAATATCGAAATTACCTGCGTCTTGCTGTGCTTTGAAACCACCGTAATCAGGCTGAAGGTTAAGTTTCACATTGAACCCATTTTTGACAAGTTGATCTCGTACAATATTAATATCTTCCTCACCGCTACTCATTCCAAGAAGTTCAATTTCAACTGGCTGATTTTGATTGCTTCCGCCATTGTTACTTTCTTTTGGTTTTTCTGTGACTTCTGATTTTGTTTTTACGCATCCAGCCAACATTAAAATAAGGACAAGGAGCAAGGGGAAAAAGGTCTTTTTCACAATAAGTTCCTCCTAAAATAGTGTTATTTTAAACTATTGATAAAAACAAAACTGATCATGGGTAAACGTACCAAGCCCTTCCAATATATAAGATTTAGTCTGCCTTAGGATCCAAAGCATCCCTAAGTCCATCACCGAGAAAGTTAAACGATAATACAAGTGCTATGATGGCAAGTCCTGGATAAATGGCTAGGTATGAATGAGACTCTAGATAAGTACTTCCAATCTTTAAAATATTTCCCCATTCAGGAATATGTGGTTCTACACCAAGGCCAAGATAACTCAAGCTACTTGTTGCTATTACGGCACCACCAATTGTAAGAGTTGATTTAACGATCATTGGAGCAAGTGAGTTAGGAACTACATGCTTAAAGATAATGGATAGACTAGAAGAACCGAGAGCTTTTGCTGAATCGACATATTCATAATTAGACACCATCAGGACATTCGCTCTCATTGTTCTAGCATAAGTAGGGATTGAACCTACGCTGAGTGCTATAATCAAAGTCACTGTATTTGATCCAAAAGCTGCAATAATCACGATTGCTAACAAAATCCCAGGTATTGCGTACAATACATCTAGTAAACGCATGATGATATTATCGGTACGCTTACCATAGTAACCAGAAAGTGCACCTAAAATGCCACCAATAACAAAGGGAATTACCGTAGACAATATACCTACTACAAGGGAGATCCGAGCCCCGAATACAATCCTTGAGAATAAATCCCTGCCAAAATTGTCTGTTCCTAGAGGATACGCTAGACTTGGTACTTGAAGTATCGCTCCGTAATTATTATCTACGGCCATACTGTAGTCGAAGGTCAAACTGCTGCAAATTGAAATAGAAAATACAAAGACGATAAAAAATAACCCCAACATCGAAGTTGCATTTCTAGTAATTTTTTCCCAAGTTGCATTCCATTTCCCAATTCTCGATTTATCATCACTTCGCACTTTAATCAACAGATTCCAACCAAGTAAAAGAGCAAATAGATTACCCGTTATAGATGTGAGTATGACTGGGATTGCTATATATATCATCCAACTGGAAACATGTTCACCCTTCATTTTTTTCGCAACTAAAACTAGAACAGAAATCTGAAAAATGAGAATGGCTATCAAAATAAACATGGCTAGAAGAAAGGTGTCAGCAACATAAGGTTTAAATAAATTTAGTGCTGATAGGGAAATGACAAAAATTTGCGTGATAACCATGTAAACAGCAAAGGTATATTCCGTTGTCATTTTTCTTTTGATTAAATGAAATGAAAAAATGGTGATGAAGATGTTTCCTATTAAAATACTAAACAATTGAATATATCCCCATCTTCTTGTTGCTTGACGTACATAACCTAACTTATGAAGATCATGTTTGATCATTTGAGTTAAAAATATTTGTATAGTTGTAAAAAGAGCATGTAAGACAAAGACAGAGAATACATAGGGTTTAATCGATTGCTTTTCAAAATCAATACTTATAAGTAACAATACAAGGGTAAGTGCTAGGGAAGTTACTAATGCGAAGTTTGCTTTTGTGTAATCAAGAGATAATTTCAGCGCATGCTTCTTTTTATACTCTGGGACATCGATCATTTTTGGTCTATACACCTGCCTTATCTTAGGATTGTTTCATTTTCGAACGGATTCGAGGGTCAATAAATGCATACAGAATATCTACTAATAGATTGACTAATGATATTGTGATCGCGATATAAATAACCCCACCTAAAATACTTGGTATGTCTGGGATAAATTGCTTATCAACAATGTAGCTCCCAATTCCACTGATGTTAAAAACCTTTTCAGTAACTGCTGCACCACCAAGCATCCCGCCGAACATTAGACCAATGACGGTTATAACTGGAATCATGGCATTACTTACTGCATGCTTCCACAAAACCTGCTGCCTATTTAAACCTTTGGACTTTGCTGTAATAATATAATCTTCGTTAATAACCTCAAGAATCGATGATCTTGTCATTCTCGCAATCGAGGCAGTTAGTCCTGTACCTAAGACAATGGCTGGCATAATGATTGATACCCAATTTTGAGGATTAAAAGTTGCAGGTAACCACTGCAATTTAATAGCGAAATTTAAGATGAAAATTAATCCCTGCCAAAAGTTAGGAATGGACAACCCAATAAGAGCAAAGAACATAAAAGTATAATCAAGAAAAGAATTTGGTTTTGTTGCAGAAATAATCCCTATTGGAATGGCAATGAGGATAGCCATAACTAAGGCAATAACCGTAAGTATCATTGTAATCGGGAATTTTCTAGCTATACTTGCCGCAACTTCTTCATTACCTGAAAAAGATGTCCCAAGGTCGAATGTCAAAATTCCTTTAATCGCGTTCCATAATTGAGTTATAAAGCCTTGATCGAGTCCATGTAAATGATTAAATACAGCAATCTGTTCCTTTGTCGCTGTTTGACCGAGGATATTTGCGGCAGGGTCAAAAGGAGATAAATACAAAATAGTAAATACGACAAACGTAACACCAAAAATAACAAAAATACTCATAAGGAGTCTTTCAAATATGTATTTAATGTATGGGTTGTTAATAAGTAACATTAATACATACATTGGTAGGCCAGGAATGAAGGATAAGATTAAAAAAATAGGTTGAGAGATAAGATTTTGAAAGGTATCGTCATAAGTAATTCTTTTCTTTCCTTGTTGTTCGAGGACAAAATTAGTTTTTTCTACTAATGTTTTTTGAAACTGTTCCTCTGTCCATTTTTTCACTTGCTTCTCTATTTCCAGTTGATTTACTTTTTTCTCAAGAAAAGTATGTTTTCGTAAAATCTGATCTTTAAAATCGATCATTAACTCCTCTTTGTAACCTGATAAAAGTAATATATGCCTGGTTCTTTCCAAAATAGAATAGTACTCGTCTTTTTTTCTCCTATTTAAGTAAAAAAGCAAAACAACTAAGTGAACAGGAAACCCTAGTATAAAAATAAATAATTTGTATGAATTTCTCTGCTGCAGCTTGGCATAGGTTCTACCAATATTTTCAGAAATACGAAGCCTTTTTCGATATACTTTACTAAATTCCGGTACTTTGATGCCCTCCATCGTTTTTTATCCCCTCCTTAAGTTTCGCATGATTCCGAATACTAAAGCATATTCTAATTCTAGTACATTATGAAATGAAATTTTTTAGATTGATTTATCGCAGATTAACGGGCAGTTATACCCCCACCTCAAGGTAATGAGTGAAAACTAGATATCCTAGGTGGGGGAAAACTGCCCGTAAAAGCCAGATTAGTTCAACTAACAATCAGTGGGGGATGAAGCCCCCCCCCACTGATTGAGTTTCACTTTATTTATACTATAGGCAGGTGAAAGATTTGGAACCTATCCTGAAAGTGAAAGATTTACGAGTATCCTTCCAAATGCGCGATGAAGAATTCGAAGCAGTAAAAGGGATAAGTTTTGAAGTGAATAAGGGCGAGACATTAGGAATTGTAGGAGAATCCGGAAGTGGAAAAAGTGTTACTGCACGGTCTATTATGCGACTTCTTCCCTCTCCTCCCTCTTATTTGAAAGAAGGTGAAATAATCTTCCTAGGTGAAAATCTTGCTTATAAAACAGAAAAGGAAATGGAAATGATTCGCGGTCGGGATATCGGAATGATTTTCCAAGATCCAATGACATCTCTTAATCCAACGATGCGAATTGGGAAACAAGTCACAGAAAGCTTGATGAAGCATCAGCAAATGTCTAAGAAAGAAGCTACAAAGAAAGCAATCGAATTACTCAAACTTGTAGGAATCAGAAATAGCGATATTCGTTTCCAACAATACCCTCATGAATTTTCAGGCGGAATGCGCCAACGGGTCATGATTGCGATTGCCCTTGCCTGTCGTCCGACATTACTTATTGCTGATGAACCGACAACTGCTCTAGATGTAACGATTCAGGCACAAATTTTGAATTTGATGAAAGATATGCAGAACCGTTTTGGTACATCCATTATTTTAATCACTCATGATCTTGGTGTTGTTGCAGGTATGTGCGACCGAGTCGCAGTTATGAAGAATGGAGAGATCGTAGAGACTGGTAAAACGACTGAGATTTTTGAAAACCCGAAGCATTCTTATACGTTGAAGCTATTAAATGCACTCCCACGTTTAGATGAAAAGAAAAAGATCAAATCAACACCACTTATCTCTCCAAAAATTGATAAAACTAAACCATTACTTGAGGTAAGGTCGTTGACACAATCTTTTGATTTAGGAAAAGGAAATGTTCTGAAAGCAGTAGATAACATTAGTTTTCAGATCCGTCCTGGTGAGACTCTAGGGCTTGTTGGTGAGTCTGGCTCTGGCAAGTCCACAACTGGACGTGCTATCTTGCGTCTTCATGAACCAACAAGTGGTGATGTATTATACCAGGGAATTCCAGTAAATCGCCTTTCACAAAATGAAATGAAGGCCATGCGTCGTCATATGCAAATGATTTTCCAAGACCCATATGCATCGCTTAACCCAAGACTTAAAGTCCTTGATATAATTGGGCAAGCATTAGACATACATAAGCTTTGCGATAGTAAAGCAGAACGAAAGAATAGGGTTGAGGAACTACTCGAAATGGTTGGACTGGACCCTAAGTTTTCTATGCGCTTTCCACATGAGTTCTCCGGCGGCCAGCGTCAACGGATTGGCATTGCCCGGGCACTAGCAGTTGAACCAACGTTTATCGTATGTGATGAACCGCTTTCCGCTCTAGATGTATCGATTCAATCACAAGTTGTACAATTACTAGAAGAACTTCAGCAGCGACTTGGATTAACCTATTTATTCATTGCTCATGACCTTTCAATGGTGAAACACATTAGTGATCGGGTTGCTGTGATGTACGCAGGTAAAATTGTGGAGCTCGCTGAAAGCGAAGAACTCTATACAAATCCGCAACATGAATATACGAAGTCATTGCTTTCTGCTATTCCTGTTCCTGATCCTAAAATTGAATCAAAAAAGAAAAGAGTATTAATGGACGAACAGACGGACGACGATCCATATCAGTTACGTAATTCAGTGCTTGTTGAAATAACTCAAGGGCATTGGGTTGCACTCCCAACGGGATGAAACAAGCATATACGGCATAGCTCCCTTTAAAGTTTCGTTAATTAGAAGTTTTATAGTAGCTTTATATTAAGAGAAACATATTTCAAATGAAAGAAGGTCTATTCATGAGTAGAAAAGCTAAACTCTCCCAACATACTGCTATTTTATTGGAACGTGCACGAAGGTTTGGTATTTCCGATGATCTAATACTTTCCAGTAAAGTTAATGAAGACATCTCTCCCTTTAAAGTAGCTGAGGAGCCATATTACAGTTATGACACATTTTTTTCGTATGCGGAAACTCATAACGAAGACATAGTAGAAGCCATAAAAACCGGCTATAAAATGAAATTCAATACACTTGGCGGGATTCAAACATGGCTAAAAGAGAAATTTGAATTTGTACCCGAAATTGACTTTTCCTTCGTCCCTGGAAAAATTGACAACCTGAAATTATCTAAGAAACAACTAAACACACTTTATCACGTTTTAGCCAAAAATTGGGTAATGTTAGTCAAGACAGAAAGTACTGGGGAAATCGTTTTTCATGAAAATAATTTTCATGAATTAATAGAAAGATTTGAAGAAGAGATTATGGTGAAATTAATCATTATATCTGAATATGAAAATAGCAAAAATCGTCAATCTTTATAAACGAATAAGGTAGACAATGTACTAGAGGAAAAAGTTAGTCTTAGTATTTTGAAACTGTTCATTTGCTCCCATGCAATATGTGTCGTAATAAAAGTATTGACCATGTAATTTTTTCCTGTTAATATTTGTATTAATTTGAATAGTCTTATCAAGAGTGGCGGAGGGAAAGGCCCTGCGAAGCCCGGCAACCTTCAAACATATCGTTTGAAAAGGTGCTAAATCCTTCAAAGTTTTTTAACTTTGAGAGATAAGAGATCGGAATTTTTTTAACCTCTCTATCTCGTGATGGAGGGGTTTTTATTTTCTTCACGATAAGCCTAAATCTTTAGATTCGAGAGGAGTAAACAATGAAAAAAATTAAAGTGGCTTTATTGGGTCTGGGGACTGTTGGTTTTGGAACTTATACAGCACTAACAGAACGTGAGGAGAAATTCGCTTCATTAATTGGAAAAACATTTGAAATTACAGGGATTTTGATAAAGGATGAAGAAAAACCTCGTGAGATTGATAAGCAGACGTTAATTACCACTTGCTTTGAGTACTTATTTCTCAACGAAGCTCCTGATGTTGTGATTGAGGTAATGGGAGGCATCGAACCAGCATTTAGTTATATAAAGCGAGCTTTACAATCTGGCTGCCATGTAGTTTCCGCCAATAAAGACTTGATAGCCAAACATGGAAAAGAACTAAGGGATCTTGCTTCGGCTCACCATGTACGTTTTGTGTATGAAGCAAGCGTAGCCGGAGGAATTCCTATTTTAAGAACGATAAAGGAATTACTAGTAGGCAATCAAATTGAGAATGTGGAAGGAATTCTTAATGGGACCTCCAACTTTATCTTATCCAATATGCGAACAGCGGGAGCTTCCTTCGAGAAAGCCCTAGAACTTGCTCAACAAAAAGGATATGCAGAATCAGATCCAACGAATGATATTGAAGGGATTGATGCTTTTTTTAAAGCAATGGTGTTATGCGATTGGATATTTGGCCGTCAACCTGATTGGAAGCAAGTGAATGTCGAAGGTATTACAAATATCACAATAGATGAAATACAATTGGCATCTCAGCTTGGACTCCGTGTAAAACATCTCGTTCTTATAAACAGTGATTTACATGTCGAGATTAAGCCGGTTTTTGTTGATTCGGATCATCCTTTATACGGAGTCGAAAATGTCGATAATGCTATTCGACTAAAAACTGACATTCTTGGCTATTTGACTTTACAAGGAGCAGGTGCTGGAGCAGAAGCGACTTCTAGCGCAGTCATCGAAGATTTATTATCGATATATTTAACCAAACCCATCAATCGTGAGGTAAACATTAATACAGTCAACACATCTTGCGAGAAACAAAGTGATGGGCAAAAGATCTACTTATTATTTTATGATAAAAGTCAGGCTAGATCGGAAGAATTATATTCACAACTTGCTAAATATGGAACAATCCTTACAACAGGATATCAATCTAGCTCTAAGAAAAGCTATATTTTATATAAGGGAAGTCTGAAAGAATACGAGAGTCTTATCCACTTTAAAAAATATGAAGTAAAGGTATTTAATCATACCTTATATGCAAATGTAGTTCAGCCTGAATTCGTAAATGAAGGATAAAGTAAAGGTGAATATGCTAGACAACCATTGATAAACTTGGTTAAGAAGAGATTGATTGAACTAAGCTAATAAATAATCGAACAGTGTCAAGCGCTGTTCGATTATGGTACCTGCCCCTTCATACATAGTCACCGAATCTTTCATCAACAAACTTGTCCCGACAGCATAGTATATAAGATAAAAAATCAACAAAAAAGGAGCACAACGCATATGATGTTTCCTTATACGAAGTTACATTATATCAATGATCAAATAGGATTTGGAGTGATAGCAACTACATTTATTCCCAAAGGAACCATTACATGGGCTTTGGATGAGATGGACCAAATACTAGAACCAGAGTTTGTTGCTAAATTGGATAAACATAGACGGAGATTTATCAATAAATATTCTTTCCGTAATAAAAATGGTCAATATATTCTTTGCTGGGATCTTGGCAGATATGTAAATCATAGTTTTCATGCGAATTGTATAGGAACAGCTTATGACTTTGAAATAGCTATTCGTGACATTCTACCTGGTGAACAATTAACAAGTGATTACGGGACCTATAATGTTGGAATGTCTTTTGATTGCATCCCAGAGGAAGGAACGAAACGAAAGAAGGTTAACCCTGATGATCTTTTACATTATTACAAAGAATGGGATCAACAAGCATTGGAGGCTTTAAAGTATTTTAAAGATATAGATCAACCACTCATTCATCTCATTGATCCCAATTCTATGGTGAAAATTCAGTTCGCAGCTACCGAAAATATTCTACTTGATTCCATCAAAAGCAATTATTATAATCGTTCTTCTAAAAGAAAGTACTAACTCCTTGTGCTTATACAGGCACTGATTGGATAGAAAGTGCTAAAATTCCGCACCTATAGATTCCTATACTCCATTACTAGCTACTCCATATTTTCTGTTGGCTGAAGTGCATGATCATTTAATATCTTTTCCACTTCCTCATAGCCAGTCGGGAAGGCAAAATTATAACGTGCGGGCAAGGCAAAAACATAGTTGCTATTTCGACCAAGTTCTCTTGGACCGATCGGAGCTGCCCCAATATGGAATTGTTCATTTAAAAGTGATTCCCACTGTTTGAGAGTAAAGATCATGATTGGAATATCTTGTCGTTGATTTTCTAAAGTCCATTCTGGATGACGAATCAGTACCATAGGACCCGTTTCAACAACCTTCTCACCCTGCGCACTATCTAAAGCAAGACCCTCCCATTTTTCAGTAGTAATCTGAAAATCTTTCCAACTTTTCGGTAAGGAGAAATGAAAGCCATACTGAGAATTTTTATAAACAATGGAGTTAGCTTCTTCATAATCACCCATCGTGACATCATCAATCAGCCAGTGATTGTTGATTTTTTTCACTTTTAGAGTAATAGGTCGCTTGGCTGCAACTCCGCCTTGCGCTTTCTCTACACTTGTAACCTCTTTGATTTCGCCTTTCACTTCATACGTATTTTCCGTTACTTTTACAATGGATAGGACTTCAATACGATCTGGCCATGGGCTAGATACCAACCTTCCAAGGGCGATTTCCGAATTATTCATCCATTTTGAAAGAAGTGGAGATGAAATAAAATCCCCATAGTTCTCCTCTATACTTTTTTTCACACTTTCTTCCGGGGCTAGAAGAGAAACGTTTTGGAGTTTACTGCCGAAGTCCGTAATTAGATTTGTAATCACTTTCTCTACCGATTCAGTCGATTGCTCCTGATCTTTCTCTTGCTGTTCCTGCACGTTAGCCCCCTTTCCACTAACGGAGCAACCGAACAAAGATATACTTACTATTAACATAAGGGCAATGACACCCATTAATCGTTTTTTCAAAATTAATCCCTCCTTGAAAGTCTCTATATAATAAGACGGAAACAGGTTCAGTTTCGTTTCATCATCCTTGCCCAATAAACTTCCCAAACTCTTTCTAGATTATCGTCCCTCCAACCTAACTTCTCTGAGTTGGATATTTTTCATAAAAAAATACCACTGCTATTATTCATTACAGTGGTACGAGCATCGATTATTTATTTTCGGCAAAATATTCTTCTTTTATAATTGAATACATTTTAAGGTCATGTTGTTTTCCTTTTATATACATACCATTTCTAATGATTCCTTCGAAAGTCATTCCTATTTTCTCCATTACCTTCCATGAACCAATATTCTCTATAAAGCATCTCGCTTGTATACGAGCTAAATCCATATTTTCAAAGCCAAATTTGATTAATTCTTTTGCTGCTTCTGTGATAATTCCTTTACTCCAATAATCTTGAGAAAGAACATATCCAGTCTCTGCGATTTTATGATGTGGCTGCCAGGAAACAAAATCGATCGTCCCAATAAATTGGCCGTTTTCCTTATATTCGATTCCCCATAATCCCAGTTTCTTATTTTCATATTGCTCTAGTATAAATTGAATAAACCCTTCCGATTCTGATAGAGTTTGATGAGTATTCCATGTTACATATTTGGATACCTCTTCATTTGAACCATATAAAAACACATCATTCGCATCGTCCAATGTTACTTTTCTAAGAATAAGTCTCTCGGTTTCTATAACAGGCAAGTTCCCGTATACTTCTTCCATTTTCATAACAAACACTCCAAATAAATTATTTTTAAAACTAGTGTTTATTATTCTTCTATACTTAAAAGCACTTTTCCTTTATGAATTTTTTAATTGTTCCATTTTTTAAGACAAAAGAAGAAGCTACTCATTTTATTTGAGTAACCTCTTTAATTAAAATCTATGCAAGCTGAGTTTGTCGCTCAATCGTGATGCTACTAGGTTGATTGGACATGATTAATTGGAAAGAACCTTTGCTAGTATGGACGGTAACTAGTAATGAATCGCCAGTAACGGTTGCATTTTCCAACACTTCCTGAGGCTTCATATTGAGCTCTACGCCCCAGTTCGACATATTCACTAAATATATCCCATTATGGAGATTTAAAAATTCACTGACCGATGCTTTAGCGAGTTCATCCACTTCCGTTAATTCTTCCTCTGCATATTTGGAAGCAATATGTAGGAATACTTCTTCGTTAGTAGACATCGCTGTAAAAAGTGGAGAGTCTCCAATAATTTCTTGATGTACTAACCAATTTTCTCCTTGATCACCTTTTGATCCACTTATTTCTAAATAAACAGCATCATCGACAAAGCGAATTAGATTTTTTGCAAAAAGAGATAGATATTTTCCGAAAATAACATTTTGTGAGGAATCTTTATCATTAAATATATTTTCAACTAATGCTTCAATGCTTCCTCCCTTGATTGCTTCAAATTGATCATCAGAAAGACTATTTTCCTTTTTATAATCATTTAGAGCATTTCCAAATTGTTCAATCGTCATATATCCACGGTCAACGAGTGCTTGAGCTAGAAATAAGTGACTTTGCTTTTGAGCTGAAACAAGAGATTCGACCTGTTCATTCGTTAAGTAGCCTAACTCCATCGCAATCTCACCGAAGCGTTTATCGACTTGCTTTTGCTTTTCATGAACCTCTTCTACTTGTAACGGAGTCATATTGCCTTCATCAACTGCAATGACCCCAAATTTGACATGTACTGATGCTTGAAATTCAAGTGCGTCAGCTAGTTGTTCTCTCGTTATTAATTCACGATTCAATAAATAATGACCGAAATATTGACTAAACATTCACACTTCCCTCCTTCAAAACCTTTTCAATAAGATTTGTAACTGCTTCGAGGGAAATCGGTTTCTGAATAAAATCATAGGCACCATTTTCTAAAGCTTTTTTAAGATGTTCGTTTGTTCCAACGGATGAAGCCATGATCACTTTCGCATCAGGTTTCAGTTCCATAATTTCTTTTAACGCTTGAATTCCATCTTTATTAGGCATTACAATATCCATAAATATTAAATCAGGGCTCTGGACCTTCACTAATTCTACCGCTTCATTTCCGTTTTCCGCTTCGAAAATATCTTCACATTTACATTTTTCCAATATACCTCTTAATTTTTTTCGAATTAAAACGGAATCATCACAAATTAATACTGATAAATTATTGCCCATAGTTGTCAACTCCTTATAAATGATTAATACATATAGTTCTACAGACCTATACATTTTCCCTTTCTATTTTACAGAAAAATTCGACAATTTTTAGACAAATTACGAAGAAAGCAGCCTAAAAGTCTAAAATAACTACATTTAGAAACTTCCATTCTATTTCAATTCTTTTACCATTTTAATTATCTCATTTTCATAATTTAATTTTGAATAAAAATTTACTGCTCTTTCGTTACCAGCAAATACATTTAATGTTAATTGCTTAAATCCCTTTTCCTTTGACCAATCTTCCGCTTTTTCCATAAGTTTTCTTGCAATTCCTTTACCTTCACCTTCTTTTGAAACAGCAATGGATGAAATATAACCTTGGCTTTCACCTGTAAAATAATCGGTATTTGTAGTCATATGTAGAAAACCTAATAATGTCTCCTTTTCATCCTCTATTACAAAAATATCTGAATCTGGATCAGTATTATTGATCGCTTCTTCCGCCATCTTGAATTGTGCCTCTTTCATTTTCTTTGAGTCTCTCCACTCCATAAAATCAAACTCAGTAAAACGAGCAGATAACCCAATGATGAATTTTTCGTCTTTTTTGGTCATTTTTCGAATGTTTAATTTATACATCTCTATTCCTCTCCCCTTTAATATCTTTATTCACACTTAATATTAATTCATCTTAAACTAGAATAAACTGATATCAGAACTTCTTAGAATAACCACTTTTATTACTCTTCAATAATTTACCATACACGAATTATAATGAAAGAGGTGACGCAAGAAAAAAATGGACATCATATCCGAATTAGAAAAAACTAGTGGATGGAAGTTTAAATGGCTAAAAATAGATGATATTCATATTTATTACGAATATATAAAAAAATCAAGTATACCTACAAATGAATGGACTTCAGCTTTTCCTTATTTATGGGCATCCTCCAACTATTTAAATATTCTATATTCGATTATAGATAACATGCTCGTTACTTTCCGATATTCAAGTAGTAAGAATGCATTAGAACTTACATGTGTACCTTTTGGTTTCGGAAACCCCGATCAAGTAGTAAATGTTTTATATAAATGTCTGTTTTTTTGCAATAAATGGAATAAGAATATTGAATCATTTACCTGTGTATCTATGCTTAATGAAGCACAATTGAATTTCCTACAGGGCTCTGAATTGTTCGATCAATACTTTCAGTTTTCCTTTTATAAAACAAAAGGGAGAAACGTTTTAGAACGTCATTATAGTATTTCTAATCTATTATCTTTATCTGGAAAAGACTTTGCTTATGTCCGAGAAGCCATTAACAGCATGAATCGAAAGGTTCCTAATCTTATTATTCGAAGTTATCATCCTAATGATTTTGATAAACTCCTTTATTTGTATCACCAGTGGTATGAAAAGGCAGACGAAAAATATTACTATGTCAGTGATCAGGTAGAGTATTGCAAAATCCTCCAGTATTATACTCAATTAAATCAGATTGTCCTTGTTGCGGAATTGGAAGGGGATATTATCGGAATGATTTCTGGAGGAATACTACCTAACAATCAAAGTTGGATTAGTTTTAGGAAAACACTGAATAATGGCAGGGGGATAACTCAAGCCTTAGTTGTAAAACTTGCAAAGGAAATCCATCAGGTCAATCCTACGGTTGAATTATTGAATGATGGGACTGACGATGGACAAGAGGGGATCATATTTGTAAAGGAAAAATTCAGACCTGTATTAAATTTAACTCTTCATTCCTTATTTTTGAACAATTTCATTGTTTAGATACCTTTTCCCCGTAAATATCATAGCGTTTAATTTAGATAACAAAGAAAAAAGAATAGGCTCTTTCCTTCATTAAAGGATAGAGCCTTTATTCTAATGAATTCATTTTATTCATCACTACACTCACCATTCTACTACAGAGCTAGTCAGACGTTTAACTCCCCTAATTGATGCTACTTCTTCGACCAATCTTTGCATCGCAAGGTTCTTCTGCTTAGCTTCAATCATAATGTCAAAGTCCTGGTTGAGCATTTTTGCCATTTTAAAAAAAGGCAGTACAAATTCTAAAGAAACAAATTCTGCATGAGAACGAAAGGCTTGATCGGACCTTGGAGAAGAAAGGTGAACTTTTGGGACAGTTGGAAAATGACTCCACGTAGAAAAAATTCTATTTAAGTACAGTGATAGATCTACTTCCCCTTTATTTGCAACAAAGTGATGATAATCTAAAATCATCGGTATATTTTCTCTTTCACAAGTAAGGAGAGTTTCCTCCACATCATAAGTCTTATCATCATTTTCAAGTGTCATATGTTTTTTAATCGGCAAGGGTAATTTTTTAATATTCTCATGAAATCGCTTAATCGAACCAATTTTATCTCCATATGCTCCGCCAATATGAATATTAATTAATCCTCTCTCTAAAGCATTCATCGCTTCGAGCATTTTGTAATGATATTCCATATCCCTCACTGCATTTATTGTCACTTCTTCTTTTGGACTTGTGAAAAGGGTGAATTGATTGGGGTGAAAGCTTGTGCGAAGCTTAAACTTTTGTATCAGTAGTCCAAGTTCCTCCCACTCGCTTTTAAAAGGCGTAACGAAATCCCAATTCACTTCTGGATGAGTTGCTAAAGGGACCATTGAACTTGAAAACCGATATAATTCTATTTCATGTGCAATATTATAATGCAGAATTCTTTTTGTATTGAGTAAATTTTGTGCAGTAACCGATTTCAATTTTTCCATTCGCTCGTGTTTAGGAAGAGCTGAATAGCGGGCAAAAGTTAAAGCCTTTGAAGGACTTGCATCCCATAAATCTAATGCATTAGCCACATATCCAAATCGAATTTTCATCAAATGATCTCCTTCATTTATTTCCTCCACTATTTCACTTGTAATAACAATGATAATTCAAATTAGAATCAAGAAAAAACACGGCTAAAATTCTAACCGTGTAATGATAAATAAAGTCTTAATAAATCTATTTAGCAATCACCATGCTTATTTAAATGCAATGGAGGAGGAATGAGCCATCCTTTTTCCTTATTTAAACGAAGTGTTTTCGCACCTAGAGCAGCTTTTTGCATATGGAATTGCCCGAACATCATCGCAACATCTTCCCTGATAGATTGACCTATTACCTGACTACATGCCATTAATCCAGCTGCAATGTCAGCTGAAAGAGCAGCAGCAATAGCTGGATCTGGAATTCTTGCCCCTACTGGGATATCTTCTAAACACGCTTGAGGGGGTTCAGGTGCCGAAGGAGGTAAGCCTATTCCATTCTCTTTTAAAAGTTCCTCCACTTGTTTCTTCTGCTGCTGACACGTTTCAATTGCTTCTACTAATAGCTTTTTTAAATCATTATCCCCTGCATGATTAATCATTGTTTGATATCCTGAAATCATACTATTTCCAGCTAAAACTGAAGCCCATAGTCCAAAAACCTCACCATAATGTAACGGCTCTTCCTTAGGATTTCCACTTAAAATACCCATTGTTAACCTCCTTAAATGATAGGAAAATTTATTCATACTATAGTGCCACCTTTCCAAAGCACTCTAATAGTTTTTCCAATTAAATTGCTAATTAGTTATTCTCTTTATTTTTTCTATATGCATAAAAAGAAGAACTACATGTACAAAACTATTCCTTATGATAGCCTTAAGTGAAATATTCTAATTTAGCATCTGGAAAGAATTTCACCATATAAGAATGTAAATGTTCTTTGATATCCTCTTCTTCTTCTTTTTGATAAATGTACTTACCTATTCCATATTTCCCCCATTTATATCTTCGTTTTGATTCGTCTAATTCAAGTTTCGTCATAGGATAGTTTTTCTCAATTACCTTTTTAGCAGGCTTAGTGAATCGATGCTGAATGAACTCAAAAGTTAAATCTTTTTTAGCTTCTATCGGTAATTCTGCATCAAGGCGCTCAAACATATGGTAATAGCCTTCCTGCCAACCTTCATGGAGATAAATGGGGGCTACAATAAATCCTAATGGATAACCTGCTCGAGCTACTTTTCCTGCTGCTTCTAGTCGTTTAGCTAAAGGAGATGTTCCTGGCTCAAAGTTTTTAATAATATAATCTGCATTAATACTAAAACGAAATCTAGTTTTACCATTATGTTTTGCATCAAGGAGATGGTCAACATGGTGAAATTTCGTTACAAATCGTAGCCTTCCAAGTTCTGATTCACCAAAATGTTCAATAGCCCGCTTTAATGAATGGGTCAAGTGATCTATCCCAACAATATCTGAAGTACAAGATGCTTCAAATCGAGTGATTTCAGGTGCTCTTTCCTCCATATATTTATCTGCAGCCTCCAAAATTTCATCCACATTCACATATGTACGAATATACGGCTTGCTCCCCATCGTTGTTTGTAGATAGCAATAATGACAATGACCCATACAGCCTGTTGCAAAAGGAATCGCATATTCTGCAGAGGGCTTCGAAGTATCAAATTTAAGCGTCTTCCTAATTCCTACGATTAAAGTTGATTTTGCTACACGATATTTTTGAAAATCGTTATCTCCAGGCAAATCTCTCACTTGATTATGAGAAGTAGTGTAACGAATTTCTACATCCATTTTTTCAAATTTCTCTTTTAACTTTTGACCTAATGGATATTCCAATGCTTTTGGTTCAAAGTAAACGAGTTGGGGTGTAAACGGTTTAAGCATGACAACAACTCCCTTAAAAGTCTCCAAAAAACTCATGATAAGCTTGTAAGGCATCCACTTCGTTCGAATAAACAGCTACATCATTTGTTAACGGGTAGTATGTTTCATATAAAAATAGAGCTAATTCATTTGGATGATCAGGGTTATTGACTACTGCAGCTTCCTGTATATTGGCAACATCCTGTGTATGAGGGTTTCGGTAAAACACATAAACAACATCACCTGCTTTATAAGGACTGTATTCACCAGCATTAATTTCCATTTACATCACCATTTTTCTTTATATTTAATAGTCATTTTGTCTCTCCAGAGTTAAATTATGAATTCTTGATTCTGGAAATAAAATCTCTTTGGTTTCAAGGAGTAAACAAGTTGAATCAATGACAAAAAGGGCAGTTTTTTTCTGCCCCTCTGTTAAAAATCCAATTCATTTGTTAAGTATTACTTTTCATTACTTCTTCATGTTCTAGAATCTGTACCTTTTGCATTCTTTTTTGTGATGGCCAAAACGCCCATTTTCCTAAAAGTGTAGTGATTGCTGGGACCAAGAAAGGTCTAACAATAAATGTATCTAAAAGGATACCTATAGCTGTTATGGTGCCAAAGTGAACAAGTACTTGTATCGGTAAGGTTGTTAATACAGTAAATGTAGCAGCAAGAATCAGTCCAGCAGAGGTAATAACCCCACCCGTTTCTTGGACACCTTCTTTGATAGCCATTTTTAGAGGCATGATTTTGCTTTTTTTCCATATGCTCGAAATCATAAATATGTTATAGTCCTCACCTAGCGCTACAATAAAGACGAAAGCATATAATGGAATGAATCCTTGGATAGCCTCCACCCCAAAACCGTAATGTAAAATGATCCAGCCTAATCCAAGTGCACTAAAATAGGATAATAGAACAGTCCCTACTAAATAAGCTGTAGCGGCTATAGAGCGTAAATATGCTAAAAGTAAAACGGCAATAAGTACAATAATTAATGGTATGACTAAAGTAGAATCGGATTTTGTTGTTTCACTTGTATCAAATTGTTCTGCTGTTATTCCACCAATCCATATTTTAATTTCATTATCTTCAATACCTGACTTTTTGATGAATTTTTGAATTTCCGTTTTGAGTTTTGGAATGGTTTCCATGGCTTCATTCGAATAAGGATTTGCTTTAAGTTCAACCTCATACTTGACGATTTTTTCGTCTATTTCACCATTTGAAACATTTGACACCTTAGCAACAAAAGGCAATTCCTCGATTTCATTCTTCAAATAAACTTCATCAGCATTACTTTTTACAATAACATTAACAGGAGCTAATTCACCTGAATTAAATTTTTCGGATAGTATTTTAAAACCTTCACGTGACGGCATATCTTTCGGAAAAGATGAAAGAGTATCATAGGTTGTTTCAATTTTTGCCGAAAATAAAGCAAAGGCTCCTAAAATAATTAATGTTGTGAGCATTACTTTCCATGGATATTGAATGACTGTTTTCCCAACATATTCACCAATATTTCGTTTGTCGCTCTTCTTTTTAAATACTTTCCCTTTCTTTAAAGCTAATTTTTCAGACATCTCATCTGTTCGGGGTACGAATGGATAAAACGATGCCCTACCAAGAATACTTAATAGTGCTGGAAGTAATGATAAACTGGCTACCATCATGATCAAGATGGCCAAACTAAACGGAATCGCAAAACGATGGACAGAGCCGTAATTTGCCACTAATAAAACAAGCAGTGACACCACAACAGTTAACCCGCTCATAAAAATGGCTCCCGACGAAAGATTAACAGCACGTCTGATTGCGATAAATTTGTCTTCTTCCTTTCTTAAATTTTTTCGGAACTGAGCAATTAGAAATAAACAGTAGTCCGTACCAGCACCAAATAGCAATACAGTCATAATGGATATAGCTTGAGAATCAAAATCAATTATTCCTTCTCTTCCTAACCATCCAAGAATAGGACTAATCAACATGTATGCCATACCTACTCCAACTAGTGGGATAAGAGCCAAAATTGGTGAGCGATAAATGGCAAGTAAGAAAACGAGTACAATCATGACAGTACCTATTAATAGGGATAAATCACCTTGACTAAACAATTCAGTAGCATCTACTGCTATCCCAGCTGGTCCAGTTATTCTAACAAGTAAAGAATTCTTATCATTCATTTTAGTTGTAAAAGGATCATCTTTAAAAACTAATTTTGCTTTCTTCTTCAATTCTTCTAAACGATTGGAAATCCCCTCTGTATCAAGATTTTCATCAAAAATGATTGGTAAAACAAGAGTTGTTCCATCCTCCGAAACTTGTTCTTTTAAAACAGGAAGCGGAAATTGATAAAATGGTGGAACACTTACACGATCAATGGGTTGCTCTGTAAGCTCCCTAGTTAGTATTTGGACAGAGGATAAATCATCATCCGTTAATCCCTTTACTTTATACCATGTTAGTAACGCGGGGGTCCCTGTATTGGCACCAAACTCTTTTTCAATAATTTCCTTTGCTTTCATAGAATCATTCTCTTTTAAGAAAATGTCAGCACGTTCGTTTTTTTGTGAGCTTGCCTGTGGTAATGTAAGATTCAATAAAAGGATACAGAATACCCAAACAAATACAATAATCCATCGTCCTTTTCTTCCGCTTACAAAGTCTCCATAGCTATCAATCCAGTTTCGTATCAATGTTTTCATCTCCCTCTCTTCTCCTTATCAGTTGATAAGTAATAAGTAAAAAAAGAGGTGGTCATAATATTTAACCACTCAAACCATCTATAAAAACAGTCACAATCAAAGTCGATTTTCTTTCAGCTTCTATTTTCTTCATATCTTCATTAGGTGTCCGGTATGTATAGGATTGTAAAAATGATTTCATCATATCAAGAAGAAAATAAGCCAGTTCTATGACAGTGCTATTGATTGAAGCCAAATCACGAATTTGTCCCACTGTAACTGCCTCTTCTATGATTTCAACAATTGGCATTAAATAACTATCCATCCACCATTTTCGAAAAAGCTCTTGTGTTTCCACATTCATTTCGTGCTGAATGTCATGAAACATTTGAGATAAATCTCCTTGATGGTTCGTAAGCATATAAAATGAAATTTGAAACAAGCGCTCTTTAAAAGATGTATGATTCTTCATTATAAAGTATAAATCAGCCCTAGTTCGATCCATAATTGACTTTACCACTTCAATATAGATTAACTGCTTATTTTGAAAATGGTGGTACAATGCCGGCTGAGTAACATTGCAAGCTTCTGCAATTTGTCGAGTAGATACTGAACGATACCCGAAAGTCATAAATAATCTTTGCGATTCATGAATGATCAACTGCTTCGTTTCTTGGGTACCATAGGAGCTATGATTACTTTTTTTAGCAGACATTTTGCAAATCCCTTCTTACTTATCAACTGATTAGTTATAGCATATAACAAATCTGTTAAAAAAGAATATATTTTATTTTATTTAAGTTTATTTTTCGAACTTGATTCCTCCGCTACAATCAACTCAGATTGTTATAAGTAAATGACACTAAAAGCAACAAACTTTATGAAAACATCTTATAAAAAAATAAAACCCACAGTAGCAGGTTTTATTCTATCTTGTATACTCGAAAGCATGCTCATACATTTCAACAAAATTTCTACCCTTCCGCTTTGCTGCATAAAGAGCTTGGTCAGCTTCTCTCATTAGTATTCGAAGAGATTGGTGATGATTTTCAGTGCTAATTCGAGTAGAAGAAACCCCAAAGCTTGATGTTACACAAATTTGCATGTCGTTTATATGTGTACAACTATCTGACACTTTCCTACGAATGGAATCGGCAAGCTCGTACGCCTCTTGTTGAACGATATTAGGCAAACAGATAATAAATTCTTCTCCACCATATCGACCTATAAAGTCCGTATCTCGCAAAGTTTCCTTTGCCATCCTAGCAACATGAGTTAATACAATATCCCCTGCTTCGTGTCCGTAAGTGTCATTGACATTTTTAAAATGATCAATATCAAACATAATAATCGATACACTACCTCCACCTGTAATAAGTGAATCAAACAGTAATTCGGCTCTTTTAATAAAAGTAGTTCGATTAAGTACTTGTGTTAAACCATCCACGCTTGCTATATATTGTAACCTTTCCTGCATAAACACTCTTTCAGATACATCAACAAACGTAATAATCTGCCCTATATAAAGGTCATTTTTATTCAAAACTGGAGAAAATCGGATATGGTAGTGGATGACTTCCCCATTACGACATAACTCATAATCACACGCCTGTTGGTTATTAATTATTTCTGCAAGTTGCATGTTTCCATTTAGTACATTTACTAATTTTTTGCCAATAATATACTGATTAAGCATTGGTAGTACCTTCTGAATGGCATGGTTAAAATCTACAATAATTCCCTTTTGATTTAATACAATTACACCATCTTCCATACTTTCAAACACGGTATCTCTTGCAATTGGAGCCACATTAAACATCTGAAAGGATAATAATGCCGCACCGTGAAATAAAAAAGAAATACTCATAGAAACGGGACCAAGATCGATTCCATATGGACTCAGGTCATTCAAATAAAAATGGTTGGCTATGATTGGGGTAACAAGTCCTGCAACCATCATAAAGATTTGCATGCGAAATCGAAAGGTTGATTTTTTTAACTGCATAAGTAATATGATGATGCTTGACATTAAACATAAAAATAGAAAAATAGAATGGACGTAAAAAAAAGGGCCCCACTCAAGCTTAATAATCGGAAATGGAGTGTCATTTCTCAATTCCATAGATTTGTAATATAAGTGATGCAAGTCATTTGTACTATGCATAAAAATCGTGATGCATGGTATAACGAATAAAATATAGTACATCCATTGCTTTAGCTTTTGTCCCACATATTCAAAGCACATTAATAAAATAAATACAGGAATAAACGGTAACGCAAGGTATTCTATATTTAACCAAAATTTAATTTGCACTAAAGATGTACTTGCCAGTTCAAATGCATATGTAAAGGTGAAAATTGACGACAAAAAAGTGACGAAAATATAAGGATTCGCAGCAGGCGCATCTTTAAGTTTAATTAGAGCAAATAGACATAGAAATAAACTTAGTAAGCCAGCAATTACAACTGCTATTATGTATATCAATAGTTCTTGAGGCATATTATCTACTCCAAATATTACTAAAAGTTTAATCAATGTATTATATAGTATCATATCAAACAATGACTAGTTTTATTGTCTACTTATTTCTTTATTTCGCTTATCCTTTAAAAATTATTGAGAGAGAACAAGATGATTAGTCGTCATAAGTATGCTCCGTTGTAATTCCAGGATTTATGTACCAGAGTGTAAGTAAAATAAGGATTTTCTAAGTTAAACCTTTGCACTTAACTTCATCTTTAATTTTTCAACTGGATGGGCTTGTGGCTTTGAAAATAAATATCCTTGAAAAAGGTCGTATCCCATTTCCAGTAGGAAGTTTAGATCCTCTTCTCGCTCAACACCTTCAGCTAAAGCTAGTGCATTCATATCATGCGCTATAGTCAATACAGATCTTGCAACGGTCTGTTTATCTATATCGTTACTCACTCCATTTGTAAATTCAAAAGCCAGTTTAACAATATCAGGTTCCATTTCTTTCAGTGTTTTTAGATTGTTATAACCCATACCAACATCATCCAATGCATATTTGAATCCATGCGATCTATAATAATTTAATATGCTTTTCAAATGATCAAGATTTTTCACCTCATCAGTTTCCACAACTTCAAATACAACTTGTTCAGGTTTTATATTCAGTTCTTTAATTAATTGAAATGTAGTAGTTAAACAATGTTCAGGGACATAAATAGCAGTCGGTATAAAATTGATAAAGATGAGCTTATTTGATACTAATCTCGCATTTTTAACAGATTCCACTCTGCAAACTCGATCT
Organism: Bacillus sp. CGMCC 1.16607; assembly: GCF_042683745.1. Lineage (NCBI taxonomy): Bacteria > Bacillati > Bacillota > Bacilli > Caryophanales > Bacillaceae > Bacillus > Bacillus sp. CGMCC 1.16607. The sequence goes on from NZ_JBHUJX010000019.1 coordinate 37,139, forward strand.
AATGAGAATGTTTGATTTCTTAGTCTTGTAGCTTCAAACATTTTATTAGGTGGGATTATATCTCCGTTTTCATCTAATCCTCTTGAAAGAAGTTCATTTCCTATTATCTCAATATTACCGTTATTTATTTTTACAATTGGCTGGTAATGTGTACAAATGGACTTATCTTCAATCACCTTGTCAATCCAACTAGCTTGTCGTTCCAACTTAAAAGTATCAATTTGTCTCATCTCATTAAGATTCTTAAGCGGGTCAGAAATAGTTGATAGAATTGCAAAAATATGTTTTTTATCCAAGTTGGCCTCTACATAATCTAACAAGTCAAAGAAAACTGATTCCTTTAACCAAAGCATTCTCTCATTTATTAATTTACATGACTTATCAGAATAATTCTTGAAATAATCACTAAGTTTTTTGAAACTTTCATCTTCTAAAAAATATACGGTATAACCGCGGTCAGTTGGAAGACAAGACTCACATATCATTACTATCTCTCCCTTACAATCTCATTTTTACTATTTTTGACATTGTTCTACTATTTTTACGTGATATGAAGGCTGGAGTAAGATTCGTACAAATCTTCCCAACCTTTTTCCCCAGATATAAAAACATTACTTGCCGTTCGAATCTGCGTATTTTCAAACCCTTTCCCGCCCAATACAAACATTAAATCAGGATTCTCTTGAAGACATCCCCTTATCCATTTCATAATCTTTTCAATGTGACACGAATCAGTGGTTGATATAGCAATAACTGAAATGTTCTTTGTTTTAATAATTTCCATTAAACCTATATAGGGTGTATTCGCACCTAAATAAATCACTTCGTGTCCTTTTTTTCGAAGAAATAAACTAAAGAGCATGAGTCCTATATGATGAAATTCTCCTTCTGGACAAAAAGCTATAACTTTTGGGAGTTGTTCTAGTGAAGGCAAGACTCTAAAGAAATTAGTGAATCTTTGCATGATTAACTCAGATGCGAAATGCTCCTGAGCAACCCCAATTGTCCCTGCTTCCCATTCATCTCCAATCCGAACGAGTACAGGTGTTAATACTTTAAGAAAAACATCTTCAAAGGCATGCAAGGAAAATGCCAAATCAATGATTTCATTTGCTTGAACAGTTTGTAAATCTATCAACCTTTGATAGAGTTCATATTGAAGTTCATCAAAGCTATCTATTCGCTTCTTATCCTGTTTAAATTGATTTTCAATGTAGTTATTTATGGGTTTTTCACTTAACAATCGTACGGCTTCACTAATTTTAAGACCGCTATTATCCATTTGTTCTTTCAACCATTTGAGTGTGTTGATATCATCTTGACTATATAAACGATGCCCCCCATCGCTTCTTTGCGGAGAAATGATATTATATCTATTTTCCCAAGCACGTATGGTAACAGTAGGAATACCTACCAAATTGGAAACTTTTTTTATGGTATACATACCCTCTCCTCCTCTTCATAATCATTCTACATAACTTATACAAAAAAGACTAGATATTCAGATTAATAAAAGATATATTAATTAATCTTGTTTATTTTGTAAAAATTCCTTATAATCATAATATATAAGTTATACATAAATTGTACACACTTGGAAATTTGAATACAGGGAGTTACTTAATGAGCATCTCTTCCATTTTTAACACGAGCACTCAAGTATTGGATCATCTTTCTGTTTTATCGGCTTTAGAGTCTAATTTAGCAATGATAGAGTTTAATACAAATAGGGAAGTTATTTGGGTTAATGAAATTTTTGCTCAAACTATGGGGTATAAGGTTACCGAAATGAAAGGGATGAATCATAAACAATTTTGTACCCAAGAATTTAAAAACAGTAAACAATATGACGACCTCTGGGATAATCTTAGTAAAGGTAAGAAGTTTCAAGAAAAAATTCTAAGGTTACACAAGTCAGGAACCCTCCTCTGGCTTGAAGCTACTTATGTTCCGATTCTAAATAAAGAAGGGAATGTCGATGCTGTTCTTAAAATCGCAACAAATATTAGTGAACGTGAAAATAGATCAATAGAAATCATTTCGCAATTAAAAGAAATGCCCGTAGAATTAGTAGGGATGGTTGTTGAAAATTCAAATGAAATTCTACAAGCAGTTCAATCACTAAGGAAACAGACTGATTTAATTAGCGAAGTCTCTAAAACGATACGCACTATTTCCTCACAAACAAATATGCTAGCATTAAATGCTGCTATTGAAGCTGCGCGTGTAGGAGAGCAGGGAAGAGGTTTTAAAGTTGTCGCTGATGAAGTACGAAGATTAGCAAATAATGTTGAGGAAGCTATTAAAAATGTAAACTCAAATGTAGAAAACATTACTAGGGAAGTAAGAAAAGTGAGTAATATAACCGAGGATTCACAAAAAATAGTCATAGAAACTCAAAGCAAATTTAAAGAGACTATTGAAGAATTCGAAGGTGCATTAAATATTTGATTAGCTTTAAGAGTTAATCTTAGCGAACAGTTCACAATACTGTTCGCTAAATTTTTAACTAGCGAATTGTTAAAAGCCCTAATCTGGTTTACATTTATTTTACACTTAAGCTAATCCACCAGTCACCTTCCCTTTTCTAGCATGAAGCCTGCACTTTATTTTTCTATTTTAATTTCCTTTATTTGTTCAATATGACGATCTTCGTGTAAATACAATAGTTCCACCCATTGATTTAAGGGTAAATCATCAAATAGTGGATGTTTTGCTGACCTTTCAGTCAGTATGGACTCATCTTCTATCGAATGAAGAACAGCCATAAAGCTATTTCTAGAATCATTTAATAAGTCAATCATTTGTTGTACTTCAAAAAGCTTTGTATCTGGAATAACAATTTCCGGTGCCTTTAGTTTCATCGTTCGATCCGCTATAGCATTGAGGTTTTTTTGCTCAGCTTTTTGACCCTTCTTTAACCCCATTTCAATCGCATATGTAAAAGCCTTTTCTACCAGTAATAAATGATGGCAAACCTGTGCAATACTCCAAGTATATAGGTCAGGATTTCGATTAAACTCATCATTACTTAGTGTAAAAATCTCATCAATAAGCCTATTTCTTGTTTCTATTAGGTTCATATTTTCCATAAAACAACTCCCTCTCCTAACAATTTCTCTATACTTTTATATTCAGCAAAACCTTAAAAAAGAAGGAATTCTCTCAAAAAACTCGAATTATTTTGAGAGAAAAGACAGGATAGATAAGTATTCTAAAGATTCCAAAGAGTTTAGCAACTGATAAATCCGTATATGGGGTGTAATTCAAATGAAAGTAATCGAGACTGAAAGATTAATACTGCGTTGGTTATCACCTGAGGATGAAGCCTTTATTTTCAAACTTTTGAACGAACCTTCATGGTTACGTTTTATAGGTGATAAAGGGGTGAGAACTTTAGAAGATGCTCAAAATTATATTTTGACTGGTCCAATGGATATGTACTCGCGACTAGGATTTGGGCTTTATTTAACAGAGCTAAAGGAAACAGGAACACCAATTGGACTTTGCGGATTGATAAAGAGAGATTCATTAGAAGATGTCGATATCGGCTTTGCTTTTCTATCAGGTTTCCAATCTAAAGGTTATGGCTATGAGGCTGCCTCGGCTACGCTGGCATATGGAACTGAACAGCTTGGACTTAAGCGAATTGTCGCTATAACTACTAAAGATAATCATCATTCATCCAAGCTTCTTGAAAAAATCGGATTGAAATATGAACGGCTTATTATTTTTCCACAAGGTAATGAGGAATTGAAATTGTATGGAGCTCAGTTTTAATTATAGTCCCGGAGCAAAAAAATATTTAGGTACTCTTTAAGGGTACCATTCTTCTTATTAGAAAGTACCTAAAGAGAATGAACTTTTAGAATCATAATCCAGGCACCGTTTCTGGACAATAAATAAATTTTTTCCAGAAACGGTGCATGACTTCAAGACTGTGACTGTTTACTATTCCCATTCATCTAGGACCTACCGAAAATACCAATTACCATTCACATGACTATAGCCTCTTTCCGAAGCCATGGCATCTGCTTTGCTAATATGAACAGTACCAAATGGATGATTAGGAGGAGCATAGATCGAGTAAAGTTTCATAGGGATATTACCAGTATTGGTTACATTATGCCATGTTCCAGCAGGAATCATAATAGCAAAATCATCAGAGACATTTCTTACAAAATCTAAGTGATCCTTGCTTTTGCCCATCTGTACTAACCCTTGACCTTGTTCAATACGTAAAAATTGATCCACGTTAGGATGTATTTCCAATCCGATATCTTCCCCTACATTGATACTCATTAAAGTCACTTGTAAATGTGTTCCTGTCCATAAGGCCGTACGATACTTGTTATTTTGCTTCGTTGCTTCATTAATATTAACAACAAATGGTTTTGGCCCATAATCTGTCAGCAAAGTATCTCGATTACCGTATGAAGAACGAAAAGAATCATATCTGTTTGCATGCTCAATCACATTTGGGAAACTTGAGTATACAGATTGTCTCCCATCGCTATACGTTGGTACACTTACATAATAAGGGTATTGGTTTTGATGTATAAAAGGAAAATAATACATTTTACTCACTCCCATTACAATTCATAAAATTAATTTATGCATTTGTTATGGGAACGTGAAATAAAGAAAGTCACATGCGTGAGGCTAAGATTCTATACCTCAAAAGTTTGATAGAATTTAAACTTACGATTCACCAAAAATTGAGTGTACCTTCATACCACCATTTCTCCAGCCGATCTAGTGGTAGGATCTTTCAATTGGATTAATCGTAAAACTGACCCTCCCTCGCTTCAGTCGAACCTAGCTCGTCCTTCCCTTAGCTCTTTTAACATCCAATCATCTTGTCCCTCACGAATAGACACGTACTTGAAATAGCGGGTCATTTATTACACTCCTTGTAAAACTAATTGGTTTTCTAGTCCATTTTCTATACTGGATTGACAACAAAGTCTAATCAGCACAAAACTCAAATCTTTTCTGCTCTAAATACACGATAACCCAATTTCTCTCCATATTGAATTAATAGCCTTTGATGAGATTCCATCACTTCATCTACCTCTGGATTTACATTTATTAATTTCATATTTCTTTCGATCATTTCATTGTCTTCAAAATCATACTGTTCTAAAGTCCCGAAAATAGAGGCTGATTTTACAATTTGACATTTATTAAATCCAGCCTTCTGAATATCCATGAGCCATTCTTTCTCTGTTAAAATATCCTGTAATTCATAAAAATTCAGCAACTCTTCTTTTTCTTTCCTAGATAATTTTTGTTCTGCTGTCATATCAATTGTCAACAAAACCCCACCATGCTTCAACACTCGAAAATACTCACTCAGCACTTTAGGTATATTAGCAAAAACAGTTGATGATTCTGCGATGATGTAGTCGAAGAAATGGTCTGGAAATGGAATGTTCTCAATGCTACCCTTCAATACTTGTGCAGAAATTCTAGCATTTAAAAATTTTTGCGTCACTTTAGTCACCATTTCTTCATGGTTATCCAATGAGTAAACCTTACAGTGAAACGTCCTTGCCAAATACAATGAAGTTTCCCCAGTACCACAACCTGCATCAAGAATAATCTTTTTATTGTCCATTTTCTCATTTTCCAAAATGGCTTTTGTTAGTGACATTCCACCTGGATGTGCCCCATCTATTCCGTAATAGGCTAAAGCATCTTGATAAGTAATTTTCACAACGTCTCTCCTCTGGCTTTTTGAATGCTTCATTTTATGTTTAAAACTTGATGAATGATACCTTTCTTACGGATAAAAGCTTCTTTTTCCTTCTAGTCTGTGCTCTTGACTATTCCAATAATTAATTGTGGACATAACATAATTTAGTACAACCACATGATTGTTATAAGGGAGGCGAATTACTTTGTCATCGAAATATTATGATATTTGTTGTAATGGAATTGGAAGAGCTGTTGAAATACGCACAACTGATGGAAGGTTTTATCGAGGCGTTATTGAGAGAGTATCCTCTAATAAAGTATACCTTCAAACATTAGGAAGTTCAGATAGAAATGGTGGATACGGATATGATGGATATGGTTATTCTCGGGGTTTTCACTCTGGCTCTGGCTTTGTAGCGGGCATCGCATTAGGCTTAATTGCTTCATTAATTTTTATCCCCTTTTTCTGGTAAGGAATAAAAATTCGAACATACAAAACTTCTTCTAATTATCTACTATTCTAAGATCAGCTTTAGAGTTAAACAAAAGATAACTATAAGTTGTCCAAAAAAGTCAGGGTAACTGACTTTTTTGGCATCTACATTACTTTCATATCTTGATTATCTACACAGGCAATATATAAAGGACTTTTAAAAGTTTTTAACACGGTTCATCAATGCTTTCTGGTATAGAACCTTCTTCTAATTATCTAATTTACTCCAATTTTCTAAAGATAATTGACCAACAACTTCATAACCATTTCCTTCCCCTTTAGGCTTTATAATAACTGTCCCCATATTAGGTATTTTACCTAGGCCTATCCCTTCTGGAAAACTGTGAGCAATAATAACCTTATTTCTTCCCACTTCTGGAACTGTTTCCAAAACAGACTTAAAGTTATTTAAAATTCTTTGTCTATCCCTACTAGGTAAATTTCCACCTAACCTATTAATCTCAAACAAAAAAGGGTTAACTTGGACATTACCACTTCCAAATGCTAATTGCGCTGTTTCTATTGTCCTGCAAAATGGACTTGCGGAAACAGGGTATTTAATCGGTATTTGTATGTATCGAAGAATTTCTCCATAGTAAACGGCCTGCCTAAGTCCCTTTTCAGAAAGATTTCTTTGGGTTAAACAGTCTTGAAAGTTTAAATAGGGTAAATCGCTTCCAACGGTCGCTTCCCCATGCCTTGCATAGAATATATATCCACCTTTTCTAAGGGAATTAAGTAACGATCCATTCAAAGCAATCTTCTCCTTTCATGTAAACAATCGGGTTTACTGCTAATGTATGTAGATTCTTTAACAAGGGTTATTAATCTGTAAAAAAAACAAACAGGAATATTTAATACCTATTCCCGTTTGTTTTTTAGCATTTTAAATAAAGCTTGTCTTGATAAAGTTTCAGAATTCCACTCTCTGTTTTAAAATTGTGGTACGGTTCACCATACCGAAGACCACATGGATGGTTCTACTGGCACTGTTCGTGGACAAATGCCTTTTGTGAAGATGGACATCAGTGAGTCTGTCTTATCCTACTATTTTTGTCCCATGGGCCTCTCTTATTTTTATCTTGCTAGTGATGAAATTTAGGTTCCTATTAGTAATTCCACCACCAGGGAGGATAATGATTCTGCCAGCTGCATAGTCAATATATTCCTTCAATCTTTGCAGATTATATTCAATCGGGGTATTCAACGGGCCACCATGAGTTAAGATTCGATGTACACCCAGTTCCACTAGCACATCAATCGCATGAAACTGATTTTCAGGTTTTATTTGGTCGAACGCCATGTGAAAGGTGACCTCTAACCCCTTTGCAGACTCTAATAGAGTATCCATGGCTTCCTTATCTATCCAATCAGCATCGTTTAAACAGCCTAGCACTACTCCATCAGTGCCTAAGTTTTTCAGATGATCAATATCTTGCTTCATCATCTCAACTTCTTCATTACTATAAATAAAATTTCCACCTCTAGGTCTTATTATGGACATGACCTTAATATGTTTACTGTGGCAATAGTTAATGGTTTTTACAGCTATACCATGACTTACCGTTGTGCCTCCAACAGAAAGATTGTCACATAGTTCAATTCGGTCAGCCCCTTTTGAAATCACATCGGGAACTAGCGTAAAATTCTCCACACAAACTTCTTTAATCATATACATCCACCTTACATCTTAAGTCCTTTAGAATAAACCGTCATTTGTTAAGACCATGGAAGCATTTGTTATATTAAATCTCCTCTTTTTCCTCTGAAGCATTTAGCGCTTTAATTAACAAAAATTTTTCGTTAATATTCCCTACTTCAACCCCTGCATCATTCTTTATAATGGATGGTTTTAAAGCTCGTAAACTAGCAATCGTTTTTTTGTTTTTATAGCCAATTTGTTCAAGAATACTAGCAACAATGACAGGCCAGACATCCTCTGATCCAGTTAAAACTTTTAAGGCAAAGGCAATCCTCTCTTCTTTTAAACCGAAGCAATACACTCCTTGTGCTCCACCTTTTGCCACAATATTTTGATCCTGAAGCAGTACCGTACAAATAAAGTTCTCCGAAGCAACGATACGTGGATTTTCATTCATGATCCTTGTCATTTTCGTCACGGCTTTTTGGATAAATGGATCCTTAATTAAGTCTGGACAGGCAAATTTTAAATAAGTCAGTGCCATATTTTTTAGAGGAATTGCATAAACCGGTACACCACAACCGTCCATACCAATCTGAATCTCAGAAATGGGTATTTCCGCTAGTTCCGAGAGAAACTTCAAGATTTGTTGTTGAAGTGGATGATCCACTTCCCAATATCCTTCGACTGGGTATCCAAATTCACGACAGGCAGTTACAAACCCCATATGTTTTCCCGCACAGTTATGATACAACCTTCTCTTCTCGATATTCTTTCGAAGCATTTCTTCCTTCGGCTCAACGTTTAAAGGATGGGCATTTGGACAAAATAATTCTTCTTCACTGACAGGTAATTTCTGTAACATGGATTCAAGGGCAGTTATATGATAACGCTCTCCTCGCTGAGAAGCTGTAAACAAAGCAGCCTCTTCACTCGTCAATCCATACTTTGTTATACAATCTGATAAAAATACAGGCAGCGCCTGAATTGGCTTGGCCGCAGACCGATAATACGTTAAATGAGTATAATCCCCTGCATAGTAAATTGGCTCTACTTTTTCATTTACCCCGCAAATCATTCCGGTATGAACATTTTCAATAACACCTGCTCTTGTTTCTTCAACTAAAGTTACCGCATTCATATTTTTCATCCCCTTTTAAAAGATCATCCATCACTCTTCTCTACTTCCTTCACGATAAGCTCCTCATTATAATAATACTTTTTCACGCGATGTGTTATAATGCTTTCCCCATAAATCTGAAAGGTTCTTTTAAAATTCACTTTAGACATTTTATTGCCCTAATTCATTCAATTGTATCCTATAAAAGCTCGTTCATTTATTTTAATGTCTTCTACTCATCCCACCTATTGCCTAGTATACTTATAGTGGAGCACATCATATACGCTTACTACAAAACAGACATTGGAAATACAAATCCAGGACATATATTAGGGAGAATGAAATGAAAACGAATCAAATTATTTGTCAGGCAATGGAAGAATCTATACGATTCCTTGAATTAAATTCGGATATTGACATAAATCGTAGTGAGACTAATCGTAGAAAATGGGATGGGTACTGGTGGCATATGGCGGTTCTTTACGAAATGGGAGAAGTGAAACAAATTCCTGAAGTAGCTATTGCCAGAGCTAAATATTGGCTTGAATTTCAAGCTTGGCCGGTCTTCATTATATCCCCGGAAGACGAACCAAAGACAGAAGCCGACAGAATGAAGATGGATTGCTGCCATTGTGAACTTGCCGTGTACTATATGATATTGAAAGCCTATGGCTGTGATTTAGACAAGGAACTACCTTGGATTCGTGATTGGTTTTTAAAGCATCAGCTTGCCGATGGCGGCTTGAATTGCGAACCTGAAGCATATATTCATTCTTTTAAGAGCTCAATCGTTTCAACACTTCCTCCGCTTGAAGCAATTCTATTGTATACTGACCGTGATTTCACTGAGGAAGAAGCCGCTTTCTTAGATGAAGGCGCACGTTATTTGATTGAACATCGTCTAGTATGTTCCAAACAAACTGGACACATCATTGATATGGAGTGGCTAAAGCCTTGTTTTCCAAGGTTTTTTGAATATGATATACTCCGAGGTATGTCCTTCTTAGTGGAATGGTCACGCCGCAGAAACAAACCACTCCCGACAGATATACTTCATGAAGGAATGCAACATCTGAACAGTTATATAGAAGCAGCAGGCTTACGAATAGGCAGACAAGTATCAGATCCAAAAGGTCCGTGGGGCGGTCATACCTTTGCTCTATTAGAAGCTGTATCTAGAGTAGGTAATGTCTCACCTTTTCTAACCTCACAATTGAATGTTATTAAAGGCCAATTGGAACAAAGATAGTATTTTTAGAATAAAACAATATAGACAATCAAGGATAGAACATTCAAAGAAAAAAGCATTCCCTCCGTTAGGAAATGCTTTTTTCTTCAATATACTTCGTCAATACTTAAATAAAACGCCCTAAACTACTACTGAGTAGATTGCTAAAATTTTATAAATTCCCAACTTCCCCAAAGCCATATACTGATTCGTAATCATCTGATAATAAATTCCTTCTTCGGACATAAGTTCATCATGGTTTCCTTTTTCAGCAATTTCTCCGCCTTGGATGACCATAATCGTGTTCGCATCTCGTATGGTATTAAGTCTGTGTGCAATGATAAAACTTGTTCTCCCTTTCATCACTTTCGCTAATGCATCTTGAGGGAACGTTGGGACGGTTCTCGCGTTTCATCTATTGAGAATATGGGGATGGTTAAATCCTTAGAGAAATCGAAAATGTTTATTTAATTGTTGATACGCCGGATTCATCCGGAGTTTCCAGGACTACACCTTGGCTAATCCTGTAATGTAAGTACAAGGATTCCCTAACCAAATTGGGCTATTATATTATTTGAAACCTATCTTCTTCTCAAACTTCAAGCTTACTAATTCTATCTCTATACCCAATTTGCCAAACTCTCCCAAAATAAATTTTGCAATTTTTGTAATATATCCGAACTATAACCACTCAAGGTAAGGGGCTCTTACGCTTATTTTGTTTAAAAAATGAAACGTGAGAACTGTCCGAGACCACTGAAAAATCCACTCTTTTGAGGGTTTAATCTTATAAATTTACGAACCTCATCTCTTTTTCTCGGAAATTCTAAAATTATAGTAAAAATACCAAGATGATTAGGCTTTTTAGAGGTTTTATTCTTGCTATCCTCTTTAAATTTACTGCTAATGCGTTTAGTTTGGATTGGGTAGACATGCTTTTTAGACCGTACCCCCTGTCACGACCTAATCCGTGGAAATTCTTCATCTCGCCATTTTTCCATTCTTGGCAAGCGCGTTCCCTATATTTTTCTTTAAATTCATCGGTCTTTTGCTCCTAGCTGTAACCATAAAATTCAAATGTATTTACGCTTATTATCAACAGTGTCCTACTCTCGCTTTTAGATCTACTATTGAACGTACTCCTTTTTGTTCGATAAATTTAGGGTCATTTATGATTTCTTTTGCATTCTCCAAAATTTCCTTTGTTTTTTGGATATATGTCTAATTCTAATTGTTCATCAATCTAGTCATCGTTTCTTCTAGGAAAGCTTTCATAACTGCTTTTGCTTCTTTATGATCTTCAATCACTTAATATTCAGGAATTTCCTGATTAATCGTTTCAGGGACTTCACCGTTTTCTTCATTAATAATATTAAAGATTTTGTTTGCTAAGTGCCTCATAACTCTTTTAGATGTTGCCTTAAAAGTATTAGCTTCTGAATGAGTAGTATCAATACTTATTCCCGATTTTTTGAGAATCCCTTGCAAGATTTAAAGATGCATCTTCGATCACTCGAACGTCTGATAAATCATAAAAATATTATAGGTCCAAAAGTTTAACCATAAGCTCCGGTTCTTTTGCAGGCCTTCCGTAATACTTAGAGTAGGAGTCCATAAGAAGGTCATTGATAAAACTAAAATCTATATTATCTTTAATGACCTTAAGAATATGATTATTTGGATTATCGTATAATACCGAAAGATGCTTAATTGCATATCTTTTTTGTTTTTAAGCACAAAAAATCCCCCATTTTTGGTTGTGATTTTCGACAACTCCATTTTACCAAAATGGGGGATTTTTGAATTTATAATTAATTTTTCAAAGTCTGGATATGTTATTCCCTATTATTAGAAATATTCCCCAGTGACCTTGGGCGGTTCTTCTGCTTCATTTATGAAGCATGAGAACCGTACCCATGCAGCACTGCCTATGCTGTACTGTGCTGCACTTACTTTTCTTCCCTTATTCAATCACTAATTCTAAATTCCCGGTTGCTTTTTGCCATTCTTCCATGACGTCTCCATAGGATTCTCTGAAGATGGATGTGACTGAGCGATCCCATGTTAATGATGTGCTGCTTACAGAGTCATTTAGGACTTTGAAATAGTAAGTTATCGCCGTTCCGGTATCTTTTAGTTCTGCCGCAGCATCTCCTTTATGTGTCGCTGCAAATTCAATACGGTTGCTTCCGTTTTTATTGGCAAGAACGATAGTGTTACCTGCAAAGATTTCTCCCAATTGTCCGCCTGATGCTACTGTTCCATCTGCTCCCACTAGTTGTAAAACGGAAGGATCATACGTAAAGCCATATTGAAGGGCATAGATTTGTTCTGTATTAGCTAAATCCACGGTTACTGGGATAATATCTCCCTTTTTCACCGATGTTTTTTCTGTATTGAACTTGATGATCGGTGCAAACTCATTTGGTGGATAGTCTGGTAGAGGTGCCGTTTCTATCCCATCCTGTGCCGTATTTTCCAAACCAAAATTTTTAACAGGGAAGGATAAATCTTTTTCATCGATTTTTCCATCTTTATCGACGTCATATTTACTTAAAGCAAAGCTTTCATAGATACCGTTTACCGCTTTTTTTCCTTGATGTCTCGCCACTTTGACAACATCGATAACTGAAATTTTTTGATCATACGGGTTATAGTTTTCTACATCGCCTGCTATTAGCTTTCCATAATCAACTTTTACATTCGCTGGTCTTAACTTTCCATTCACATTTTCTACAGGTTGAATCCCTGTGATGATTCCTGTAAAGTGGGACGGGAATGCGATGACAATATCGTATTTTTCCATTGGATTTAATCCATAAATATTAAGGCTTCCATCACGTTCCAGGCCCCATCCGATGTCGGTTCTGTAGCCATCTAACATCCCAACTCTTGCAAGTTCAGGTTGGCTGTAACCACCTTTGTTTGTATAGAACACTTCTAAATGCGTACCCTCTTTATCCCCGTAGTTAATGTCTCTTCGAAGCTGACCATTTTCATCTAGAAGGGCCTCTGGTTTGATGAATCCAGAAATACTTCCAGCTTGTGTATAGACCTCCACTGCTTTTTCACTGCCCATTAATGCTTTTATTTCTAAATTCTTATTCGTATAAGAAGACGAAGCTGCTTTGATTTGGTAGTGTCCGATGTTTTCAATTTTGTCAATTGCTGTAAAAATCACCTTACCTGTTTGAATATTCCCGGTTACAGGAATTTCATCTTTTTTCGGTTTCTTATGTTCCTTCGGATTTTTCCGTAAGTCCGTCACCACTTTTACAGTCGTAAACTCCGTTCCAGCTTCATCCTTAAAGGTCTTTACTTTTTCAAATGTAGTCGTAACAGCTGGGAATCCCGCCACCGGTACAACTTTTGAAAGTGATAGTGCTTGCGATGGGTAGGAAACAACGTATTCTGCCCCAACCATATCCTTCACTTGGTTCGCCTGGAGTGTTATTTCGTACGATTTCCCTACTTCCACATCATTGCCGCCGATCAGTTCAACAGCTGTATTTTGAAGATATTGGACCTGATAGCTTTCTTCATTCGTATTGCCCGCTTTATCCTTCACACGGATGACTAATCGGCTTTCACCGTTTGGAAAAATGTTTTCCGGCAGATTGAATTCCACATGTCGTTGTGGTGTATCTTCTTTTTTAATCGTATCAATATCTCCCTTAGAAAGGAGTTTATTGCTTGTATCATATAGCTCATATTCCATCGAAATTAGGCTCCAATACCAAGGGAATCCGATATAAAAGTTATAGTCGCGATAAATGAAAACCGCATCAGATGTGATCATCCCATGAAGCTTATTTTCGCGGATCACTACTGAGTTTTCTCCAGTCGCACTGGTAACTGCGTTATCTACTTTTATTTCTGTTTTTTCATTGGCGACAACAAAATACATATCATTGTAATGCCAGTTTCCAAACTTGTCCTGGGCTTCTAAAACGATAAAATACACGCCACCCGGAACTTTTCTTTGCTCCCCCGTGTTCCAATCGGTAAAAGAACCATCCCAATTCACGTTATGGATTCCTTTTTTCAAATGGTCACCGGTTAACTCCGTGATATCACCGTATACTTCTTCTTCTGTAAAGACATTCCAAACGTACATATACGCACTTTCCATATCCATTAAATATTTATATTCAATGGTCGTGGATTCATTAATGCCGTCACCATTCAAGGAAAGATACTTTGGCTCAGCATTCATATAAGAAATCGGATTGATCAAATTGGCATTATTATAAACAATAAACGGCAACTGAATCGGTTTTGCCTGTTCAGACACAGGAGTTAAATAAACATAACCTTCGTAAATACCGTTTCGTGCGTCTGTCGGTATATATATCGAAACATTTAAATCTGCTGTTCCATTTGCCGGTACTGTCACTTCCTGTAAATCAGGGGTTAATATCGCTGAATACTCATCAGTACTCGCAATCGTAGGTACATCTTCACTGCCGCCTAACATATGAGTGTAGTTCATTTCATATGATACTTTGTACGTTATATCAGAACCGGTTAACCCATTCAGTGTGATGGTTTTATTTCCGGTTTCTTCCGTCATTAACGTACCGAAATTTATGGCTCCTGTCCGATGTTGAACCTCTACTTCAGCAGTATTACCAAGAGGATCCTTCGTATAGCTGGCTATTTCTTGAACTTGTGCAAGTACAGGTGTGTTCAAGGCTGCTTCTGCCTGCACACGGCCTGCCCCAATTTGCTGAACATTGTATTTTTCCTCACCTGAAAGTGGGGCAATCGTTTTAGAGGTGTTCATCAGCGCTGTTTTGACATCAAAAGTATCCATTTCTGGGTGTGCTTCCAGCAATAATGCCGCTAATCCTGCAATATGCGGTGCAGCCATACTTGTTCCAGAAAGTCGTTCATACGCTTTTTCATAAGTACCGTCCGTAGATGGAATCGTGGAACGAATGTTGACACCCGGTGCCACTAAGTCAGGCTTAATATCCCAACTGCCAATAATCGGACCCTTTGAACTGAATCCTGCTAGTTCATCTCCTGGATAGCTATCAATGCTTTCTCCTATTATGGTAAAAGTATTTTGTTCTTGCCCCTTCATTTTTTCAATTAATTCACGGCCTTCATCCCCGCGCATATCCAACATTGGAAGCGGGCCTTCTTGCGGGAAAGGATGATTGATATGTTCATTTATTCCATCAGCGTTAAAAACAACAACTCCTGCAGCACCCGCATCGTACGCCCGCTTATTCAGTTCACTTAGGATCGATTCCCCGCGTTTAACGAGGGCAATTTTCCCAGTAAGGTCTACTCCTTCAAAATCAGCAGGAAGACCGAAGCCCATGTAGACCATTTCTTTTTCCGTCTTTAATGGTTCGATCGCTTCTGGAGTTGGGTCCCATTTCATCATCCACTGTAAAGTGTATTCTTTTCCTAAGTCAGCTGTGGCGGAAGCTTTTCCTGAATAAACGGTTTGCTTGATAGGAGGGAAGCTTGCTCCAACGGAAATGGCTAATGCAGCTGTTCCAGGTGAACCTACGGTTGAATAGCCGTAATCGCCATCGTTACCATTAGCCACCACCGCTACAACCCCCGCTAGCATCGCATTGTTAACGGCTCTGCTTGTTGGTTGATCTGGATCGTTAACGCCATTCCCAAGAGATAGATTGATAACATCCATGCCATCCTCTACGGCTTTCTCAATCCCGGCGATAACCCACTCATCCCAGCCGCCTTGTGGTCCTAATACACGATACACATATAGATCTGACTTTGGCGCGATACCGCGAGTTCCACCGGCTTCATACGTACCACGTCCAGCGATAATACCTGATACATGTGTCCCGTGCACGGAATCGATATGTTGTTTACCGTCGTTTCCTTCAAATGGATCGGCATCATTATCAACGAAGTCGTAACCACCCTTGTAGGCATCTTTTAAGTCTGGGTGGTTGTAATCGATTCCTGTATCAATAACCCCAATTATTTTCCCTTGGCCTTCGAAACCTAGATTCCATAGCTGGTCAGCACCAATGAATGGTGCGCTGTCTGCCATATATGGAAGGTTTTTCGTTGTTGGTTCCACTGGAAGTGCCATTTGTTTACTATTTTCATAGATTTTTTTAACGTTTGGATCTTCTGCCAGCTTTGGCACATCACTGGCTTTTATCTCGAGTACTGTGCCGTTGAATACTTTTTCAAAGGATCTGCCAAATTTGACGTTAACTGCTTTTTTGTTTAGTTGTGCTTTTAGGCTGGCACGTTCATTGTTAAGTTTTTCTTTGTGTTGCGCCGCTTGGAAAGCTTGTTTAAACTTTTTAGATTTTTGCTCTTGAACAGCTATCGGTTGTTCGTTGAACTCGACGATAACCTTAATCGTTTCGTTCGATTTTGTATTGATGCCTTTGGCAATTTTTTTATTTTGAACTTCAGCTAGGTGCTGCTGTAATCTTTCTTTTGCACTTGCAAGTTTCGCAGTGTTGAGATTGCTAGATTGTTTGGCCGTAGCCGCTGGCGTCGCTATTGAAAATAGCATTAGGATGGTTAACCAAATGGAAAACCACTTTTGATTTCGTCTCCTCATACCTTTCCTCCGTATCGTTTATTTGTGTGTGGTGCATGGTTGGGTGCATAGGGGCGTTCTCTTGCTTGAAGCATGGGGAAGTATGGAAGCATGGGTGGAAGCATGGGGACGGTTCTTTTGCTTCATTCGCACCATACTGATGAAGCACGAGAACCGTCCCTCTGCTTCACCTCTGCATCATTGATGCACGAACCCCGTCCCACTGCTTCAACTACTTCAGTTTCACCAAGTAGACATCTCTGTCACCGGACATTCCGTATGCTTCTTTGAAGCCGTTGACGTAGGATTTGGTGTTTCCTGTGATGATATATCCGCCGTCTCTTGTTTCTTGGATGTCGGTAGCGAAGTCGCTTAGGTCACCGCCAATAAATTGCTCGCTGATGGTGTCTCCGTTTTCATTGAATTTTAGTAGATATACATCTTTATTTAACTCTCCTCTTTCATAGGAACCAGCAAGCATATAGTTGCCATCTTTGGTTGCTAAAAGAGAAGTCGCTTCTTCATAGCTATCTGCTTCACCGATTGTTTTTGACCAAATAATATCCCCTGTTGGGCTCATTTTTGCATAATAGATAGAAGGAACTTCATTACGGATAAATCCTCCCCAAACCTCAGTGGATTCTGCGCCTATGACGATAAAACCGC
The DNA here is from genome assembly GCF_042683745.1 of Bacillus sp. CGMCC 1.16607. NCBI lineage: Bacteria > Bacillati > Bacillota > Bacilli > Caryophanales > Bacillaceae > Bacillus > Bacillus sp. CGMCC 1.16607. Next base: position 54,538 of record NZ_JBHUJX010000019.1, read on the forward strand.
CATCCGGAGTTGGTTCAATATCGGAGATCGATTCATAGATAAAATCGCCTTTTCCGTACATTTTTTCCCACTCCAGTTCACCGGCACCACTCACTTTAAACAGGTAGAAGTCCTTTTTATGTGTTGCTGGCCCGGAGAATGTATAGCCGCCTACAATGTAGCCGCCATCAGGAGTTGGTTTGACAATGTTTGTATTATCATCAGCGTCGCTGCCATATGTTTTTTCCCATACTACCTTTCCTGTTAAATCTAATTTCATTAACATGGCATCCCCTTGACTTGCTCCTGAAATCACATATCCATCTTCTTGGATGAAAAGAGAAGAGAAACCTTTGTTGTTTCCGTCCATTTTCTTTTCCCATTCGACCTGACCATTTTCATTTATCTTCGTTAGATACATAAAAAATTCGCGTCCATGACTTCCAAGGACATAGTTAAAACTTAATAGCAGGTATCCTCCGTCCTTAGTTTCCTTCATATCTACAGGATAGTCTTCTCCAGTCTTATACATCGACTGTCTCCACTGAATTCTTCCATCTGGATATGTTTTTACAAGGTAAAGGTCCGAATTTTCTTCTTTTGTATAGGAATAGGTATCACCTAGTGTTAAATAACCGCCATCTTTGGTTTGTAATACCTTCATTGCTCCATCTTTACTTAGCCCGCCAAAATGCTTCTGCCATTCTACATTTGCAGGTAATTCCATTGATTGATGCGGCGCTTGCACCATGCCTGCACCGTAATACACATCTTTACCTACCTGCCCTACTTCATCAGCCGTTTCTTTGACTTTTTGCGCCACCTTTTCAGGACCAATATTTCCTTCTTGGGCAATAATTAAAGCTGCTACTGCGGACACTTTAGGTGTCGCCATTGAGGTACCTGCCATAAAAATATAGCTGTCTTCCATATAAGCGCCTAATGCCAAGTCCTCATACCAACTCCAATTAGGGTAGCGCTCTGCATCTCCCCCAGGAGCTGAAATATCGACAAAGCCTGCGCCATAATTGGAGTAGGAAGCACGCTGATCATCTGGACCTGTCGCAGAAACCGTAATCACTCCCGGCATGGAACCTGGTCCTTGCATTGCTGCTCCGATAAATTTATAGCCTTGGGAACCGTACTCTTGATTTAAAAAGTCCGTTACGGCTGCTTTATTCGTAATATTGATATTATCATTTCCAGCAGCTGCCACCACTGTTACTCCGTGGTCTGTTGCATATTTCACTGCTCTTTTATATAGAAGGAAATCCGCAACTTCATTTCCTAATTTATACGTTTTGCCTGTGGAAGGATCCGTCCACATTGTTTGCCCTAGGACACTGTAACCGCTAAGACTCATTGAGATGACATCTACTCCATCATCCGTTGCTCCAACAATCGCATCGGCAACGGTTGCTGTAGATGCTCCACTTTCAGCTCCAAAAACACGGTAGGCTTTGAATCCTACTTCAGGAGCCACACCTAAAATTTGTCCATTACCAGCAATCGTTCCGGCAACATGGCTTCCATGACCATTCCGATCTTCAAAATCAGTTGGATCCCCTGTTTCTGTATTGTCCATACCATCTTCCCCGCCTGCTGGAACATAGTTACGACCACCTAATAAGTTACCGGCTAAATCCGGATGGTCTTTATCAACACCGGTGTCAATGATCCCCACCACGACATCGTGGTTTCCTTTTTCCACCTTATAGCTCTCCCCATTGTTGGTTACTCGTTTGATATCCCACTGATAAAAATGATGCAATAGTGGATAATCAGGAGGAAACGGATCTTCCCCGATGATTTCGGGTTCATTATCTTCCGCTTTAGACAGATTAGAAGCATCCCCATTGCTAGTTTGTTGTTTTAATAACGTTTGAGCATCCTGTGGATTAAATGCAACGGTTTTCACCTTAGGCAGGTGTTGGATCATTGTTGGGGAGACAGCCTGAACCGCGGTATTTTTTTGTAAAGTTGAAATGAGATCAGCACTTCCGGAAATTTCGATAGCCCCGATGTTGGGGAAATTTTTCAGCACTTTTGCCCCGCTTTTTCCCAACATATTCGTCACGTCACTTGGAATTTTGTTATCTTTAAACACAACCGTCATATGAACATTTGATGGATCTGCTGTTTTCGCAACAGCTGGAACACCGCCCATTATTAGCGAAGCCCCCATTAATAACGACATAAATTTTTTCATCTTTCTTCCCCCATTCTCTCTACTAATCTTTCTTTCTACTCCGCTTTTTTGTCCCCCAATCGCTCGGTTTTCTCCTATGTACACGCTTCTAATTGGTGTATGACTATAAATTTATTTTCCCAACTTCATTTTATTCTAACTTTATTTATGAAAAATTTTGAATTTTTTACTAATTACTGATAGGATAAGGTTTTTATTTTAAAATAATACGAAAGGCGTAGAATCAGTGCTTTTATACATAAAAGGACCGCAGCTCTACTATAGAACCGCGGCCTCGTAAAGTAATTATTTAAGTTGGAAGTTGCCTCCCGCTAAAGAAGACACACCTTTTTGAGTAGCATAAACATACACATTGTAATAACCAGGTGCTAACTTCACACCGTTAATTTTTCCATCCCATGTATAGAACACGTTATAGCCAGAAGCTACATTTTCTAAAAGAGCAATATCGCCTATATAAGCAATAGGAGCACCTGCAGAAGTTGCACTATAAACAAATACCTCTACCGTCTCAGCACCGCTAGGGAAGTATCCATAAAGGTCGATTTTGTCACTGCTTAATTGATCTACTCCTACAGTTGTAACACTAGGTAATCTATTCATTAACGCCGCTTTCACATCATCCACATTCCAAGCTGGATGTGCTTGTAATAATAAAGCAGCTGTACCCGCTACGTGAGGGAAGCCATACTTGTTCCTTGCTTCGAACCATATCCATGCGGATTAGCTGGATTATGAGTCGGAATTGTACTTGTAATATTAACACCAGGAGCTGATACATCTGGTTTAATCATCCATGTTCCAAATGCAAGACCACGAGATGAGAAGTTTCCTTTTGCAAGTTCTACTAGAAGCTTTATTGCAACCATAGTAGCCATTGTCGTCGCAATCGCAAAAAAGAAATAGCCACCCTGCACGACCAGCACCAGGTGACTATTTCTATCTAAAAAAATTTGGTTAGCCGCTAGCTGCGGCATGTTTGTTGTAATGATCAGGTGTTGACGCACCTGATCTATTCTCTTATATCCTTATTATAGAGAAGATATTCGTTTAACTCAAGTTTCCCAAAGCCTTCGATCATAAAGTAAGCATAACCAGGAGGATGTTCCAGATGGTCTCTAATACTAAAAATAAAAAACTGTTCTTCAAACCCATTTACTAATGACAACATGTTGTGTTCGTTATTTCCAATTCCATGCATCACAAAAAGTGCAGGATAGGTTTTATTAGGGTCAATCTGTTTCGGTCGACGAAGTTCATAAATCATAGGTGCATTAAACTTTCATCATCCCTTCTTTACTATTTTTCTACTAGTAGCATTCCTTTTTATCTTAGCTCTAGTCATACCAAGAGCATAATCTCGTGCGGTGTCTCCCACTTCCCTCAATTTTCCGCAAGAGTATAGTGAATTCCGCTCTAATCAACAGTTGCTAAAAATCAACATTACCTTACAACGCAATCCAAAAAAACAGCTTGTCCCCAGCACTAGGAACAAGCACTTCACTTGAGTTAAGAACCTTAATAATTCCCAACTTCCCTCAAAGCTTTATATTGATTAGAAATCATCTGATAATAAATTCCTTCACTAGCCATCAGTTCATCATGGCTACCCTTTTCAGCAATTCCCCCATTTTGAATCACCATTATCGTATCCGCATCGCGAATAGTGTTCAATCTGTGAGCAATGATAAAGCTTGTTCTCCCTTTCATCACTTTCGCTAGTGCATCCTGGATATGTAACTCTGTTCGAGTATCAATACTACTTGTTGCTTCGTCAAGGATTAGCAAAGATGGTTGACTAAGTATGACCCTTGCAATCGCCAATAATTGTCTTTGACCATGACTTAGATTTCCACCATTTTCAGATAGTTCTGTCTCATATCCTTTTGGCAAACGATTGATAAATAAATCGGCATTCGCCATACGGGCTGCTGCAACTACTTCCTCATTTGTTGCATCCCGCCTGCCATATTTAATATTTTCCATAATGTTCCCAGAAAACAAATACGTGTCCTGAAGAACAATTCCAAAGCAGTTCCTTAAAGACTCTCTTGTATATTCTCTTATATCACGACCGTCAATGAAGATTTGCCCTTCTGTCACATCATAAAATCTAGTTAGTAGATTAACAATCGTTGTCTTACCTGCACCGGTTGGTCCGATTAAGGCTGTACTACTGCCTGCCTCTGATGTAAAGCTTACATTTTTTAAAATCGGTACATCTTGACGATATCCAAAACTTACATTTTTAAATTCTACACGACCTTTTGGGTTAACGAGAGGAATAGCATTGGGATAATCCTTAGGTTCTTCCTCTCCATCAAGAATTTCAAACACTCTTTCTGCTCCAGCAATACCTGATTGTAAAATATTAAATATATTCGCTAGATCATTTAATGGTCTGACAAATTGACGTGAATAGGTGATGAAGCTTGCAATGACACCAATCGTAATCATATTTTCAACAGCCAAATATCCACCTACAACGGCCAAAATTGTAAAACCAAAGTTATTGATCACATTCATGATTGGCATGAGAAATCCTGACCAAATTTGTGCCTTTGTTCCGACTTTACGCAGTCTTGAATTGATTTCTTCAAATTCGGCAATCGCCTTTTCTTCATGATTAAAAGCCTTTACGACCTCTAAACCTGAAATCGTTTCTTCAATATGCCCATTTAACATTCCTAGCTCTTTCTGCTGATTTCTAAAGTAAACTTTGGTTCTTTTTGCGATTGAACGTGTTAGTAAAAAGACCAAAGGCACCGTCACAAGACTTGCTATAGTTAAGATTGGGCTTAAAGCAATCATCATCACCAGTGAACCAATAATCACGATGGAGCCGGACATCAATTGAGTGGTTGTCTGAGAAATTGTATTACTTACGTTATCAATATCATTCGTCAATCGGCTCATCATCTCTCCATGTGTACGCGAATCAAAGAATGATACGGGAAGATTTTGGAGTTTTTGAAATAGATGGCTTCTTAATCTCTTAACAATCCGCCCAGCTACTCCAGCCATCATCCGACCTTGGGAAAAATTCAACAGTGCATTGGTGATATAGGCAATGAAGAGGGTAATAACCATCACATGAAGGTACCCAAAATCCACTATTTTTCCAAGTGACATGGCATCAACTGCTTTACCAATTAAGTAAGGTGTAGACAAAACAATTATCGAATCTAATAAAATGAAGGTAAAAACAATCGTTAAAAGCTTTCTCTCTTTTCCAAAATAGGACCAAAGCCTTTTAATCGTTCCCTTAAAATCCTTTGGTTTGACAACCTGACCACGAAAACGAGCAGCAGCTCCTCCAACTGGACGACCTGGTATCGGAGGGATGTTATTGTCCTTTTGCTCTTGATTTGTTTTTTCAGCCATTTAGTGCACCACCTTACCGAACTGCGACTGATAAATTTCTTGATAAGTCACGCAGCTTTTTAATAAATCTGCATGTTTCCCATTTCCTACGATCTCGCCATCATCTAACACAATAATCCGGTCGGCATCCATGACAGAAGAAATTCGTTGGGCAATGAGAAGGCACGTTAACCCATCGGCATACTTTTTCAGAGATTCCTTGATTCTTGCTTCTGTTGTGACATCTACGGCACTGGTACTATCATCCAATATTAAGATTTCGGGCTTTTTAATAAGAGCTCTTGCTATCGACATTCTTTGTTTCTGACCACCGGAGACATTAACCCCACCTTGACCAATCCGTGTTTCATACTTTTCAGGTGATTCCATAATAAATCCATAAGCATCCGCGATTTTGACCGCTAATTCAATTTCTTCCAAGGAGGCATTCTCACGTCCCCAGCGGATATTTTCTTCCACTGTCCCTGTAAACAAGGTCGCTTTTTGCGGCACAACAGCAATTTTTTGACGTAAAGCTTTAGGGTTAATTTGACTGATGTCTTCCCCATTGATTTTAATTTTGCCAGTTGTAATATCGTAAAAGCGTGGAATGAGACCAACTAGACTGCTCTTTCCCGACCCAGTCGAACCAATAATACCAACAGTTTCTCCTGGCATACAGGTAAATGTAATGTTTTTAAGAACAGGTTCACCTGATCCCCCCTCATAGGAAAAAGACACATTCTCAAAATCAATTCTGCCACCTTTTTTAGCAGAAGTTATCGTCTCCTGATTCCATGTCATGTCATCTTCCTCAGCCAATACTTCTCCGATCCTGCTAGCAGACGTTTTTGCTCTGACAAACATATTAAAAACCATCGATATCATCATTAGAGAAAAGAGAATTTGGGTCATATAGTTTGTAAATGCAATAACATGCCCTACTTGAATGGTCCCCTTATCAACACCGTAACCCCCAAACCATAGTACTGCAACGATTTCCAAATTCATGACAAGCATGATGAAAGGCGTAATGGTCGCAATCACTTTGGCAACCGCAACGGATTTATCCTGTAATTCTTCATTAAATCCGCTAAATTTTTCAATCTCATAGTCAAAACGATTGAATGCTTTTACCACCCGCACTCCAGATAAATACTCTCTCATAATCCCATTTACTTTATCTATTGCCTGTTGTACTTTCGCAAAAAGCGGTAAGCTCATTTTCATATTTAGAATAATCAAAACAGCAACCATTGGAACTACAACAGCCAATACAACAGATAGTTGAATATTTAACCTTGTCGCCATAATCAGCCCGCCTATGGCAAGTAGCGGAGCTTTTACAAAAATTCGCATGAGACCATTCACAAATATTTGGACCTGCCCCACATAATTCGTTAATCTCGTAATCAATGACGCGCGATCATAGCGATTAATATTTTTAAAAGAAAGATGTTGAATCTTCCGAAATAAATCAAAACGTAATTCGGAACCAAAGTTTTGCGAGGTAATGCTGGCTACGATACTTCTCGTTGAGGCGGCAACTGCTCCCAACATAGTCACCCCAAGCATCACTGCCCCCATTTTTAATACATAATCTAAATCCCGGTTAACGACACCTACATCGACGATTTTTGCCATGATCGTAGGTTGAAGTAAATCACAAATAGCCTCTAGCGTAAGAAATAAAACAGCAATACTAAACGGCTTGCCGTATTTTTTTAGATACTTCTGAAAATTCGACATATCCATTCCCCAATCTTTCATAAGAACACTTAAAAACCGTAAAATACAGTTCTTTAGTTAAATTGTCCTCACAACTTTCATTATGTTTATTAATAAATTGACTATAACAACAAAAGTTTTTTAATGGAAGAGAATTCATTCAAGCTTCTCATTCGTGAACATCCTCGGCCAAAAGTTGTAATCTCTCTCAAACTATTAATGGACTCATTCAAATATTATTCCTGCTATACTTTCCCTATAAGAAAGTTAATGAGATATAAGGTGGGATACAAATGAAAGTCCGATTTGAATTATTTGTTGATGAATTAGAAAACTCCCTTTATTTTTACGAACATGTACTAGGCTTCAAAAAGGGATATATGAACAGGGAGTATGCAGAGGTATTTAATGGATCAGTTGAAATTGGGATATGTCTAATGGAAAAACTTTCGGAGGATCACCCATTAAAAACGAAGTCATCAGATGAAAGGAAAGGTCTAGGTGTTGAAATTGTTCTAGTCGTAGACGAGTTAGCATCTTTATATCAGAAAGTGATTGATTCTGGCTATCCGATTTCTGCTGACTTACAAACACAGCCCTGGAAACTTAGGGATTTCCGCCTTGTTGACCCAGATGGTTATTATCTTCGAATCACCGAATAGGATTAGAAGCAGGAAACAGTCCCCTGCTTCTATTTTTGAATAAAAAACATCCCAGTCATCTTCCGTTCGCTCATCTAGTTCCTTATTCATCTCTCCATTTTGATAGCGAATGGGCAGTTCTTTTAAAAATTGATCAAAAGATTTAGGAAGTTGTAAATGGTCCAATGACTCGATAGGATCTTCTTTTTTAATTTCCATACGTTTTAACCTCCTGTATAAAGGTGGTGGATTCATTCATGATTTCGGCAAGCATTTGCTTCCCACGTTTCATCCTTGTTTTAACAGTATTGAGATTTTCACCTATGATAAGAGAAATGTCCGCCACTGACATGTCCTCATAATAATGAAGAGATAGTGGTAGACTCAGTTTTCTTTTCAATTTTAAAATTTCATTTAACATTTCCTGTTTATTTTCTTTTTGAATAACCAATTGCTGGGCAGATTGATTGATCAATTTCATATGTACTTCATTTTCACGATCAACATCGTTATGTATGTGTCGTTTGTTTTTGCGATAAATATCAATCGATCTTGAATACACTAGACATATAACCATGCCTTAAAATTGGGCATTTCTTTATTTTTCATGATGCTAACATAAGCACCCTCTAAAGCGTTTTGAAGGGCATCTTCTGCGTGTTCCTTTGATCTAAGGATCAAAAAAGCCTTTTTATAAGCAATAGGAAGCAAATCTTTTACCAGAAGACCAAATGCCTCTTGCTCTCCACTTCTTACTTTTTGTAATAATTCCGTTCCTTCTTCAACTAGGTACCTCCATTATTCAAGCTGTCTATAAAGATAACGAAATGAACACAATTATTGGTTTCGCATTATCTGAAAAAATTCTATTTTATTCAATATAAATTTTCTTTTTATTTTGAAAATATTATTTTATTTCGCCAATCGAAATGATAAAATAGATTCATAGTTTACAAATATGGAGGTAATTTAAATGACGAAACGTCCTATTACAGCTGAAGATCTAGTTAAGTTTAAGTTTGTAGGTGATCCTGTAGTGTCTCCTGCTAAAGACAAGGTTGCTTATGTTTTAACTCATGTAGATAAAGAAAAAGATGGCTACTATTCTTATATCTACGTAACTGATTTAAACGGTGAAGGCAGACAGTTTACCTCTCATTATTCAAAAGATAGCTTAGTTAAAGATGTTGCTCCAAATTGGTCACCAGATGGAAGTATGATTGCCTTCCGTTCGAACCGCACTGGGAAAAATCAAGTTTGGCTTTTACATACTGATGGCGGTGAAGCCGTTCAATTAACAGACGTAAAACAAGGAATTGGTGATTTTGTTTGGTCTCCAGATGGTAGTCAACTTGCTCTTACCATTAGCGGCGAGTTAAAGCTTACCTCTGATAAAGAAGACGAAAAGAAGGAAGATAAAAGTGATGTCAAAGTAATTACTAGACTTCGTTATAAAGGTGACGGAGTTGGTATTTATAATGATGATCGTAAGCATGTGTACTTATTTGATGTAAAGACAAAGTCTTATACGAAGATTACAGACGGAGAACATGATTTTGGACAGCCGCGTTATTCTTCTGATGGCAAAATCCTATTCTATATTGGAACAAAGGCTGAAGATAAAGAGTGGGGTTACCTCCCTGCGATTTGGAAATATGATATTGCTACAAAGGAAGAGGTCCTTTTTTATCAAGGAAATGGATATATTATGGCACCTTCCGTATCACCAGACGGTAAATGGTTAGCCGTTGCAGGTCATACTCGTGGTGAAAGAAGTCAAGGAAATGCGAATGTTCTCCTACTTTCTGTTGAAACAGGTGAACTAACGAATTTAACAGAAAGCTTTGATTACACGGTTGGAAATCTTGTTGGTGTCGATGCGAAATATGACACAGCTGAGCAAAAACTCGTTTGGGACGCTTCGAGCTCTCACATTTACTTTAACGCAACGGTTGGTGGAGATTGCCAACTGTTTAAGGTAAATCTAGCAGGTGAAGTTTCAACTACTCTATCTCCTTCAGTCGCATCTGTTACTTCTTTTGATATCGTAAGTGAGGATCAAGCTATTCTTATTCTGGCAACACCTCATTCAACAGGAGATGTCGTGACTCAAGATTTAACGAATGTGAATAACGTTGTGAAATTAACGGATTGGAATAAAGAGTTATATAACGAGGTTTATTTAAGTACTCCAGAAAATATCCATTACAATAGCACAGATGGCAAGGAAATTGAAGGCTGGATCATGAAGCCTTATGGATTTGAAGAAGGTAAAAAGTATCCAATGATCCTGCAAATTCATGGTGGTCCAGCTACCGCTTATGGAAATGGTTTACACCACGAAATGCAATTAATGGCTGCTAAGGGTTATGTAGTGCTTTACACGAATCCACGTGGAAGCCATGGGTATGGACATGATTTTGTGAATGCTGTTATCGGTGACTACGGTGGCATGGATTATGAGGATATTATGGCTGGTGTAGATTATGCTTTAGCTAGCTATAACTACATTGACCAAGACCAATTATTTGTTACTGGAGGAAGCTACGGCGGGTATATGACTAACGTCATCGTGACTCGTACAGACCGTTTCAAAGCAGCCGTTACTCAGCGCAGTATTTGTAACTGGCATAGCTTCTACGGAACGAGTGATATCGGTTTCTTCTTCGCTGAATGGCAGCATGGACATGCGGATCTTTGGGATGATGTCGAGAAGCTATTAAAAGTATCACCACTTACCTATGCTCGCAATGTAAAAACGCCAACACTCATCCTTCATAGTGAACAGGACTTACGCTGTCCAATGGAGCAAGCGGAGCAATGGTATATTGCCCTTAAACGTCTAGATGTGGAAACAAAGCTAGTCCGCTTCCCGGATGAATGCCATGAGCTATCTCGCTCTGGTAAACCGAAACACCGCTTAGAGCGTTTACAGCATTTAATTGGTTGGTTTGATGATCGACGAAATTAAAAATCAATGATAAAAGGAGAAAGGGTCCTATCGGACTCTTTCTCTTATTTTTTCATTAAAAGAAGCAAGGGGACGGTTCTTTTGCTTCCCCTGCTTTATTTTGTGTTAAAAAAGAAGCAGAAGAACCGTCCCTCTGCTTCCCACAGGTTGGCATTCTCTACATCATCCAGTAAAATCTGTAGAGGGGTTATGACTAAGTGCAAATGAGCAGATGCTAAATTTAGTGGGTAATTAAGATTATATTAAAGGCCAGTAGGAGAGTTTTTATGAGTATTTTATTTCTAATTTTGCTAAACGTTATTTTACCAGTATTTTCACTAATAGGGGTAGGAGCTTTTCTACATAGGAAATTTACATTTGATATGAACACTTTATCAAAACTAAATACCTTTTTATTAATGCCCGCTGTAAGCTTTGTGAATATTTACGAAAATAAAATTGGAGGAGGAACCCTTTTACATATCATTGGTTTCCTGATTATACAAAGTCTTTGTTTAATGGTCTTGAGTTCTGGAATATCGAAAGTAGCTAAGTTTGAAAGTAGTTTATCAGCAGCATTTAAAAACAGTATTGTTTTAAATAATTCCGGGAACTTCGGGTTACCTGTAAGTCAACTTGTTTTTCAACATAACCCTTTAGGCTCTTCCATCCAAGTTTTGGTTATGATATTTCAAAACCTTTTAACCTACACGTATGGATTATTTAATTCTGTATCAGTAGATAACAGCAGCCTAAAAGCAATTAAGGAATTCCTTAAAAACCCTGTTATATATGCTTTTTTGTTAGGGTTGATTCTACATACCTTTTCAATAAGCATACCTGGTTTTATTTGGACTCCTATAGATAATATTTCAAATGCATTTCTTGCGGTTGCCCTTGTTACACTTGGTGCTCAAAGTGCTTTCCTAAAAATAAATCGCTTTTCCTTGCCATTGGTTTTGAGTATACTTGGTCGCCTCGTCTTATCTCCAATAATAGCGATGATCATTATTTTCACTTTAAAATTAGATGGTATTACAGCACAAGCGTTATTTATTGCAAGCTCATTTCCAACTTCAAGAAATAGTGCCCTTTTCGCCTTAGAATATAACAATCATCCTGAATACGCAGCACAAGTTGTTTTGATGTCTACCTTACTAAGTATGGTCACAGTAACCATTGTCGTATATTTATCAACTATATTATTTTAGCAAAAAAGGCTTTGCTACTTGGAGGAATGTTCCCTGAGTTCCATAAAAGTTTCACTACAAACAAAAATACTCTGGCTAGTTCTTTCATTAGGACTATTATTAATTCTTTTATTAACAGGATTTTTCAGCTATATGGAAAGCAAACAAATCGAAGAAAACCAAGCTAGAATGGCACTACAATTATCTAAAACGGTATCATTTATACCAGACATCATCGATGCATTTCAAACGAATGACCCTTCCAAAACAATTCAGCCAATCGCTGAAAAGATTCGGATTGAAACAGGTGCCGAATTTGTCGTAATAGGAGATAGAAATGGCACACGATATTCTCATCCTAACATTTCTAAAATTGGGAAGAAAATGAAAGGCGGAGATAATGACAAGGCGCTTACTAAAGGAGAATATTATGTATCCGAGGCGAAGGGTTCGCTTGGTCCATCTCTTAGAGGAAAATCCCCTATCTTTAACAATCAGGGTGAGATTATTGGAATTGTTTCTGTCGGATTTCTTCTCCAGGATATCCAGCAGTTAATAATGAAAAAAGTTTTCAAGGTGCTACTTGTCTCGCTTTTCGCACTTCTAGTTTCCATTATTGGAAGCATGTTATTAGCAAGAAATATCCGCAGGGATACAATGGGGCTTGAGCCGTATGAAATTGCAGCACTTTATAAAGAAAAAAACGCTGTGCTGCATGCGGTAAAAGAAGGAATCCTAGCCATAGATAAAAAAGGCTACATCACAATGATGAATCCGCAGGCGAAGAGACTTTTACATATTCAAGGCTCAGTCAGACATATGAAAATTGACGGGCTATTCCCTTCTACCTATCTTTATGAAGTATTAAATTCAGGAAATCCTTTAACAGATAAAGAAATTGTCTGGAAGAATAATACAGTTATTGTGAATAGCACTCCACTATATGATAAAAATGGTATCAGGGGAGTTGTTGCCTCTTTTCGGGATAAAACAGAAATTGAGCAAATGCTGAACACCATCTCAGAAGTCAAAAGATATTCTGAAGATTTACGCGCCCAGACACATGAATATACAAATAAATTGTACGTTTTATTAGGTCTGCTTCAACTCGGTGAATATGACCAAGCTATCGATATGATTCAAACAGAAACACAAGTACTGAAATATCAAAATTCCGTTGTCTTTAACCAAATAAAGGATACGAAAGTACAGGCGATCCTATTAGGAAAATTGGGAAAAGCATCTGAAAAGAAAATTAAGTTTGAAATTGTTTCAGACAGTTATCTGGAAACATTGCCATCTCACTTTAAGCTTTCTAACTTAATTGTTATCCTTGGAAACCTAATCGATAACGCTTTTGAAGCCGTTTATGGAATAGAATCACCATCGGTCAAATTTTTTGCAACAGATATCGGAAGTGATATCATTTTTGAGATATCAGATAATGGGGTGGGAATAAGTAATGTTGATATTCCACTTCTCTTTGACAGGGGCTTTTCTTCTAAAAGTGGTGTTGAGCCTAGAGGATATGGCTTACCAAATGCTGAAGAGGCTGCGCTTGAAATGAAGGGGATCATCGAGGTTCATAGTTCTCCTGAAAGTGGAACAGTCTTTACGGTGTATCTACCAAAGAATTACATAGGGGGGCTTTAAAACTTGAATCGAATTAAAGTAGCCATCGCGGAAGACGACTTCCGAATAGCCGATATTCATGAAAAGTTTTTAATTAGATTTAAAGAAATTGATGTAGTTGGTAAAGCATTAAATGGTACTCAAATTCTTCAATTGTTAAGAGAGGAAAAAGTTGATTTACTCCTACTGGATGTATATATGCCAGATATACTAGGATCTGAGCTGCTTCCAATTATACGAGAAAGTTTTCCAAAGGTTAGTATTATCATGATAACTGCAGCAACGGATAAAGCTTTTATTGAAAAGGCCTTAAGCTATGGTGTAGAAAACTATTTGATTAAACCCGTTAGCAAAGAAAGATTCGACGAAATCATACAGGAGTTTATTAAAAAGCACTCCCTTCTATCATCCAATCAAGAGGTAAATCAGAATTATGTAGATCTATTATTCGGTAAAAGTAAGGATGAAAGCATAAGCAAGAATACTTTATTACCAAAAGGAATTGATGAAATCACTTTGGGAAAAGTGAAGGCTGTTCTCCATCTTAGTAAAGAAGGTTATTCTGCCGAAGAAGTCGGGAAGGAAATTGGAGCTTCACGGATTACCGCTCGCAGATATTTGGAATATCTCTCATCAATCAAAGAAGTAAGGACGGAAGTTGTTTATGGCATTGTTGGCAGGCCAGAAAGGAAGTATTATCCGGTGTAGTGGGGATGACATAACACTCCCCTCTCCGAAAGAGTTTTTCAAACAGGATTATTCTATGAACTTAATGTACTAAATATATTTAATTTACGATAATAACATTATTTTGAAAACGTTTTCACTCGTTGGTATTTTCAGTATATTTGAATTACTAACAAAAGGGGTGAGAACATTGTTGGCAACATTAGGATTTTTAATGATCATTGTATTTATGGTTTTAATTATGACAAAACGCCTTCCGGCTATGATTGCATTAATAGTGATTCCTATAATTTTTGCATTAATAGGCGGATTTGGAAAAGAAATGGGCCCTATGGCGCTCGACGGAATAAAAAGCGTAGCCCCTACAGGGATCATGATTCTTTTCGCTATTCTCTTTTTCGGGATAATGATTGATGCTGGAGTATTTGATCCTATCATTACAACGATCTTGAAAATTGTAAAAGGAGACCCTGTAAAAATTGCCATTGGAACCGCTGTCCTTGCCTTATTGATTTCACTAGATGGTGATGGAACAACCACATATATGATTACCATTTCAGCCATGCTTCCTTTGTATAAAAGAATTGGAATGAAACCATTGATTTTAGCAGGAATTGCTGTTTCATCTTCAGGTGTTATGAATCTTCTTCCTTGGGGAGGACCTACGGCTAGAGCAATGACAGCATTGCATCTTGAAATGTCAGATATCTTTACTCCAGTTATCCCAAGTATGGTTGGAGGAATATTGTTTGTATTGTTCATGGCCTACTGCCTTGGAAGAAAAGAACGGAAAAGAATAGGTGTTCTAGAAATCGATTACAGTACAATTGCCAAAGCAACAACTTCATCAGGGGATGTAGAACTTAAACGCCCTAAGTTAATTATAATAAACTATTTATTAACCATTCTTCTTTTAGTTTCTTTAATCAAAGAAGTTCTACCGACCACAGTATTGTTTATGATTGGGTTTGCAATTGCTATTACGATAAATTATCCAAAGTTAAGCGATCAAAAAGCACGGATTGCTCACTATGCAGATAATGCGTTATCTGTTGTATCTATGGTTTTTGCCGCAGGAGTCTTTACTGGTATTCTTTCAGGTACGGAAATGGTGGATGCAATGGCCAATTCTATGATAACTCACATACCAGAAGGACTTGGTTCACATTTTGCAATTATTACCGCGGTTATCAGCGCACCGTTTACATTTTTCATGTCAAATGATGCATTCTATTACGGGGTTTTACCATTGCTTGCTAAGGCTGCTAGTGTATACGGAATTGATCCTGCCATGATTGGACGTGCATCACTATTAGGACAACCCGTCCATTTATTAAGTCCACTTGTACCTTCAACATATTTATTAGTCGGTATGGTTGGAGAAGATTTCGGAGATTTGCAACGCATGGTCTTAAAATGGGCCTGTGGATCAACAGTTGTTATGATTGTAGTTGCACTACTATTAGGAATATTTCCATTTTAAAATGGGAAAAGAGAATATTGGAATTAAAATGCACAGTGTAAAAATACTGTGCATTTTTTGTTTTTTTCATGGACGAGGGAACAGGTTTACTGTCTTCTCGTCCTATCAGACACCAACAAAATGTTAAAAAAAATGGGCATTTTAATCAAATTCAGAATATAATCTAATTATTTATTGCATTCTAATTTATTAGAACGTATAATCATTTTAAATCATTAGATAAATTTGGAAAGGCGATGGAACATGGAACATGAAAAGAATTACATGGAAATCAATTTGGAGCAGCAAAAACTTATTTCCAATCCGTTAAGGGTGAAAATTATTTATTTGCTGGATGAGCGTCCAATGACAGCGAAACAAGTAGCAGATGAACTGGGAAAAACGGCAGGCAGTATCCATTACCATATTCAGCAGCTCTTTCAAAGCGGTATTTTAGAAATTGAAGAAACAAGAGAAAACAAAGGGATTATCGAGAAGTACTATCGGTCAAAAGCTACTTATTTTAAGCTTAAGGATGAAAATGAACCAATGCTTGATAATCTAGTACGCACAAGAAGCACCAGTCTTTCTCTATCAGATGAAGAATTAAGAGAATTCGAAGCAGATTGGGATGTCCTCATAACGAAGTATTTAAAGAAAACGATCAATTTGGGTAAAGAAAGAACACCGTATCATGTCGCTTGTCAGTTTAAAAAACTATCCGAAGAGGAGGAAAATTAAATGGCCAATGCCATTCAAAAAAATCTCATATTATTTGTAATTGGGAAAATGACAGCAGTTCTAGGGTCATCCATATATTCTTTTGCCATTGGACTCTATATTTTAGATAAAACGGGGTCCAGCCTTAACTTTGCGATTACACTCTTGTTGGGTGCTTTGCCGCGAATTCTTCTATCTCCAATCGCTGGAACATTAAGTGACCGCCTCAATCGAAAGCTTATTATTATTACATCTGATTTTGCTTGTTCCATTTGGCTTGCGATTGTCTTTTTCGTTTTTACGTTTATCTATTCAGAAATTTGGGTGTTATACTTAGCAACCGCCATCCTTAGCATCCTCAATACCTTTTACTCCAATGCTGTGACATCTGCGATCTACAATATGGTCGGCCCTGACCACCTGCAAAAGGCTATGTCTTTAAATCAGGCAGCAGGTTCTGGTTCCACTATATTAGGCCCTGTTCTTGGCGGTGTCTTCTTTGGATTATTTGACATCAGTTTATTCATGATTCTTAACATCATTACGTTTATTATTTCAGGACTTGCAAGTATTTTTATCCAATACGATCTATTTGCTGAAAAAAAAGCGAAGCCTACTGGCAACTCCATTTTTACCGATCTTAAATTAGGTTTTGTTTACGTTAAGCAGCAGTCATTTATCAAAAATTTAATATTGATTAGTATTTGGCTTAATTTTTGGTTTGCAGTTTTTCCTGTCGCCGTCCCTTATCTTGTCCTAACCGTTAGAAAAATGGAGTCGTTCCAGCTTGGGATTATAGAAGGTACTTTCTCAGTAGGTATGTTGATCACATCAATCATTTTATCAACACGTCCTGAAATAAAGCGAAAAGAACTGACTCTATTCGGTGGACTCATTGCGATGTCCACGGTGTTAATATTACTCGGACTCCCTAACTTCCCTGGTATGGCAAACGTTTCTAACATAGTGTTCTTTCCCTATTTAGTCATCATGGTGTTCCTGCTATCTACTTTTATCATGATCGTCAATATGCCCATGATGGTTCTTCTTCAAAAGAATACCCCAGATGAATATCGGGGTCGAGTCATGTCCCTTCTAGAAACAGGCGCAAGTGCCATGACACCACTTGGTTTTATCATCTTTGGCTTCACACTTGAAAAAATGCCTGTCTGGGTCCTACTTGCCATATGTGGACTAAGCATAATCACTTTAATCCTATATCATCTCAAAAAGCAAACCATCACTCCTTACCTACATGGACATCACCAAGTCAAGCAAAATGCATAATTGAAAATAGGTGGGACATAGGGACAGGTTCACTGTCCCCACGCCCCACTATTCTTTCTCTGCATCTATATCCAGTGCCGCTTTATCGACCTGATAAGCGATATCTGTTAGTGTCTTAATGGATGCTGTACTTGCCAAAACCATCGTATAGCTGTTCCGTTCCCAAGTGATATAGTTTGTTACGTCGGTTTGATCGGTTTGACTAAATTGATAGGATAGTACATCTGCTTTGATTCCATTTATATCTACATTTGATTTAATGACAGGATTAACACTATATCCATCAAATTGAGGCAGATTAATCGCATTCGGTACAACAGAAAAGATAATCGGTTCATTTTCTACATTAATGGAAGTTGTTATTTCATATTGATTTTCACCAAATTTATCAACCCTAATAAACGAAACTTCACCACCAACTATTTTCGGAATATCCATTTGAATATATTCCTTCAATTCCTCGGTATATCCTTTAAACATTTGTGTTTCAACAACTTCTAGATTGTATGGTCCACTATCCTCATTTCCAAAGTGAAAGGTAGAACCATACATAACATTTGGATTCTCTTCAACCTGTGTTAGATCCTCATAAGTGGCTGAAAAAATATAATTAAGGCCAGGTACCTTTGAGAGAGCAGCTGCCATAGTTGGAGACGCAAATCCTGAGCCTATGATCCCAGTAGATAATAAGCCAACTGCCGCCGCTGAATAAAGCCAGTTCCTTTTTTTACTATTCGTTGTTTTCAAAGTAATGAAATTTTGTTGATCTGGGAGTTGACTCAATGCTTTTTCTAGTCCTGCACTAAAAAAAGCTGGTACTGACTTCTTTTTATTTTCCTCAGCTAATGATTTAAAACCGGAATCTAAATTAGATTTGTTCATTTAAAATCCCTCCAATATGATTTTCTTTCCCTAAGTACCCTGCCAGTTTTTTTCTTGCCCTGCTAAGTCTTGACTTAATGGTTCCTTCTGGTTGTTCTAGTATCTCTGCAACCTCCTTGAGAGGAAGATCTTGAATATAATAAAGTAAAATAACTATCCGGCATTCGTCCTCTAAAGCATTAATAGCTTCTTTCAATTCAAGATTGTCTACATTATTCTGATTCTTATTATCAATTACTTCTTGCATAGAAATGATTTTACGTTGATTCCGTTTCATTCGAGCACATTCTCTAATTAAAATTCGAGTAATCCAGGTTTTAAAATATTTAGGTTCTTTAAGGTTAGGAAGAGAAATGTAAGCTTTTATAAGAGCCTCTTGTGTCGCATCTAATCCCTCTTGATCTGAGCCCATAATCGAAGTAGAAATCCTATAAAGATAAGATTCTAAACTCCCTATTAATCGAGTAAAAGCAATCTTATCCCCCATCTGCGCTTTTCTAACATCACCTTCTAGTTTATCCTTCAAAACGATACCTCCTTTTTCAATCTCACTTATTAGAAACGCAAAGTGGGTAGATTGGTTCTCACAAATATAGAAAAATTTTTGAGAATTTATTTTTCTACCAGTCATAATGGTCTTACCACTAATCATTACTTTTTATTTATTCATGTCTTTTACCTAATATTGGTTTATAATAATTGAATATTGCAATCTGTTTCACATCAATGAAACGTACAATCGGAGGATATACATATGAACAGGCTTTTAAATGTCTTTAGGACCTATCATCCTATCGTCATTATCCTAATTATAGGAACAGCACTAATCTTCACTGGTTTGGCAATGAGCACACCTTTTCTCGCCATTTATTTAGCAGAGAAGACGAACTTGAATGCTACTTCGATAGGGCTATTAATTGGCTTAGGAGCACTTTCAGGGACCTTTGGGGGCTTTTTGGGAGGGACATTTTCTGATTTATTAGGAAGAAAATCGTTAATCATCGGTTCTCTATTAACATCTAGCCTCGTTTATTTTGGCTATGCATTCGCAAATCAAATCTTCCTTCTATCAACCTGTATAATTGCTGGGGGATTTGCAGCTTCGATTTTTCGGACGGTATCTAATGCATTTATAACGGACTTAACAGAGAAAGAGCAGCAGATTAAAGTCTTCTCTTTTCTAAATATGGCTGTTAACATCGGGTGGGGAGTCGGACCACTGATTGGCGTTTATTTCGGTTTAACCTCGACGAACATACCGTTTATTCTTACCGGAATCATTTATGTTTTTTACACTTTTACTATATTTGTTCTGCTATCCATTTATCATGTTCAGCCAAAGGTTCAAGAAAACAGGCCTTCGCGTATTACCTTTACACAATCTTTAAAAATGCTTAAATCGGATAAAGTATTATTTTGGTTTGTATTGGGTGGTTTAGTTCTTGCCATTTCTTGGGGGCAGTTTTCCATTTTGTTATCACAATTTTTAGTTTCTGAGTTTGATAATGGCACAAAATTATTTGGAATTTTACTAAGTGTTAATGCGGTATCGGTCATTGTCATGCAATTACCGATGACAAGATGGCTTGAAAAAAAGCAGCCACAGCAAATTCTAACTGTTGGAGTCCTATTCATCCTTGGAGGGTTGCTCGGTTTTTCTATTTCGTATCATATCATTACCTTAATTATCGCTATAATTTTATTAAGTATAGCGGAAACAGTTATTATGCCTTTATCCAATGTATTAATTGATGAAATTGCTCCGAAAGGAATGAGTGGAACTTATTTTGGTGCACAGAACTTTTCTTCTTTAGGTATTTTCATGAGTCCGATCCTCGGAGGGTTTTTATTAGATGTATTTAACGGAAGAATTATGTATATCGTACTTGCAGCCATTGCTATTGCTAGCATCGGAGTCTATCATATTGGTTTCAGACTGCATCAATCTAAACAGCAGAAAGTACTTTCTGAACGGCAAAGCGCAGCTTACTAGAATTCTATAAAAAGCAAAGTGGCCAGTTCATTCCAAGACTGGCCACTTTGTCATGCAATATTGACTAAACTCTTATACCTTTTCGTCCAATAAACTCTTCTTTTATCTGTTCCAAAAGCTCTTTGTTTGTCAAAACCTCATATCCTGTTAATGCCATTGCTTTAGCTCCAAGAATCATCGCTTCCCTCGCTTGCTCACTCATCGCTGCCTCGCGAAATTCGTGAGTATGACAAGCATAAGCTTCATTACAGATTTTGATATAAGGATGAATGGAAGGAACTACCTGACTGACATTCCCCATGTCCAGAGAGCCAGAACCATCACGATCTGTTTCGATCTCCGTTTCCTCAACACCAAGTGAAACTAACTGTCTAGTAAATGTTTCGGATAAGTGGGAATTCGTAATCATATCATCATACGAGAACTCGTAGTTGGATACTTTCAAAGTTGCCCCTGTTTGCAGTGCAGCACCTTCCGCACACTTCTTCACTTTTTCAACTAGCTCGTTTAAATAGTCACGCTTACCAGCACGTACATAAAATTGAGCTACTGCATAATCAGGTACAACATTTGCAGCTTTTCCACCTTCTGGGATAATGCCATGGATCCTTGCATCAGGCGTGATATGCTGCCTTAAAGCATTTATGCTATTAAAAGTTTGGAGGACCGCATCTAATGCATTAATTCCTAAATGCGGATTGGCTGCAGCATGGGCTGGCTTTCCAAAAAACTCAAACTGAATCGCATCCATCGCTAAAGATGTGCCACTTTTCATATAGCGGTCTAACGGATGGACCATGATGGCCACATCCAAAACGTCGAAAATGCCCTCTTCTGCCATTGTTACTTTGCCACCCTTTGTTTCCTCAGCCGGAGTACCAAAAACAATGACTTTTCCACCTGTCTCATGAATGACTTTACTAAGACCAATTCCTGCTGCAATCCCCATTGTTCCAATTAAATTATGCCCGCATGCATGACCCACCTCTGGCAAAGCATCATACTCAGCCATGAATCCGATAACTGGACCTTCTTTACCGCTATCGAAGGTTGCCGTAAAGGCTGTCGGCAGATTACATGTTCCTACCTCCACAGAAAAATCATGTTTACATAAAGCTTCTGTCAGAATGGCACATGCCTTAAACTCTTCATGCCCAAGCTCTGGATTTTCACCGATATAAATACTAATGTTGTAAAAATCTTCTTTCAATCGGTCGATTTCTTTATTAATCCATTGTTTCATTTCATTCACTCCTAATGCTAAATTTTTGTAAGAACAATACCAAGCAACGCCGTTACTACACCAAAAATCTGATAGATTCGCAGTTTTTCTTTAAAAAGAAAATATCCAGCTAAAACAACGATAAGACAATTCAAGCTGACAACTGGGAAAACAATGCTTGCAATACCTGTCTTCAGGGCAAAAAAATAACAGCTGAATCCTGCAACGCTTATGATACCGACTGTAGCTCCCAGTTTTACTTCAGGCACTCTCGTTTTTTCTTTTCTGCTTAGTCTCATTATTAATAGGTAAAGACTTCCTCCCCCATACATGCTAATTAATATATTTAAAGAACTGATGTGGAGATAAGAAGTTAATTTCATCAAGACTCCTAAAACACCAAATGATAAAACAGCTAAAATAATTCGAAAAATCCACGAAGAATATTGAGTTTGAACCTTGAGTTGACTAGGCATGTACTGAATGACAACAGCTGAGACTAGCATTAGTAGAATACCGGACCACTGCAAAGTCGAAATCTCTTCATGAAAAATCAGCCCCGCACTTAGCACAGGAAAAATCGCATTTGCCGAAATGATAGGCGAGGTTAAACTGGCCGGACCCTTTTCAAAAGCTTTTGACATCTGGATGTTGCCATTCGTATTTAATACTCCGATAATAGCGCCTAGGACAACTGTTAAAAGATGCAAATCAAGTGAATCTGATATCACTCCATATGCAAGAGTTAATAAAAAAGCTGAAAAATAGAAGAAAAATTGAATATTTACTTTTGAATATCCCTTACCCGTGCTCCACTTAAAGATTGCATTATTCGTTCCAAAACAAACCGTTGTCATAATTGCTGCCAATAACCACATATTGATCCTTCTTTCATTATAGGTACACCTTTATTGTAATCCCTTTTCTATTATTCTCAATATTTATTTAATAGAATACTAAAGTTATTGTCGAAAGTTACTGTCGCAATTTTTAGAAAACTATTACATTATTTCAGTTGATTACTCGTTTATAATAATAGAAGTAATGTTTGTAAGCGTTACCATTGTTTGCAAGCGTTACATGAAGGTGTCTTACATAATAAGGTTAAGGGAGGAAGTTCATTGACTCAATTAGCGGTCGGTTTAAAAGAAAAGGTAGAAAATTTCTTAGTAGGAACAAAGAAACTGTACATTGATGGACAATTTGTTGAAAGTCTCTCTCAAAAAACATTTGAAACGTATAATCCTGCTACTGGCGAAGTGCTTGCTACAGTATATGAAGCTGGTCCCGAGGATATTGATCTTGCTGTAAAAGCAGCACGAAAAGCATTTGATAGTGGTCGTTGGTCGAAAATGGGTACAGCCGAACGTAGCCGTTTGATGTATAAATTAGCAGACTTAATGGAGCAAAACAGAGAAGAACTTGCTCAATTAGAAACCTTGGATAACGGTAAACCGATTCGTGAAACAACAAATGCAGACATCCCACTTGCCATTGAGCATATGCGTTACTATGCTGGCTGGGCGACAAAAATCGTAGGCCAGACGATCCCTGTAAATGGACCGTTTTTTAACTATACTCGTCACGAAGCGGTTGGAGTGGTCGGACAAATCATTCCGTGGAACTTCCCTCTTTTAATGGCGATGTGGAAGTTAGGAGCTGCGCTTGCAACAGGTTGTACAATTGTGTTAAAGCCTGCAGAACAAACACCATTATCGGCTTTATATTTAGCTGAGCTAATGGATGAAGCAGGATTCCCTGCTGGTGTCATTAATATTGTACCTGGATTTGGAGAAACTGCTGGTCAGCCGCTTGTTGATCATCCACTAGTTGATAAAATTGCTTTTACCGGCTCAACTGAAGTTGGGAAGCTTATTATGGAGAGAGCCTCTAAATCACTTAAGCGTGTAACATTAGAGCTTGGCGGTAAGTCACCGAATATTATTTTACCTGACGCTGACCTATCTAAAGCAATTCCTGGTGCATTGAACGGAGTTATGTTTAACCAAGGTCAGGTTTGCTGTGCAGGTTCACGTGTATTTATCCAAAAGAAGCAATTTGATAATGTTGTAGCCGATATGGTCAGCCATGCTGAAAAAATTAAACAAGGCGCTGGTTTACATTCGGACACAGAAATTGGCCCTCTTGTATCCATTGAGCAACAAAATCGCGTTCTTGGATACATCGAAAAAGGGATGAATGAAGGGGCTGAATTGTTAATCGGTGGTGAAAAGCCATTTGAACAAGGCTACTTCGTTTCGCCGACAATTTTCGCAGATGTTCGTGACGAAATGACGATTGCAAGAGAAGAGATTTTCGGCCCAGTTATCTCGGCCATGCCATATGAGGATTTAGATGAACTCATTGATCGTGCAAACAATAGCCAATATGGTCTGGCTGCTGGTGTATGGACGCAGGATGTTTCCAAGGCACATTATATTGCTGGACGCCTGCGTGCTGGTACTGTTTGGGTGAATTGCTATAATGCATTCGATGCTGCGTCACCTTTCGGCGGGTATAAGCAATCCGGAATTGGCCGTGAAATGGGCTCATATGCATTAAACAACTATACAGAAGTGAAAAGCGTTTGGATCTCAATGAAATAATAATTCCCAAAATGAAAGAAAAGAGAACAGTTCTAGATAACTGTTCTCTTTTCTTTTAATATTACTTTTTTTCCATAACTGCAAAGTAATTATTTTCACTATCAGCGAAGTTAAAAACTCTACCGAAAGGCATATTAACCATTTCTCCAACAGTAACGTTATTATTTGTTAAGTCGTTATATAATTTATCGAGATCTTTTGAAAAGAACATTAAAGAAGGTGTACCAAGATTTAATTCAGGCTGCATTTTAGAAATTAATTCTTTATTATGGAGTATAATACTTGTTTCAGCATCATTTGTTGGAGCGATTTCAATCCATCTCATACCTTGTCCATTATCTTGTTCAGAAATAACACTAAACCCTACTTTTTCCTTCCAAAAATTCACAGCCTCATCTTGATTATTAACATACAGCATAATTTGACCGACTATATTAATCATTAATTCCACTCCTTAATTATAGTATTTTAATTATATCATTTTGGACTTATTGAAAAAAATGTAATCCTTATAACTAATTGGTAAAATTTTTATTCATTTATATAATCTTTACCACGCTATATTCCATGTTATAATGATTTCTGGCATAAGTATGAGTTTTTACTATATGCGGGTGGGAGAGGGCGAATACGAAAGTGTGAGATAAAATGAAAGGAGTTTTCAAGCTTAAAGAAAACAAGACAAATTTGAAAAAGGAGGTTACAGCAGGATTAACATCGTTTTTTTCTATCATCTATATCATCGCTGTAAATGGACACATTCTTCAGGATTCTGGAATACCATTAGAAGCTGGGATTATTGCTACGGTATTATCTTCATTTGTAGGCTGTTTATTGGTTGCGTTTATCGCAAATGCACCTTTAATCATCGTTCCTGGAATGGGAATTAATGCCTTATTCACCTATACGTTAGTGGGTTCACTAGGGCTCAACTATATGGAAGCATTAGGGGCTGTTGTAATTTCAGGTGTCATATTTGCCATAGTAGCCTTTTCCAAACTATCTACCATAATCTCAAAGGCGATTCCTTCCTCTTTAAAGGAATCGATAACAGTAGGAATCGGCTTATTTATCGCTTTTATCGGCTTGCAAAAAAGTGGTATCGTGATTAATAATCCTAGTAACTTCGTTGCGTTAGGGGAATTATCTTCTCCATTGGTATTAGCTTCAATCATCAATCTAATTATTACTCTCTTTTTATTTTTGAAAAAAGTACCTGGGAATTTCTTAATTAGTATAATAGTGGGAACACTTATCTCCTATTTTTTTGGATTATTGAATTTTTCCCAAATGGATACTAGTTTCATATCCTTTGAGAGTTATCAGAATGTGATGTTTAGCTTTGACTTTGGAAAAATTAGTACGATCCCATTTTGGACGGCTACTTTTTCATTAGCATTAGTATTAGTTTTTGAAAATATCGGCTTGCTCCATTCTCAAGTCAATGGAATGCTTCAAGCACCTGAGAAAAATTCCAAATCTTTAAGAGCGACTTCCCTTTCAACAATTGTTTGCGGATTTTTAGGAACGAGTCCTTCCGTTTCAACCGTTGAAACAGCAGCAGGTATAGAAGCAGGTGGAAGAACAGGTTTAACTTCTGTTGTAACAGGCTTATTAATTTTATCATCCCTTTTCTTCATGCCTTTTATAAAATTAGTCCCAAACGCCGCAATTGCACCTATACTCATCATTTTGGGCGGTTTAATGTTAACAAATGTGGTAAATATAGATTTTACAGATTTCACCGAAGCGTTTCCAGCCTTCTTAGTGATCATTATGATCCCATTAACCTATAGTATCGTTGACGGAATTGCCTTCGGATTTATTGCTTATCCTTTAGTAAAGCTTTTTACAAACAGACAAAAGCAGCTATCGTTACCTATATTTATTATTTCTATTTTGTTCTTAACTAATTTTCTACTGCATTCAGTAGGATAATCATAAAGCCTCTCAACATTGGGAGGCTTTATTCATTTCTAGTTTTAAAAATCCCTTTTTCCATAATGTATGACTGACTTTTAGCATATCGATTTGATTCATGTCTAAAATGAACGATAACCGCTAGTAGAAAAGGATCATAAATGGTATAGATGGACTAAAGTGTCCAAGAGCGTACCACCTAAATTTCAAAATAAGATTCCCCTTGGTTAATCATACCATGATTGCAAGAATAATAGATTCTATCTCTTTAAATAGGCAATTCCGTCAGGATGAATTCCAACATCAATACGGGTTTCTTCTTTTAACGTACTCATGTTTAATACCGATACATCATTTGTTTTATTATTTGCCACATAAGCAAATGTACCTTCTTCATTAAAGACAATACCACCAGCCCATATGCCGACAGGGATTCGTTTAATTTCCCAAGGACGAACTTGACCATTTATTTTTTGTTCACATTCAATCACAGACACATCTCCCGAATCACGATTCGCGATGAGTGCATATTTGCCATCTGGGGAAAAAACGAGACGAACAGGTATTTTACCAACACGGCGCTTATGAAGAACTTTATAAGTTTTCGTATCCACAACGATTAAAGTGTCATCATCTTGGTTAGCAATATAAAGATGTTCACCCTTTGGATGGACAGCCACTCCTTCAGGTCCAGGCCCTACTGGAAAATGATTTACGATCTCCTCTTTTTCCACATCGATTACCGTAATATTATGACTACCGATATTTGGTACATACACAGTTTTTCCATCTGGTGAAAAAGAAATCATATGAGAATACTTTTGGTATGTAGGAATGACTTTTTCAATCTCATCTGTATCTGTGTTAATAATAAATACCTTTTCACTGTATGTAGAAGCTAGGTAAAGCTTTTTCCCATCCGGTGTTAGCCCAAGTCCATGAGGAAAATTAAAGTCGGGATGTTCAAGTCTTTTCACGATCTCAAATGTATCATTATCAATGATGTCAAGCTTATTACCTAAGGAACACGCAACATATGTCTTTTTTCCGTCGGGAGTTACGATCACTTCATGGGGGTTATGATCCGTTTCAATTGTTCTTTCAATCTTGTTTGTTTCTAGATTCACTATCGATATTGTGTCTTCATCTTTGTTTAAGACAATTAGATGCTCTGACATGTTTCTTCCTCCCTTTGCATTAATATCTGAATTTTAACATAATGATGGCTTATAAAATAGCGTCAAGAATCTTAACTAGATATTGCTCCGTTTACCTATTCGCTTCACCACTTACAATAAAAAACCGCAAAATATTACTCAAACGTAATAAGGATTAAGGCGGAGTTTCCCCTATCCTTCCTTTCTTTTTTAATGTTTGAAATCCATTTGTTTGATGATATTTAACAATATACTAATACTCGACTCCACTTGTTCAACTTTCCCATCGGGAACTTGAGCTAATATTAGAGTGTATAGTTCATTCATTTTTTGATTGACTTCCTGAAGCACAGAAAGGCCATGTTCCGATAGCCTGATTAATACCTCTCGACGGTTCTCTGGATTCATCTGACGATCAATATACCCAGCTTTATCCAGAGGATCCAGCGTTCTTGTGAGGGTTGAGGGATCAACCCCTAAATTACTTGCCAAGTCCCCATGTCTAAATGTATTCTGACCGACCTCCATTAGAATGTGTACCTGTTTAGGAGTCAATCCTTTCACAAATGATTTGTCTGAACCTAATACTCCAGAAAGTTTTAAAAATTCATTTGCAAACTCGCTAAATATACTCGCACTCATTTTCATTCCCCTTAAACAGTTTATTTACTTAAGATTCTACAATAAAAAATTTGATAAATACAATTATTGTTGATTTTAAACTATTGACAATTTAACTAAAAAGTTTATATTTGTAATTATACAACAGTGGATAATAAACAACAAATGTATTACGTTAAATATTGTAGCTGTAAAAGTAATGAGGAGGATTAAAAATGAAATCAACAAAAGTACGGGTTGTTTTAACCGCTCTATTTATCGGAGTGTTTATGGAAAATTTAGACCACACTATAATGGCTACCGCCATTCCCTCTGTAGTAGCTGAGATTGGAGGAATGGATGTCTTTTCCTGGGTGTTTTCTGTCTACTTGCTAACATCGACCATTTTTATTCCGGTTTTCGGCAAATTATCAGATCAATACGGAAAGAAGCCTTTTCTTTTAATTGGGTTCATGACATTTGTAGTGGCGTCTGCATTGTCGGCAAATGCTGAATCCATGTGGCAGTTAATTACCTATAGGGCAATACAGGGTTTAGGAGCAGCACCGCTAATGCCGATTGCCTTCAGTATGATATTTGAACTCGTGAAACCTGAGAAACAAGGGAAGATGCAAGCGTTATTCGCTCTTATAAATGGATTATCTTTAATACTTGGTCCTCTAGTTGGAGCATATTTGACTGACAACCTTTCTTGGCACTGGGTGTTCTGGATCAATGTACCTCTCGGAGCTATCGCTGCTGTTTTAATTGCTTTATTTTATAAAGAACAAAAGCTTCGCAAAAAAGTGTCAATCGATTACGCAGGTGCAACATCTCTCACTTTAGCAATTGCCCCCCTCATGATTGGCCTAGTAACAGGAGGTAAAGAATTTCCATGGACTTCATGGCAAACCATAACCTTATTTAGTTTAAGCGTGCTGTTTACGTACATATTTATTCAAATTGAAAAGAAAGCCAAAGAACCGATCATCGCTCTTCATTTATTTAATAAAAAAGTGGTGTCTTCATCTGCTGTTGGTCTAATTCAGGGATTTGTCATGATAGCCGTAATGGTCTATATCCCGTTCTTTATCCAAGGTGTACTTGGAGGTTCAGCCACACATGTTGGAAAGATTGTGGTCCATATGATTATTGCAATGATTGTCGGTACTGGAATCGGTGGGCATTTATTGGCAAAGATTTCTCCTCGAGCTCTGATGTTCTCTTCTATTTTGCTGATGACTCTAGGAAGCTTACTTTTAATACAGATTGATGCCCAAACAACGGATATGTTCTTTTTTATAGCAATGATTTTAATTGGTTTAGGAATGGGACCTCTTTTTCCTGTAACCACATTGCTCGCTCAAACTTCGGTCAATCACGAGCATACAACCAGCGTCACATCTATTGTTAGCTTTTTTCGTAATATTGGCATGGCATTAGGAAGCAGTTTGCTAGCTGTCATTGTCAATTCACAAGTCTCGAAATCTGTACTTAAGATTGTGGAAATTGAAGATCTTAATAAAGAACAAGTAGAGTTACTAAAGGATCCCAACTTGCTGGTCGATCCAACTATTCAAGCTTTAGTCCCACACCAGGTTTTCCAAACACTTCAGAATGCTTTAAGTGAAGGAATTGTTCAAGTCTTTATAGCAACCATAGGAATGATAATATTAATGTTTGTATTCAGTTTTCTAGCCGGTAAAGAACGTTTAGTGCCATCTCACCATGGTAAAAAAATAGGATTTCATTAATACTTAAACTATCTTTATGATTCCCCAAGTTAAAACAGTAAAAGAAAAGCGTCAAATAGTCCCCTAATCCGTAAAAAGGATTAGAGATTATTTGACGCTTTTTATTTAAAAATTATAGTTCTTTTTAATCATACTTAGTTCTATCATATAACTACATTATTAAAAGGAGTAGGGCTTCATTTGACTAAATTGTTTTTTTCTTATATTTAATATTACTATTTGTGCAATTAGCAAATTTAAGGTCCAGCTTAACCAACTTGAAAAAGTCCACGCATGAATATAATCTATGTTTAGTAATTTAGATAATATATTCACCACTAAATGCAAAGTAATATTTGATAATGTCAAAGCATAACATCGGATCATCCATTCTTTATGTTTGATTAAATTAGAGTTTTTGATTTCTACAATCGAAATAAACAAAGAATATAACCATATAGTTGTAGATACCGAGAAACTGAAAGAAGTCATAATGCCTCCAGTTGCATAATAAATAAGATATATTGAACTTAAGGCACTAATAATAACTGATACTGAATAGATCCAACCATTTATTTTGTGATTTTTTTTCTTTTTAAAACTCCACTTAGATAGATTAAAAGCTCCACTTACTAAAGCAATACATGAGCTTATTACATGGATGCGTAAATCAATGAACCAAACAGAAGTATTAAACGGATTCTTAACCTTCAAAATTTTAGTGGCTAATGGATCTACAATGAAAGTATTTGAAATGTTATGTAAAACCCACATTAAAGATATCGTAATTATTAAAGCCAGAAATATTCTATTTTTCAAAATTTCAACCTCTCTAATCCCCTTTTAGACTTATTCTTTTTAGCTATACATTTTCTATCAATAACAAAAGCTACCAATATTGATAAGAAACAAGTTAAAAATAGATTAAAATAAGTTTCGTACGGAAAAGGTTTTCCTTCAAGATGAATATTGTTGGCTCGATATTCCAATCTTTTTATGGCATACCTAGCTGTCCATCTATCTTCCTGTTTCGCCAAGTCTTCAATAGGCGCCTCAAAGATATATCTATTAGGTGAATCACTGTGGACAAATAAAACATCGCTACTCTTATTCTTTGTTTCCCAATTTTTAACGGTATCCTTTACCAATGATTTTGCTCGAGTTCCCGAAACAATCATCTTATCTAATTTAGGTGTATCTGAGATTTTATGTCTAGCGATTAAATTAAGCTGATGTTTGGTAACAATAGGATTTTCTGTGCTGGCAATCGTAAATGTTCTAGTTGTTCCAGTATCTGAATATGTATCAAAAATAGACGATAAAGCCATTTCTTCCATATCATCATAGAGTAGAACACCAACTTCTTCTTTATTCCACTGGTATGCAATATTAAATACAAAAGTAGTAATAAAATGTATATCCCTAAAATATGGGTCCATTTTTGGATTTTTTAGAAAATGTAATGACGGGTAGTTCATTTTTTGTGCAATATCTAATGCTATTCCCCGTCCTAGCTCCTGAGAAATCAAATGCAGCATGGCATCTATTCCAGCAGAAAGTCCCGCTGAAGAAATAATATTTCCATCTTCGACATACCGTTGATCTTTAATCCATTCTACTTTAGGAAACTTCTTAGCCATTGAGGAAATGACTTGCCAATGTGTTGCTGCTGATTTTCCATCTAGTAAACCTGCATCAGCTAGGTTCTTGGCACCATTACATATACTTATAAACTTTGTATATTCACTCTTGGAATGTTTTTGAATCCATTTACGCGTAGGTTTATATTTCTTTTCGTCAGTTATACGGATAGCTGGAGCAACAATAACATCAGGGCTTTTACCTAATAGCAAACGATCTATTTCGTCATAGGAGTAATGTGGTATGATTTCTAAACCTCCAGTTATGGACATTACTTTATTCTTTGGAGCAATAGCATACACATTATAAGCACCTGTCATTGCCAACATCTCGTAAGGTACCAAAAAGTCCAATACCTCTGTTATTGGCTCGCCTAATAAAACTACCGCAGTTGGTTTTTCAGGGTTGTACATAGGTATTTTAACTTTATCTTGATTTATAGAAATATTAGTATCGTCATAGCTAGAATAAGTTTCATCAAAATCTTCCAATGAACGATTATATCCAAGCCAGCCGACTCCCCCAAAGAAAAGAATAAAACAGGTGGAATAGACCAAGATGCGTTGTATTATTATTTTCATAAAAATTCTCCTTTACTTGCAGTTAATATTTAAAGCCCTAAGCTAAACAAATGGGAAAATAAGATGTATTTCACCTTATGTCATCTTGCATGTGCAATTTTAAAGTTTCTTATATAAATAAAAAACGCAATAAAATTGCGGTCTCCCGCATTTTTTGCGTTTTTTATAAATTATTCGCGTATTTTCAGATATGAAGATTTGAAATTCATAGAACTTAATTAAAAGAGCTATCCGAATTAGTCTGCGATAACCGACTATTTTGGGCAGCCCTTTTGTATAAATAAATCGATATTGTCACCGCTATTGCTAATTAAGCATAAAGATCAAGTACTCCGATTTGTTTTTTGGTCACTTTGCTTGGAGGCAATAAAATAAAGAATAGAATATATAATAAATATAAATAAAGTTGGTAAATGTAATTGACCGTTTGATAAGTCTAGAAGAACACCGATTCCAAATATGACAAAGGAGAAAAACCATAACCCTTTTAATTTTGTTATTAGTTTCATTTTTGTCCCTCCGTTCATTTATAAATACTCGAATTTGTTCATTCCCTCCACTTTATCTTTATTCACCTTTTCAAAAAAATTTAGACACATTAAATAAACTTTGCTGAAAATGAAGTTAGAATTAGAATCCTTAATTGAATTTCTATGCACAAAGCCTCCAAAAAAAGCGCGACAAAGGAAACTCAACACATTGAAATGAGTATATTAAATGGGAAGGACGTTTTGGACAGTTGGAGCATTCTAAATGATTGAAACAGATCCTCTTATTTTCTATACTTATGTGAAAGAAGCTTTAAAATTATGGATCATCCGAGGTGATAAGGTGAGATATCTAAACTTAAAACTAAAGAATAGTAAATTTATGATGACTCATTTAAAACCTCATTCATCCGATCCTGTCGAACATGATCATGGAGAGGATTTCCAAATTACCATTCCTATTCTTGGAGATCCTAGCTTACTATTAAATAATCAATCAAATCAACTTCACAAAAATATCCGAATGATTACTCAACCTGGGGAGAAACATTTGCATTTTACTGGGGAAAATGAAAGTCGGATTTTACTCATAAATATTAACAAACGTTTTTTAGAAAAAGTCCTATTTTCTCGTATTAGGAATAGTATTACTGTTGTTGATTTTTCAAATTATAAAGAGGGTTCCTCAGATAAGCTAATCAAAATAGCTGATGAGGCAATTAGTAATAACCTTTATAATGAGGATGACTTGGTTCGTATGGAAGAACTCGAATGGGAGCTAGCAGAAACCTTATTGGCAATCCATGAGGGTTCCCATAGTGAGCAATGGAGAAAAGAAGTGCTTCTGAATGAACACCCGACTATAAAAAAAGTGATCGAATATATACTTGAAAATTATCAAACTGAAATATCGTTAGATGCATTATCTGCCGAATCAAATCTAAGTAAATTCTATCTTATCCGTGCCTTTAAAGAGATTATCGGATGCACACCTAGTCAATATATTATGAACATTCGCTTAGAAAAAGCAATGGATCTATTACTTTCAACTCGTTTAGACATTACGACCATTTGTTATGAGGTTGGTTTCGGAAGCTTAAATACATTCGAAAGAGTGTTTAAGAAAAGAATGGGCTGTACGATTTCTGAATTTCGAAGACGACATACGAGCTAAAAAAACCCATTTCGAATGGGTTTTTTTACATTTAAAAGTCATTTAAGAAAATGGAGGCAAAAATTTCGATGGCACGATAAAAATAGTTGAGCTCTAAATTCTCGTCGTGAGTATGCTGATTGCAATCAAAATTGGAGGTTGGAATACCAATAACAGGTAATCCTATTTGTTGAAATACATATAATGGTAGACTTCCTCCCTCCGTCGGCATTACAACCAACTCTTCCCCTATAGCTCGTTTTACAGAATCAATAACAAAAGCAGCTTGAGAAGTATCCATTGGTGTTTTCGTTGCAACAAAACTACCTTTCTTAACGATTTGCACAATTCGAGGGTGTTTACGTAATTCTTCGGCACTCGGTTCTCTAAACATTACTGTCCAATTTTGTTCTTCGATATGATGGATCATGAGATGAAGGATTTTATCAGGATCCATGCCATGAACTAAACGAATATCAATCTCAGCTGTTGCGACACTTGGTATAATATTTCGGGCAGACGTTCCAACAAAACCACCAGTGATGCCGCGAATATTAAACGTTGGAAGATTGATTAATTCCTGTAAAGATTTGTTTTTCATCTCTGGCTCGTAAATAGAAAATTGTTCAAGTATTTTTCCTTCTATTTTTGGTATCTTCGAAATGGCATCAAGTTCTGACTTAGATAAGGGAATGACATCATCATAAAAATGTTTAATCATGACCTCTCCCGAATCGTTTTTCATGGAACTAAGCAAATGAATGAAACGTTGAATTGCATTGGGTGCAAAGTTTCCAAAATGACCACTATGTAGATCTGTAGACATCGTATATACTTGTAAATCTAGTTGCAGCATTCCCCGAAAACCTAATTCCACAGTGGGTAGACCACTTTGATGTGTTTCACCAGAGGCAGAGATGACTAAGTCACAGGAAATTCTTTCTCGATGAATTTCCATTAAACGATGTAAATTCGGTGATTCAATTTCCTCCTCCCCATCAAAAAGGAATTTTAGATTCACAGCAGGTTTATTATCCTTTACTTTCATGTAGTCTAGAGCTGTCAAGATCGCTACAATCGCATTTTTAGAATCAGCAACGGAACGACCGAAAAGTCTATAGCATCCTTCAAATTTATCTATATCTTCATAATTTAAGAAATTCCAATCATCCCCTTTTCCAAAAGGAAGCCTTTCACGAAAAACTGGCTCATACGGGTCAGAATGCCACTCTGCTGTCTCGACGGGAACTCCGTCAAAATGACTATAAATCAAAATCGTTTTTGCATCTGGATTGGAAATGAACTCGCCATATACAAGAGGACTTCCGCTAGGACTGGACCAGATTTCAACCTCAATCCCTCGACTTTCCATCATCTTTTTTAAAAATAATGCATTTTCATAAATTTGATTTGTATCAAATACATCATTTGGAACCTTAACAAAGTTGATTAGTTCGTGTACAATTTTTTTATCATTTTCATTTATATAATTCTTCACATTATTAAGGAAATGGTCCATAAATCGAAGAGCCTCCTAGATCTTTATATTGGCATTTACATCCCCAATTTATCATCTTTAAAGAGAACATTCTCTTCAAAGTTTGCTCATTCTCATACAGCAATTTTTGAATCGAGAATCATGCCTACTCCCAATCTAGAAGTTTCCTAGTTATTGAACTCAATAAGTAAGTATTTATTATAATTATAATTATAATTATAATGAACCGTATATTTTGTTAAACAAAACATAAAACGCTTGGGATAAATCCCCAAGCTTACCATTTATTCAAGTATTTGATTAGCCATTTCAACTATTTCCTTTTTATGTTGTTCTTTTGAAATAGTATCATTCTTATAGAAAACAATATATGAAATACCTTTACTATGAAAATTTAACATATTCTCGTAGTAATATCCTGTAATCTCCTTATTTAAGTTGATTTTTTCTGCTTCTTGACTCATTTCTAAAAACTCTTCATTAAAAGCAGTTATATCTAAAAGTATCTTTCCCTCTTCATCTTTTGAATTCGTAATAAATTTAATCGATACTTTTTTACCGTCATGAGAGTTATCGTAAATGAAAGGAGCTTGAAAAGGTTTTGCATCAAAAGGGAAATTTTCAGGTAATGTCATTTCAAAAGGTAGTGCTTCTAGTCCAACCTTAACAGACGGCGCTTTATAGGTAACGGGATTGTGATTTTCTTCTTCTTCAGATACATCTTGCATTTCGACTTTACTTAATTTAGATGTATCAAGTATTCCGTTTTTAGTGTTTTGGCAACCAACTAGTAAAAGTAAAATTAGTGTAGAAATTGAAAGTATTTTTTTCACAAATATCTCCCCTCAAAATCGTTTCAACTATTTGACGATTACTCATATGAAAAGTTTCCTAAATGAATTGATTTTTAACGGATTAAATTTCTAACTATAGTTAGATTAGACTGTTTACCTAAGTAGTTGAATTCGTCTCATTTTTCGGGATATTATTTGAAATATTACAGAATTCCTTCCGATACTCTTTACCTGCTTTAGCGATAAAATCATAAATACTTATAAATTCTAATATTAATAATAAAATTTACATTTTTTACCCCTTATGGGAAAATTATAGCGAGTTGAATTCATTTCTAATAAAAGGGTGGAATAATGTACAGATTCACTAAAACTGAAGCAGAGAAAATATTAGCAAACGAGTTAGACCACGAAACACTAACAGGCAAGTATCACCATCTGTACCAGGAGGTAATAAAAGATATTTCCAGTTTACAAGGTAGTGCTAGTGTAGAAGATATAGTAGGTTTTATTAATAAATACAAAGCAAAAGCTAACTATGCTATTCATTATATTAAGAAAAGTGGAAATAGCCCCAAGTCCTTGGATTCCTACCTTCCTGAAATTATCAAAGCTAGAATGGCTATTTCGATCATTGAGAAGCTAAATATGCTTGCTCATTCCAATCAAACATCCGCAAGTGTGAAATTGAATTTTTGGGATGGATTCATTCTTCAGAAATTACTATTTAAGCGCGATTTGGTGAGAAAACCTGCATCCATTTTCTGGTTCAAGCTTTTTTGGCCACTGATTACTGACAAAAAGGTATTAATGCCATTAGTCAATAGTAAGGGAATTTATTGTTTTTACTCTAAAAAATTGATTCAGGAGCTCTCCATACTGATTGGTTCTTCTAAGTGTCTAGAACTGGGGGCTGGCGACGGAACATTAACACATTTTCTTAAAGAACATGGCACAGATTGTCATGGAACCGATGATTACAGTTGGGAACATTATATTAAATATCCAGGCTCTGTTGAAAAACTAGGTGCAAAAGAGGCCCTGCGAAAATATAGACCAGAGGTTGTTATTTGTTCGTGGACACCTCCAGGCAATACATTTGAAAGACATATTTTTGAAACGGATTCAGTCCAACTTTATATTGTTATTGGAACAAAAAGTCCAACTTATTCTGGCAATCATGAGGTTTATAGTAACCAAAAAGAATTTGTAATAGAGTGTAATGAATCTCTTTCCTCTTTATTACTTCCACCATCAGTTGAAAACGCCGTATACTTATTTCGTAGAAAGGTAATAAACTCAGAAATAACTCAGAAAGCACTATAGTAAGTGATGGTTGTAGATCATCAGTCTAATACTTCGGTAAAAATACCGAGGTATTAGACTTTTTTTATATTTCAAGTTCTTCAAAGATGTAATCCATGTTTTATTGATATTACCCTATTGGTAAATATGGTGGCAACAAGACTTAAAACTTATGAAAATCACTAGTAAAAAACATGACAGAAGTGTTACATTCTTATGACCGTAATGGTTAGATTGTGTAGGAGTTTAAACTCCTATGACAGACAGCCCTTTTAATATTAAAACGTTAGCAAAGTTGATTAGTTCGTTTACCATTTTATTATCTCTTCCATGAATAAATTCTTTTATTTTGTTAAGGAATTGATCCAATGAATAAAAGAACCCCTTAGGTCTTCAAATTGGGATAAAGTACTTTCATAATTTTCATCGATCTAAGGCTCTCTTTTCAATATTTGCATTTGATCATGTAGCAGTTTTTAATAGAATTATATACATTAGTATATTCCTGATGTATTCATTAAAACGATACGATAGCCATCAGGATCCTCAATGGTTACTCCACCTCTATCCCAATATGGATTTTCTGATTTTTGTTGTCCGTAGCCCATATCTGTCAATCTCTTTACAATCTTGTCTCTTTCAAACCTATTTGGAATATAGAAAACAAGTAAATGCTCCTTAGTCGGAGTGGGTAGATCTATTGGTTCCGCTGATTGTGTAAATTCAAGATGGTACTCAAAATTTGGAAGTCCAAGCATAATGCCGTCATAACCTTCATGGTTCCGAAACTCGCCTATTTTTTTTAAACCTAGGCCTTGTTGGTAAAACTCTACTATTCTTTCGAGTTGATTCGTTGGGCGGGCAACTCTAAATTGTACACTTGGAGCACCTATTTCCCATTCTTTCCTGACTATAAAGGTATATGGATAATTCAAAATATCGAAAGTATGATCCTTTTCACCTGAAATGATGACTTCAATGGGATGAATGCTGGATTCTCTATTTGTCGGGTACCAATTTCGACCCTCTTTCACTAATACAAAATGACCGTTTTGATCTCCATAAAAAGCAAACTGATCATTATCTCTCTGTTCCTCGTCTTTTATATAGGATGAAAGGCTTTTCTGAAATCCCTTAACATCGTTTACAGGAACTCCAATTTCACTAACATGATACCAACCAACTGGAACTTCATTATCATAATTAAATGGACGCTCTAGCATTTCAAGAACATTACCATCTGGATCAGTAAAATATGCCTCCTTTCCCTCCCAAAACATTCTCGTTTCTCCTGTTTCATCTTCTAGAAGCAAAGACCTCATATTCAACTTTTCAAAAATATATTCAAAAAATTCGCTACTTGTATTAAAGCAAAGATGATAAAAAGGAACCTTATCCGTTTTATAAAATATTAATTTTGTTGTTCCTCCAATAACCGAAAAGGACGAACTAGTACTAGATATAAGTTCCATTTCTAAAACATCCGTATAGAATCGTTTCATTTCTTCTAAATAAAAACAACTTAAATTAACTTGATAGATTTTCATAAATAACCCTCCCATTATTTTTTCTACCGTGAAACAACAATGATTTTATAAAAGATTAATGTATGTTATATATGTTATGGTATCTGAATCCTCCAGAAATTAAATAATATATAAGATTGAATTTTTTATACAACTTTAGCCCCAATTCAAAAACCCATTTCATTTAACAGAAGAAATGGGTTTTTCGATAAAAATTTAGAATCACTTGTGAAAAGGCAATCTAAATTAGAGGTTGGAGTACCTATGAAAGATGACCCACCAAATTAGATCAGTTAAAAGCTCTAATCCTCAAACTCTATAAATTCATGTGGATTTTCTCGAATATAATATCCAATTTGAATTAAAATTTCAGGAGAAATATTGTTGAACTGGGTATTTAAAGAGCTAACTATAGTTTGCAGCTCCGGATCGTTTCCAAGGTCCCTATAAGATACATCGAATGTTTCTATATTTCTTGGATGATCCCAATCTTTTAATCTCTCCTCAATATCATCAAGTAGCCTAATCATGGCATCTGCTTTAAAATACTGTAACCCAAGCTTTAATTCAGACCAGATCTTAGGTTGTGCCAAATAATATGCACTCCACCAATAAAACTCAACCAAGGATTTACTTACATGGTTATAATACGCACAGAACATGAATAAGGCTTGCTGTCCTTTAGTTAATTTGTTATAAACTTGAGTTTTTACCCAATTGTCTTTCCCTCGAATTAGTGGAATAATCGGTTCAAAACACTTTCCCCCAAGTTCTATATCCTCCAGCGAATCAAACAACTTTCTATTCATTTTTACCATCAAAATAAAATCCCTCCTTCCCAATAATCATAGATGATATGGAAATAAAGGGAAAATATTATTTTGTAAAATGAATCAATTGAATACGACAAACGATCGTTCTATAATAGAAAAGCTAAAATTCAGTATGTAGTAACGTTTTTCGAAAATCAACTTAATAATGAATGGAGTAAATCATGATAATTAATAATCAGGATTATTATATTAATGGGATAAATTATACGATTAGATCTGCAATTGAAAAGGATGCACAGGAATTGTCTAAAATACGATTACAAATTGACGGAGAAACTGAAAACTTAGATAGAGAAAAAGGCGAAGCGTTCATAGATATAAATGGATTTGAACAGTTAATAAAAGCGGATACTGAGAATCTAGGAAACTTATTTTTAGTTGCTGTCGTTCATAATCGAATTGTCGGTTTTTCAAGATGCGAAGGAAGTCATTTAAAAAGATTCTCACATAAAGTAGAATTCGGAGTAGGCGTATTGAAAGATTTTTGGGGATACGGTATTGGAAAAAATCTTTTAAAAGAATCTATATCTTGGGCAAATTCCAGTGGTATTAAAAAAATAACATTGAATGTTCTTGAAACAAATGAAAAAGCCATTAAACTTTATCAAAAGCTTGGCTTTGAAATAGAAGGAGTATTAAAAAAAGACAAAGTCCTTTCTGATGGTCACTACTATAACACCATTATTATGGGAAGATTTAATGATTAGCTTCAATATTCCAAACTATAGTAATAGAGCCATAATTATTATGACTCTATTACTAAAAGCTCTATGAAACATCTACATACATCTTAATGCATCTATTTGAATCTCTTCAAATTCAACCTATGACTATGATAAACAATGCATCTTCTCTTCCGCTTCATCCCATGGAACTGAATATCCCTGTCCTTTCGCACAGAAAATAGACGATGAGGTGTATTCAGGATCTGCATTCTTACTGTACCCCATTCGTTGGATAACCTCGTTCTCATTATGACAACGGCTATAGCCAGCAAATACTAAGCTTAGCGTTCCTTTTCCTTGTGAAAAAGAAGCAAGTTTGGTGCTGTAATTCATAAATGTTGCTACCGGAACATGTCCAGTTATGATCGCTTTGTTCGCTACTGTTTTCGGAGTGCCAAAACTTCCATGTGCCGTTTGAATATCAGCTATTACACGGCCCATATGGTCTAATTCTACTTTAATTTTAAATTGATAAATGGGTTCTAGAAGAATATTAGCTGCTTTTTCCAAACCTTGTCGCAATGCTCTATAAGTAGCCTCTCGAAAATCTCCGCCTGAAGTATGCTTATTATGGGCTCGTCCAGTTAATAGTGTCACTTTTAGATCAGTTAATGGTGAGCCTGTTAATAGTCCATGATGTTCCCTTTCAAAAACATGGTGACGAATTAAATTTTGATTTCCAACAGATAGATCGTCTGCATGACAACGGTTCTCAAATACAACCCCTTCGTTTCTTTCCCCTGACTCCAATTGAAGATGAACTTCGGCGTAATGCCCTAAAGGCTCAAAATGACCGTAACCAACCACTACTGAATCAATCGACTCTTTATAAAGAATTTCTGGTTCCTCAAAAGAAACTCTTAGCTGGAACCGTTCCCAAACTAGTTGCTCTAATACCTCTAGTTGGATCGTTCCCATAACATGAATATGAATTTCCTGTAGGCTTTCTTCCCAACTTACGTTTAACGAAGGATCTTCCGCATCCAGTTGTTTAAAATATTGGATCGCTTCTTTAATATTTACAATCGGTTCGAAAATGACCTTTGATTTAAGGGTTGGAACCATTTCATAAGAAACCTTCTCCGTTATTGATCCAATTCCATCACCAACTGATGTCATTGATAAGCCCGTTACCGCAATTAGCTCTCCTGCAACGACTTGATCAACTGTTTTAAATTTGTTACCACTATATACACGTATTTGTGTTATTTTTTCAGAAATCCGATTCTCTTCTTCCCCGTAGCTTATTTCCTCTCGAACTTTTAACGTTCCACTTAATGCTTTAATAAAAGTAATCCTAGTCCCACTACTATCATGACGAATTTTATAGACTCGACCAGAAAAAGTTCCTTGATTTGAGTAATTCGTCACTGATAATTGATCGAACTTTTCTAAAAAATTTTCAATGCCAATATCTTGAAGCGCAGATCCGTTAAAACAAGGAAAAATCTTATGATCCTTGATCAATTCTTTAGTCTTTTCTAGCCATAACTCTTGTTGATACCCATTTTCCAAATAGTATTCGAGAAGCGATTCACTCCGTTCGGCAACAAACTCAGCAAGAGCGATCCCCATTTCACCATTATGAAAGGAGTCTGTCATCTCACATACATCCTCTGTTAAGTTCTGTTGAATTTCTTTTATCACTCTATTTACATCTGCACCCACTCGGTCGATTTTATTGATAAAGAAAAAAGTAGGTACTCTATATTTTCTTAATAGCTCCCAGACAGTTTCAGTATGACCTTCAATCCCCTCCACAGCACTAATAATGATAATGGCATAATCCATCACCTGTATGGCTCGTTCCATTTCTGGGGAAAAATCAATATGACCTGGTGTATCAATTAAGTAGTAATTGGAGTCACGATAGGAAAACATTCCTTGATCGGCAAATACCGTAATCCCACGTTGTCTCTCAATTTCATGACTATCTAAAAAGGCATCCTTATGATCGACACGCCCTCTTTGTTTAATGCTTTTTGTATGATAAAGGAGTTGCTCTGAAAATGTTGTTTTTCCAGCATCGACATGTGCTAAAATCCCGATTGTTTTATTCATTTTGTAACCTCTTTTCAGGCTTTTCTAACTTAACAATTATAACAAATTAATGTTATAGGGATATCTGTGTTTATTACCAAAGTAATAAAATACATTCTGTTATAATACAAAATGAATTCTGTACTATATCACAAATTCGGTATTCAACCTTGTAATTAGAAAAGATTCCTCATGGTGTTTGCTTGTCACGGAAAACCTGTTGTATTTGATTTCATATCCTGTTACAATTTACCATATAAGTTTATTGAAAATTTATAATATTCCACCTCTACACACTAGGGGTAAATCAAACAGATTGGAGGAACTCTTTTTGACAAAACTATCAAAAAAGAATGATTTAGGTTTTTTTGAAATCCGCCTTGAATCGATTGGCGGATTGGGAGCGAATTTAGCTGGAAAAATGCTCTCTGAAGATGGAGTCGTCGGAAATGGTCTAAATGGAGTTGGCTTTTCTTCCTATGGATCAGAAAAGAAAGGCTCCCCTGTCAAAGCACATATTCGATTCTGTGAACCTGGCACAAACATCCGAGATACCACACCAATTGAACGCCCTCACGTTGTCGGCATTTTCCATGATGCCTTGTTTAAAACAATCGACTGCACAAGTGGAATTTATCCTGACAGCACCATCCTAGTAAACTCACAAAAAACTTCAGACGAACTAAAAAAAGGAATGAATATCCTTGGTGGAACGATCGCAGTTGTTAACGCGACCGAAATCGCTTTGGAAGAACAAACAAAAGTAAACACCGCAATGCTCGGTGCGCTTTACCGAATTTTAGATTTTTTAGATCCAGAATCTATGAGAAATACGATTCGTAAAACATTTGAAAAAAAATATCCACATTTAGTAGAGCCCAATATTCGAACCTTTGACCGCGGCTACCATGAAGTGGAATTTAAAACGTATAACCCTGAAGAAGGGGTGGAACCAAAACCTTTTAAACGTGCAGAATCAATACTTGGCTATGAAACACAGCCATTAGGCGGAATGATCATTAATCCTGGAAATAGTATTTTAAAAGATTTAAGTATTTCACGTGCGGGAATGCTTCCTCATTTTCATGATAGTAAATGTATTAACTGTGCCGCATGTGATACAGCTTGTCCTGATTTTTGTTTCGTTTGGGAAGAAAAGGAAGATAAAAAAGGCAGACCACAAATGTTTCTTAAAGGGATTGACTACCAGTATTGTAAAGGCTGTTTAAAATGCGTTCATGCTTGTCCGGTGGAAGCGCTAACAAGTGAGCGAGAATACA
Source organism: Bacillus sp. CGMCC 1.16607 (assembly GCF_042683745.1). NCBI lineage: Bacteria > Bacillati > Bacillota > Bacilli > Caryophanales > Bacillaceae > Bacillus > Bacillus sp. CGMCC 1.16607. Next base: position 98,363 of record NZ_JBHUJX010000019.1, read on the forward strand.
ATGATGGCTACGCTGAAACTCATCGTGTCCCTCATCTATTTGACCTAGTCACGCAAAATTAAAAGAAAGGCGGGATCTGTATGTCCATTGATTTAAAAAGTGAAAACGTAAACATTCCAACTGGTTCGGTTGAACAAACGATTGTATTCGAATCAGGTAATGAAATGGCTGCCTATGCAGCACACCAAATAAATTATCATGTGATGGGGTATTACCCAATCTCTCCATCTACGGAAGTTGCCCAGTTCCTTGATGGAATGAAGGCGAAGGGTGAGCATGATATCGTGTTAATACCTGCTGACGGTGAACACGGTTCAGCTGGAATTTGCTACGGTGCATCAACAGGCGGTGGGCGTGTATTCAATGCAACTAGTGCGAATGGTTTTTTATATATGCTGGAACAGCTTCCTGTACAATCAGGAACACGTTTTCCAATGGTGTTGAATCTCGTGAACCGTTCCGTATCAGGACCTTTAAACATTCACGGTGACCATTCCGATCTTTATTTTGCCTTAAATACAGGATGGCCGATCTTAATGGCTCGTGATCCACAAATTGTTTATGATATGAACTTGATTGCGATTAAACTTGCAGAAGATCCAGAGGTTCGTTTGCCGGTAATCGTTTCCTTCGACGGATATTTCACTTCTCACCAAAAGAGACGTGTTCAGGTAATCAAGAGTAAAGAAGATGTTCAACAATTTATTGGTGAACCGAATCCAAACTTCCGTCACGCTTTAGATCGTGATAATCCGGTAACGATTGGACCATATATGAATGAACCAGATTATATAAACAACTGTTATCAGCAATCTGAAGCGATGTATAAAGCGGAAGAAGTTTATGAGAGAATATCAAAAGAATATGCTGAGCTGACTGGGCGCGAGTATCCTGTACTCGATTTATATCGAATGGAAGATGCCGAGATTGCGGTATTTATGCTGAATTCAGCAGCTGAGGTTTGTAAAGACGTAGTGGACCGACTTCGTGAAAAAGGGATTAAAGCTGGTGTCATCACACCAAATATGATCCGGCCATTCCCGCAAAAACAGCTTGCTGAAGTATTGCGAAATGTGAAAGCAATTACAGTTGGCGATCGTGCGGACTCTTACGGTGCACATGGTGGTAATATGGCTCTTGAAGTGAGAGCAACATTACAGACTTATGGAAATGTGACAACAAAGGTTGTCAATCGTGTCTATGGCTTAGGCGGCAAAGATTTTTACGCCGATGACGCAGAAAGCTTTTTTCTACTAGCCCAAGATGCAGCGGAACAAGCGTATGTAGAAAAACCTTTTGACTATTATGGACATGAACCGGGAAGAGCTGAACTTGCTCCGAAACGCGTATTGAATCCAATGAAAAAAGAAGATTTAAACACAGGGCTAATCACTGTTACTCCTGATGAAAAAACAGGCCAATTAAACGTGAAAATTCCACCCTTACGTAGCTTAACGAAAAAACCGAAACGATTAGCTTCAGGACACGGAGCTTGTCCGGGCTGCGGAATTTTTTCAGGTTTAGAATTGTTCTTCAAAGGGATTGAAGGAGATATTGTTGCTTTATTCCATACAGGATGCGCAATGGTCGTTACTACTGGCTATCCATACAGTTCACATAAAGCCACTTACATCCATAACCTTTTCCAAAATGGTTCGGCTACCCTTTCAGGATTAGTCGAAATGTTCCATGAACGGAAACGACGCGGCGAATTTGAAAAGCTCGGTTTAAGTGATGACTTTACATTTGTCATGGTCACAGGCGATGGTGGAATGGATATTGGTATGGGACCAGCGATCGGAACGGCACTAAGAAACCATAAAATGATTATTTTGGAGTACGATAACGAAGGTTATATGAATACAGGAAGTCAGATGTCTTATTCAACACCAATGGGACATATGACAAGTACTTCGGGCGTCGGCAGCTTCCAAAACGGTAAGCCCTTCCATCACAAGGATACTGCTCAAATTATGGCGGCTACCCATATTCCTTACGTATTCACAGGAACCGAAGCGTTCGACCGCGACCTATTGAAAAAAGCAGCAAAAGCGCAGTGGTATGCGAAGAATGAGGGTCTTGTGTACGGGAAAATTTTAATCACTTGCCCACTGAACTGGAAATCGAAAGATGAACTAGGACAAACAATCGTTGAGGCAGCCGTAAACTCCTGCTTCTTCCCTCTTTACGAAGTAGAGCGCGGAATCACGACCGTTACGTACAATCCAGAAGAGAAGAACAAACGTATTGACGTCACTGAGTGGTTGAAGCTGATGGGGAAAACGAAGCATTTGCTCCAAGAAAGCAGTCAAGAAATGCTTCAGTTATTCGACAAAGAAGTAGAACGCCGCTGGAGACAGCTTAAAGCGAAGCATGAAAGTCCAGATTTATAGGTATAGCTTTTTGAAAAAATGGTCCAGAGCACTTTGGCTCTGGACCATTTCCTATTTTGTTTGATAATTAATCCTACCTAGATCTTAAAGCTTTCCATATCAGTAGACACTTCTTTAAGTGCCAATTCATCTGCAATCACGGTTACATGTTTGTGAAGTTTAAGAGCTGAGGCAGGGAAGTTTTCGGTTATTTCTCCTGATAGTAGTTCTTTTATTGCCTTTGCTTTGGATTCACCTGATGCCAGCAATAGGATTTCTTTGCTTTTTAAAATACTTGAGATACCCATTGTAATGGCATGTGTTGGAACGTCTTTCTGATGATGAAAGAAACGGGCATTCGCCTTACGGGTTGATTCAGTAAGCTTTGTAACATACGTTTTCTGTGAAAAAGGCGTCCCCGGTTCATTAAATCCGATATGACCATTACTTCCAATTCCTAATATTTGAAGATCAGGATAGTTTAGACTTTCAATTAAGCCATCATACCTTTTACACTCTTCCTGTAAATCGGAAGCCATTCCATTTGGAATATGGGTGTTTTCCATTTTTAGATCGAGATATTGAAACAATTTATGAATCATATAGTAATGATAGCTTTGTGGATGATCACTTGCGAGCCCGATGTATTCGTCTAGATTCACTGTCCGAACGTTTTGATAGGAAGTCGCATTAATTTGATGATCTCGAATGAGTAGATCATATGTTTTCTCAGGAGTCCCCCCCGTCGCTAGTCCGAGTATGGTGGCACTCTTAGTCTTAACTTTTTCACTGATCATTTTTGAGGCAATTTCACTTAATTCAGTATCATTCTTCACAGCTATTACATTCATCCATTTCACCTCTTTTATAGACCAAATGGCCACGACAATACGTCATCATTATATTCAAGTTGGAATCTAAAATAACGAAATCAGCGTCTTTTCCTTCCGTGATACTTCCTTTTCGATCAAAAATATTTAAGCTCTTTGCTGGATTCATAGATGTGATTTTCACCAACTCTTCTAAACGGCACCCAGTATATTTTTGAAAATTTTGTAGCGCCGTCCCCATTTTGAGAATACTGCCAGCTAATGTGCCATCTTCTAAAGTTGCACGATCCCTTGTCACGATGACCTTTTGACCACCGAGTTCATATTGGCCAGCTTTTAAACATTTTGCCCTCATTGAATCAGTAATGAGAAGAATCGATTCACTTGTTTTACTTCTATACGTATGCTTCACGATTTCTGGTCGGATGTGAATTCCGTCGACAATCATTTCGACTTTTAATTCCTCTCGTAAGAGCGCGGCACCTACTACACCAGGCTCACGATGATGTAAACCCGACATCCCATTAAACAAATGGGTCACATGCGAGGCACCAGCATTAATCGCATGATCTACTTCCTCATACGTTGCGTTCGAATGACCAATAGAAGCGACCACTCCTGTTTGACTTAAATGATGTATAAACTCCAAACCATTTTCTTCCTCAGGGGCTAAAGTAACAACTTTAATATTTCCACCACTAAGTTCTTGCCATTTCATAAAAAGAGTAAGGTCAGGTGCCTTAATATATCGGTTAGGCTGAGCACCTGCCCGCTTTTTCGAAATAAACGGTCCTTCAAGATGGATGCCCACCACCTCTGCAACATCAGCTTTTTTCGACATTCCCATATAATTGGCCACATTTTGAAGTGCCTTTTCAATTTCCTCTTCACTCTGTGTTATAGTTGTCGCGAGAAAGCTCGTTGTTCCTTCCCTAGGAAGTGCCTTTGCCATTGTATGTAAGGCTTCTGGTGTGGCGTCCATTGTATCTACCCCATCTACCCCATGAATATGAATGTCAATCATTCCTGGGATTAGTGCTAAATCAGGGGTTAGAGTAATGATCTTTGCTCCATTTATTATTTCTTCTGTTAGTTCATCATTATGTCCCGTTTTAGTGATGATTCCATCTTCAACCTTCACAAAACCTTGTTTATAGAAATCTTCTTCAGTATAAACAGTTACATTAGTAATGATAAATGATTCCATATGTTCTCCTACTCCTATAAAAATCATTTTGATTCAGCGAACATTTCATGTGTGATCATAGTCAGGTATATTCTACACAATATGATTACATCTTTCTATTTTATGAAAAGGAAGTTAGCGTTTTAATCGACACTTTTCTCCTACGATAAACAGTTCTTAATAGCAAGATCCCAAACTATTCAGAGCGAATAGAGTAATTTAAATATGAGAATATCCATGATCTATCTCCCTCAATTATCACTTGAATCGGAAAGATTGCTGCTTTTTTATCGCTCATAAACCACGGACGATCTTTCTTAACGATAATGAATAGTCCTTCCTCGTCACCAATTGCCGCAAATGTATCGGATGGTTGCTTCCATTCTGATATTCCCAACTCACTTTTTATTTTCCCAACTACTTCTAGTACATTGAATACAGGGATCCCTATTTCATCTATTCTTAAAAACTCATTATTTGAAAATGCTTTGGTTGTTAATGAACTTTTGAGTTGATGTCTTGCTATTATTTCAACAATATTGCCAGCAGGGTCATTAAAATAAACAGAATGTGCATCCCATGATTGGAAATGAATTACTTTCTCTCCCTCATAGGTTGTTATCTTTACCCTTTTTCCGATCCATTTAAGTGCTTCATTCATCCTACTTTCAGGAATATTAATAGCAAAGTGATAAAATGGTTTAGTGTTCTCATTCCCCTCTATAAAGGTTAAATGAGTTGACCCAATCTTGATAGTGAATTCATCTCTAGTCATTTTTATTAATGGAAAACCAAAATGTATATGGTAGAAATCAAATAGTTTTTTCAGTTCAGTCGTTTCAAGAATCAGTTCTTTTATTTTCATAGTGCTATACCTCCGAATCACTTTTCTTAATTTTACTTGTAAAAGTGAGGCGAAGATTCGTTCAAACTGTGGAAGCTTCTTAAGAAATTGGTCTTGGTTATTTTCAGTTGCACTACGACTAATGGAGTAATTGACGAATTAAACAGGAGTTGAATACATTATCTGTTAAAAGAGAATAGTGTTGGAATTACTTTTTTGGGAATTGTCCCAAAAGAATGACCTGTAAATAGATTTACAGGTCATTCTTTTAAATAATCTTTACAAGGTTTTTTGTTTTAATTAATCTTCTTCTTATCCTTTCCCAATACGGTTATTTCAAAAGGATCGTTACGAACGGTTTTGGTTCTTTCGTCCGTTTTGATGAAGGTCATGATTTCGTCTTTGATCCTTTTGGCTAGTTCTTTAGCTTCAGGATCTGTTGATTTAACGGTAGTTTTAATAGTAATTTGCAGTGGCAGTGGATGGAAGGAATACGAATAGGTCTTCACCTTAAAAGTCTCGTTTTCCATTAATCCGCCACCGATGATATGAATAAGTCCCAATTCCCCCCATCTTTGTTCTTGTTCACGGGCTGCCATATCGATTCTGGTGACTCGATATCGGAATGGTTCTCCATATGGTTTAGATAATTCCTCAAGTCCTTTTTTCAACGCCGCCATTCGTTCCTTCGATTCTGTTTTCGGAACAGCGACGTAGATATATTTATCAACGACTCGAGCTTGTGGTGGGAATGCCATGACGTAATTATTTTGCTTTAACCATTCAATAATTTTATTCTCAAGTTCCATGCCTTCCTGGATGTATTTTTCAACCTCTGGACTGGGTTCTTCCATTGGCACTCGGTCGTCTTTCACAGATTGAATTTTAATCTTATACTTGCCGAAATTGTTATCCATTAAGGCATCATGAATTTTTCCCTTTGCTTTTGCATTATCCTTTTTGCTCGATTCATAAAGCTCTAGTTTGATTTCTCGCTTTGGAACCGAAATATCCCAGTCATGAGGTTCGAACTGATTTTCCATCAACGTATCCCCAACAAGATTAATAACAGCATATTTGTATTCCTCTTGTTTAATGAACAAGCTTAAATATGGAATTTTCGCTGTGACCTTTGCCATGCCAAGTGATAGATTGGAAAAAACAATGAGTAGTGTGAATATGGCTACGGCTGCGAAGGTGGAATAAGCGAATTTTCTTCTACCCGTTTTTGGCCGATGAGCTTTTAATTCAATAATTTTATTGCCCTCTCTTACTGCCTTTAGAACATTTTGCTTATGCTCTTTTTGAAAACGGATGTTTTTCCATTCGGGATAGTTCAATTTATTTTTCATGACTATTCTCCTCCTCAAATGAAAGTTTTAACAAGTTTCTGGCGCGAAAAAGTCTCGTCTTCACAGTATTCGCGTTCTGACTTAATAAATCAGCCATTTCATTTATCGATAATTCTTCATAATAATGGAGGATAATTACTTCTCTCAACTTAATTGGGAGGGCTAATATTTTTTCAAAAAGGAGGGCTTGATCCTCCAATTCTTCCATTCTATCCTCTATAGAATTTGTTCTGCCCTTAATAATAGAAAAAATAAAGTCTTTGTACTGAATATTTTTATAGGACCAGCTTTTTAATAAATCCTTGCATTTATTGACAGTAATTCGGTAAAGCCATGTTTTGTATGTAGATCTACTTTGAAACTGGTCTAGACTTTTGTAGCAGCTAATAAACACTTCCTGAGAAATATCTTCCGCTAACTGCTTTTCTTTCAAATAAGTGTAAGCTAATCTCATCACCATATCGCCATATTCCTCCATCAACCAAATTAATTGGTCTTCTTTAGGCAGATGGTGGATTTCATTTGAGTTTTCTTTCGTTTTTTTCAAATACATTCACATCCTCCTTTCTTTACATTTAGACGAGGCTAACCGTTATTGGTTCCGTAAGAGAATATAAAAATAGTGACTGCTTGAAAAACAGTCACCATCATTTTAAAGAGCTTTCTTCATTTATAATGTAAATTTATCAATCTCTTTCTTTAGCTCATTGATATGCTCATCTAGTTCACTTGCGGAATCTGCAACAACCGTGATCGCATTTAACTGTTCATCGACAGAAGAAGAAATTTCTTCAATCGTAGCCGCTGATTCCTCACTAATAGCGGCAATATTCTCTATAGAACATACAACGTTGTCCTATAAAATCATTAGAGAATCAATGCTTCCATTAACCTCACTGATAATTTTTCTAACACCTTTAATGGAACTTGCGATTAATCTAAATGAATCCGTACTATTCACAGCATCAGTTTGTTCTTGGACTAAATCTTTCGCATTTTCTATTTCAATTACTCTATTTCACATCATACATTTTACATTTATCGTAAAATTTTGTTTTTCCTATTTGCAATAGCTTGGCTGCCTCTTGTTTATTTCCATTCGCTAAAGAAAGTGCATGGAGGATAGCTTGTTTTTCCGCTTGTGCAAGCGTTTCTCTTAATGGCAATACAGGTAGATTGTAAGACTCATTTCCTAGCTCATTTGAAGTATTCGTATCTTTCATTGATTCAAAGTTTCTATCCTGATCACGAAGATAAAGTGGCAGATGAGCAAACTCGATTTGCCTCCCATCTAGAACATTTATCGCTCTTTCTAATACATTTTCTAGCTCGCGGATATTGCCTGGCCACGAATGCTGCTGCAATCTTTCAATAACATGTTCCGATAATTTTATTCCCTTACGGAAAAACTTTTTTTCTAACTTATTTAATAGATTGGTTGCGATCAGTGGAATATCTTCTTTTCGTTTTCTAAGCGGTGGTATTTCAATTTTAATCACATTTAAACGATAGTATAAATCCTTTCGGAACTTCCCTTCCTCTACCATCTTCTCTAAATCCCTGTGTGTGGCCGCAATCACTCTTACGTCCACAGGAATAGAGCTTTGTCCACCTACGCGCTGGATTTCTTTTTCCTGAAGAACACGTAAAAGTTTACTTTGCATCGAGAGAGGCATATCTCCTACTTCATCAAGAAATATCGTCCCATAGTTGGCAATTTGAAACTGCCCCTTTTTCCCACCTTTTTTCGCTCCAGTAAAAGCACCATCTTCATATCCAAACAATTCTGATTCTAATAAATGCTCGGGTATCGAGGCACAATTAATTGGAACAAATGGAAAAGAGGAACGAGTACTGTTGGCATGGATGGCATGGGCAAATAATTCCTTCCCCGTACCCGATTCCCCTAATAGCAAAACAGCCGACTGACTCCCTGAAATTCTTTCTGCAAGCTTTTTGGCCATTTGGAAGGATGGTCCTTCCCCTATTAAATCATGAAATGAATACTTACTTTTCATATCCTTTTCTAACTTGTTTTTGTAATATTTAAGCTCATCCAATAAAGGTTGGATTTTCTTTTTATAATCCCACCAATCCTCAGGGGTTCTGAACATAACGGTTCCTAAGGCACCAACTAATTCCCCTTCAACAATTAGTGGAAAACGATTAGCAATCATTTCACTACCATTTATAGGCTGAACAACAGCCAACTCTGCTTGACCCGTATTTGCCACAATATGCATTCTTGTATTTTCGATGACATCTTTGACATTGCGGCCAATAGCATTTTCCACCGTTGTTCCTAAGAACTCACAATAAGCTGAATTGATATAACAAATCATACCTTCTCGGTCTACAATCACAATTCGTTCAGCTGCTAGATTAATAACTTCCTCTAGCCATTCATAAGGAATGAGATCAATTCCAGTGTTTTTCATCATGCTCACCTTTGCTTACATTTATTTACTACTCATTATACCAAAAATCGACAACCACCAAAGGGAAGGTAATTCCAATTATAAAAATGAACCTTATTTGCACAGCAAACAAGGTTCAGAGAATCTTAGCTATTGAATAGTATATCCGCCATCCAAAACAACGGCTTGACCGGTGACGCCTCTTGCTTTTTCACTTGCTAGGAAAACAGCATAATCTGCAATTTCTGAAACATCTAACAGCCTTTTTTGTGGTACTAGCGGATAAATTACTTCCTCTAATACACGATCAAGCTGGACATTTCTAGTTGTAGCTAAATCTTTTAGTTGATTTCTTACAAGTGGTGTATCAACATACCCAGGACAAAGCGCATTCACAGTGATCCCTTGAGCTGCTCCTTCTAAAGCTGCCACTTTGGTTAACCCAATGACACCATGCTTCGCACTGTTATAGGCTACTTTACCTGCAAAGCCAACAAGTCCATTAATAGATGCCATATTTATGACTCTTCCATACCCCTGCTTCTTCATTATTGGAAAAACATGCTTTATTCCAACAAATGGTGCTGTAAGCATTACTTTAATTAAGAATTCAAATTTTTCCGTAGGAAAATCCTCCAATGGTGAAACATATTGAAGTCCTGCATTATTGACTAAAATATCTAAGCTGCCAAAGGTGTCATAGGCAAGCTCAATAGCATTTTTAAATACCTTTTCATCTGTAACATCACACGGAATAGCCAAAGCGCTAAATCCTTCTTCCCCCAGCTGTGTTGCTACTTGCTCACATTTTTCTTGATTCAAATCGGATATAACGACCCTTGCGCCTTCAAGAGCAAAAGCTCTCGCTATTTCCAAACCAATTCCACTAGCCGAGCCAGTGATAAAGGCTACTTTTCCTTCTAGGAGCTTCCCCATTCCTGTTCCTCCCAAATTCTTTTTGATATTTTTGGTAGAAAGAACCTTTAAAAGATAATTTTATGATGACCGGTTTCTCTGTTTTTTCTACCTTTCGGGCAATATGAAATAAATGAATTAACTTTGCTTCGCCAACAAAAGAGGGCTGACGGTAAAGGTCGCTTCTGTTTTCTCCTGAATTTCCTTTAAAGTGGCGCCTGATTGTATTTCAGTCAATACCATACCGTTCTCTTTAAAATCAAAAACTGCCAATTCAGTGATTAATCGGTGTACTACCCTTTGTCCAGTCAAAGGAAGCGTACATTGTTTTTTAACCTTCGATTCACCATATTTATTCGTATGCTCCATAACCACAACCACTCTTTTAGCTCCGTTCACTAGGTCCATGGCGCCGCCCATCCCTTTAACCATTTTCCCAGGTATCATCCAGTTCGCAAGGTCACCATTTTCGGCAACCTCCATGCCACCTAGTATCGCTAAGTCAATATGACCTCCACGAATCATCGCAAAAGACTCTGCACTGTCAAAATAAGAAGCACCTGATACGGCAGTTACAGTCTCTTTGCCAGCATTAATCAGATCAGCGTCTACTTCTTCATCTGTAGGATATGGTCCAATTCCTAGCAATCCATTTTCTGATTGAAGCATGACATTGTACTCGTTTGGAATTTCATTCGCAACAAGGGTAGGCATTCCGATACCAAGGTTTACGTTCATCCCATCTGAAATTTCTAACACCGCTCGTTTAATGATTTTTAACCGAACATCCATCCATCACAACCTCCTTTAAACACTAGCCACAGTCCGGCGTTCAATTTTTTTCTCGTATGAGGATCCCATAAGGACATGTTGAACGTAAATGCCAGGAGTGTGAATATGATTAGGATCTAACTCTCCAACTCCTACGATTTCCTCTACTTCTGCAATGGTGATTCTTCCAGCCATCGCAGCTAGAGGATTAAAATTGCGTGCGGTTTTTCGGTAGATTAAATTCCCGTGAGGATCGGCTTTCCAGGCTTTCACAAGTGCAATGTCACCGACAATCCCTTTTTCTAAAATAAACATTTTCCCATCAAACTCTTTATGTTCCTTACCTTCTGCAATTGGAGTACCTACACCCGTTGCCGTATAAAAACCCGGAATCCCCGCTCCACCTGCACGAATTCGTTCAGCAAGAGTTCCTTGTGGCACAAGCTCCACTTCTAATTCTCCACTTAAAAATTGTTTCTCAAAAATTTTGTTTTCTCCAACATAGGAAGAAATCATTTTTTTGATTTGCTTGTTTGCTAATAAAAGACCTAAGCCCCAATCATCAACCCCACAATTGTTACTTACAATCGTTAGGTCCTTCACTCCCTTATCTCTTAGAGCTAGGATCGCCTTCTCAGGTATCCCACAAAGGCCAAAACCACCAACAATTAAGGTTGCACCATCATGTATACAATCGATAGCTTCATCAAAGGAATACAACACTTTCCCAGTCGCCATGTAACCATCTCCTTTTTTGCCACTTATTCCGATATTGATTAAACAATTCCTAAAAGCGTGTATAAAGTAATGATAAAGAAAACAGCAAGTGTTTTAATAACCGTTATTGCGAAAATGTCACGATAAGATTGTTTATGAGTTAAACCTGTCACAGCTAGTAATGTGATAACAGCCCCATTATGCGGAAGTGTATCCATTCCACCAGATGCCATTGAAATTACACGGTGCATCACTTCCGGAGGAATATTGGCAACTGCAATGGCCTTATTATAAGTTTCAGACATCGCACTTAATGCAATACCCATCCCACCTGAAGCTGAACCGGTAATACCTGCAAGAGTCGTTGTTGTCACTGCCCCATTTACTAATGGGTTTGTAAACGTACCAGAAATGCCATTACTAATCACAGCGAATCCTGGTAGCGCTGCAATTACTCCACCAAATCCGTATTCAGCTGCTGTATTCATCGTCGCTAACAACGAGCCACCGATGCTTGTATTTAGACCTTCTTTAAAGTTTTGCGTAACACGCTTCCAATCGAATAAAATAGTTGAAATAATACCAACAATCAATGCCATTTCAACAGCCCAAATTGCTGCAACTGTCGAAACATCCATAACACCTAGAGCTTTCATGCCTATTTTTGAAAAATCAAAGCCCTCTGGATACCATTTAGGAATAAGAGTAACAAAGACTTTATTCATCACACCAACAAGAATAAGTGGAACAAAAGCTAGAATTTGACGTCCAAGAGGTTGATTCGTTGAAAGCTCCTTAGTAAACGATTCGTTATCAGCCAACTTATGAGCCTCAGCTGCTGCAGCCGTTTCCGAACCAAATCCAAAGTAACCTTCTCCAGCTCTTTCTGCCTTTTTACGACGAGATTCAAGATATAAAAGACCAACAATAAGGACAAAGATTCCACCTAAAATCCCTAAAACTGGTGCTGCATAAATATCTGTTTTAAAGAATGAGGTTGGTATAACGTTTTGAATTTGTGGTGTACCAGGTAGCGCGTCCATCGTAAAGGTAAATGCTCCTAGAGCAATCGTTCCAGGAATGAGTCTTTTTGGAATATTAGCTTGTCTGAATAACTGTGCTGCAAACGGGAAAATTGCAAACACGGCTACGAACAGACTCACACCACTGTACGTTAAGATTGCTCCTAATAATACAATCGCTAACATCGCCCGCTTCGCACCAATTGAACGAACAATCGTTTTTGCAATTGACTCAGCAAGTCCAGACATTTCAACCACTTTACCGAAAATAGCCCCTAATAAGAAGACAGGGAAATAGTTCTTAATAAAGCCAACCATTTTATCCATAAAAATGCTTGAAAAAAACGGCATTACATAACTTGGTTCTGTTAATAAGACAGCAAAAAGTGCACAAATAGGCGCAAACAATATGACGGAAAATCCTCTGTACGCAACAAACATTAAGAGTCCGAGTGCCAATAATATAATGATTAAATCCATGTAAATCCCCCTTGTGTTATTAATTTCTAATTACCCTATTTTTCCTACCCCTTAGTAAGCGTTTACAAAATAAAGCCTAAACCTCCTTTTCTATCACTACATTTTTTAATTGCAACTTTCGTGCCAATATAACAATTAATTCTAAATTATCAAAATACGATTAAAAATAGTTACTAGTTACATAGTTTAATTTGTCATTAATTCATTTTTTGAACATGTCCCATTTACTAGAAATTCCGCAATAACGGAAATTATTCAAATGAAACATTCCGATATTGCGGAAATTTCCGACTTTTCGGATTCATAGTTATGAAATTTTACCGAATTAATTTACACACTTAATCAAATCGTTTAATCAATCTAATTTAGGTAGCCCAATCACTAGGCAGATTAGGTATAATAATAACTACTATAATGAGAAAGGAAAATGAAAATTTGAGCAATTTACATCGTATTATTTGGTTTGATGACCAAGTTCGGATGAAAAGGTACCCTAATAGTAAAAATATCGTTCAAAAATTTGAAATTTCTAGTCGTCAAGCTTTGCGCGATATTGAATATTTAGTTAACACAATGGGAGCCCCCTTGCAATATGTACCCCAAAAAAGAGGCTATGAATATATAGAGGATACCTACATTCTTCCTTACCAGATCATTACCGAAGAGGAGCAAAAAATCCTCAGCTTTCTTGCGCACCGATATGGACAATTTTCATATGAAAATTCCTCTTCTATAAATAGGCTCGCCTCCTTATTTAAGCGCCTCGGAGGTAAACAAGTGAGTGTAACCGACTCGTATCCCTTTTTTTCTGTTCACAATTTTTTAATCGATCTTATCCACAAAATTGATTTTGCCATAACAGAAAAAAAATACATACATGTCACTTATTACTCCCATGATTGCCAATCGCATGTTACGAAACATTTAGAGCCGATTACATTACTTTATAAAGGAAGTAGCGATTTTCTTGTATCATATAGCCCTGAAGATCAGGAGGAAGTGCTAACGGAATTGAAAGACATAAGTGAAATGACCATTTCAGATAAGACTACAAATCTAGTTATAAATAGTAAGAAGCATTCTTTAACAAAAGTTCCTTTTGAAGCAAAAGTAGAATTTCTCTTTCCCTTCGAGGGTAATTCCTGGTTAGGATATAACATAAAATGGATCGAAAAAAAGGCTTTTACCATCGAGTTTTATGATGTGGAAAGCTTTTTAGACCAGTTATTAGGTTCTTCAAATACGATTAAATTAATTGGTCCAGAGTGGTTAAAGGATAAGCTTTTTGAAAAATGTCGTACTATTCTTCAAGGATAAAGGAGTCAAAGATGGCAAGAAATGTTTTACAGAATATTCAAATTGAGAAAGATTCCAATTCGTATATAAATTGTCTTCACGCTGTTTTAAGTAATTGTGGCTTGTTTGAAGGTCCCAAGTATTTACTTTCGGGTATGACTGGCATGGCTTTCAAATTCACAATCGAAAAAGGGATTTCACCTAGATCCGTTCATGCATATGGACCTTGGGTAAGAGATAATTGGAAAGCTGTTGATAATTTGGGGATTTACAATTCCGCACAGGCCGACCGGTGCAGGCATCGAACGTTTCCTTTAATTCAGCAAAAAGCAATCGAAAATATTAAGATGTCAATCGATAAAGGAATAGGTGTTTTATATTGGTGCCCACCTTTTGGGGTGATCCATGGGTATGATGATGAACAGAGAATTTTTTATTATTTAGAAGGGGACGATTTTTTTCAAAGAGGCGGGATTGCCACTCGTGAAGAAAAGATTTGTCTATTCGATAATATTTGCTTAAACCCCTCCCTTATTTGGTTTTATCAAACCTTTGATGAAAAGATTAAGAAAGAGTTAAAGGATATTTATCTAGATTCCTTAAATGATGCGATGGTTGTATGGAACCAACCTCCAAATTCTCATTCTGCGTCGGGACAATCCGCTTACCCTTATTTGATAAATGAATTAGAGACAAATGAGTTTCATCTAGAAGGGGCAGCATACACTTTAGATACATATGCTACATCCAAGTTTGAAATCTATCAATATATGAATGAAGTAAAAGTACTGTATCCTGAACTTTCACAATCTAGTGAACTATTCTCTGTGGTCCATTCCATCTATAAAGAAATACAAAAAATCATCCGTTATGAAAATAGACATACACGTATTGAAAAACATCAATGCAAACCAATAAACGGAATGCTAAAGGAAGCAGAAATCTTTGAGAATGCAGCGATGAAGGAAATAGAAAGATTCCTGAACAATCAGCCTGCAGATAGACAAATTGATTTATTCAGAACGAATTGGCTCCAAGGCGATGATAGATAAATAAGGATGTGAATCGATTGGGTAAGAAAAATCTTCCTATAAGCTACGTGCGAAATAGTTCTACTATCATTGATCCAATGTACAGCATTTTGGATTATTTAAATATCATTCCATTTAATCAAGACATTTTTTCTGGTGTATCCAGTCTAGTTTTTCGATTTTCTGTAAATAGAAAATTAGATTTTCCATCCACTTTTATTTACAACTGGAATGAAAATTGGTTAGCTACTGACTTTATCGGTATTTACTCAAAAATGTACTCTTCTTATACAGATGACTTCACCTTTCCTCTGTATCAAAAGAAATTACTTCATGCAATAATTAAAAATATTAATGATGATATCCCTTCGATTATTTGGAGAGATGAGTTTGTTGTGGTTAAAGGATACGATGATGAGAAGAAAGTACTCATCTATACAGATGGTGAAGCTGAGCATCTACTCTCTTATCCTGAGCTAGGATATAGTTCACTGCCCATGTGGTGTATCCATTTATTCAGTAAAGATAAAATCATCTTGGATGAAAAAGAACTATATCTTGAATCTATTTTTCAAGCAGTGTACAAAGCTAGATCACATGATCCTAGCTTATCTGAAGAGCATTATGCTTGTGGACTAAAGGTCTATGACTTTATTAATGATGCCCTAAAAGACAGATTAACACTAGATGAAAGTACCATCCGAACTTTAAAAACATTTTCTGCACTAAAACACCAACTAAGTAACTATTTCCATGCAATAAAATGGAAAATGCCAGAGCTGGCCGCTACTCTTGATCAACTTGATAACCTTTCAGACGTTTTTTCTACCATTAAAGAGCAATTGTATTCAGGGAAACCAGCATCATTAATTCCACTATTTACTCAAGCCAAAAAGTTTGAAACCAATTTTTTCCAATCACTAGAAGAAACGTACCAAGTAGAATTCCATAATCGAATGGGTTCCATTTGGCTACGCTAATTTTTTAAAAATTATTGCCATGACATTATATGTCATACCACCTTTGGTACTCTATGTAAGAGATCTAAGTCTTAATAGTATCAAGAGGTGAACAATAATGGGAAAAACAACAAGAGGTAAGGGTTTATGGAAAACACCGGCTAGGGGACGTGGGACTTGTCCAGTATGTAATGCGACTAGAATCAAAGTACTTTACACGAACATTTCTTCAGCAGGTACTCAGGTAAAAGTATGTAAAAAATGCAGAACAAAGGATATATAGGAGGGCTCATGGCACTTTCGATTCATAATTTTAAACCTGAATTTTTGCAAGGGGTTAAAGCATTATATCAATCTATTATAAACAAGGATCCTAATTCAATCTTTTGGTGGCCTGGAGAAACAGAGTTTTCGTGGGAGTATTGCCTTTGCGCTTTCGAAGGTGAGAACCTTGTTGGTAAAGGACAAGTACAACCGATCAATGTCCAACAACCTGGTACTAACGAACAAGCAAAACATGCAATATATCTAAATATTAAACTTCATCCAGAGTATGAAAACAATCATGAAATATTTAATAAACTTTATGAAGCATTATATGAAAAAGCTTTATTGATAAAAAACACATTACCTAGTCAGTTTGAAACAGCATTATGCGTAGGGAATGCCATTTCAGAACAAAGCAATAACCAATTGTTTGAAGCACAGGGATTTGTCCCTTTTAACTATTTATACGAAATGGAGACAGACCTAACTAATTTCTCCCCACCAATAAGCTCACTACAAATAGAGGGACTTTCCATCGACTATTGGAAGATGGAAACGGAACAAGCCGAACAGGATTACTTAAAAGTTGAGAGTATCATCTGGCCTGAAAATGCACTTACCCCAGGAAGATTAAAGGAATATAAGGAAAAGCAGGGCTGGAGAGCTATTACAGCTGTTTATCAAAATGAGATAATCGGAAGCGTTATGTGCTGGGAAGAGAATAATTCGTGCAATTTATATGGAGTAATAGAAGATTTATTTGTCCTCCCAGAGTGGAGAAAAAAAGGCATTGCCAAAGCATTATTACTTAAAGCTCTTACGACATTAAAGAATAGAGAGCTACAAAAGGTCGAATTAATGGTGCTAGTTGAAAATTCTGCAGCACTCTCTCTTTATGAACAGGTAGGTTTTTCTGAAATTTATAAAGAAGTTAGATACTCAATTCCTTTAGTAGCAAATATTGAGGTCTAGCCACAAACGTAATACAAACCAGATATTAATAACTTAGCAGGACAGGGATACTTTGTCCTGCTTTCTATTCATCAATGGAGTCTAGAAAATAAAAAGGAACGATTCAGTTCTTTGATTCTAGATCATCCCTTTAATCATCTCTTCTACAAGGACGGGAACGATTTCAAATGCACTTTTTGTATGAAGGCGTTCTGTTCGTTTATGAGCATCTTTGCCGAATGGACCAACATTTAGAACAGGTGCCTGGAGTTTTTTCATGTGATCAAATGGAATGTGGTAGCCATCTCCCCATACAGGTGTATTAGATTGGAAGGCTGTCCAACCTCCCTGATCATCTTGATAATTCACATAGCTTAAATCACTTATTCCATTAAAATAGTGAATTTGCTGAACTGGTAAATTAAATTTTTCCTCACCTAGCTTTTTCACATGTGCAATACATTGTGTGACTAGCACATCGTCAGAGGAATTAACCGCTGGATAATATGGTGGCGCAAAAAGCAGGATCATTACAGGTGCAAGCTCTTGGCATTGAATCATCAGCGTATCCGCGATACGGATGGATTTTTCTCTCTCATCCAATGAATCATTGGCAAGGATAGCGGTTTTCAAATCTTCCACAAAGTCTCTCCCATATTTATCAATCGCATACTTTATCAGACCCTCATATCGCAACACACGCACTTCACCAACAGGTTTCACTTTCTGTTCTGTACATACTTTCGAATAAGACTCATTACAAGCACGAGTTGCCTCTACTGCTATTTTTTCAAAAACATCCATTATTTCTGCTGCATTCCGTTGCATTAAGAAGACATTATATAAGGCAGCTGCCCGATAGGGAGTTTGAGCAGAGTAGTCCATTTTCAAATCCTTCAGCTGTAATGTAACGGGTAAAGGTGTTTTTTCTCCTTTAACTATTTCTTGGAAATTTGAGTTCCATTCCATTCTTTGAGTTAAAAACGATGCGATATAAGGCGCAGTGATTCCGCTAAGTGGCTCACCGACATGTGTCTCTCGACCATAGAATAGAGCAGATGGCATAATTTTCCCAATTGAACCTGAATACACATAATAATTTCGATCCCCAGGTTGTTGCGCAAATACAGGCTCACCGTTCAAGAAAAGCTTATACTTTAGATTATGATCCTCTTCAATTTCCAATAGCTTCGTGACTGCCGCCCTCATCCCTGCTGAATTGACTTCTTCATCAGGAACCGTTAGTAAAAGTAGATTGATAGGCCATTGCTCGGCTGAAGCCTTTTCTATTAATCCCATATGCATGACAAGACCCATTTTCATATCCATCGTTCCACGTCCGAATAAATACTCGCCAGAAAGCAGATCGTCCCTTGCATCATCTGGTAATTCATCGACTCGTTCATGAAGCAATTTCGTTAATTCTTCTGGCTGATAGGCAAATTCCTCAAGATCGCCATACTCCTCTGTATTGACTGTATCGAAATGACTGATCAAAACAATCGTTTCTGTTGCATCTGGATGTTTATATAATGCTGTTAAAAATCGACGTCCCAAATCTGCATCGTGAAGGTTTAAATGGTTCGGATTTTCTTGAAAATAAGCCAACTCCTCCAGCTTTGCCCGAATTTTCGCAGGAAATTTACGTTCCCCATCGGATAAGGTCATACTCTTCCAACTTACCACTTCACATAATAATTGACGGAGTGTATTCGGCGTTCCCCATTTGAGTTGATTCATTTCCATTTCTCCTTTTAAAAGTCTGAATTGGCGCCATATTTATTTTTTCGTATAGCCGAATAGAATTCCTAAAAACGACCTATACCCTTTTTTGAAACTTCGAGTGTCCATCATTCGATCCAACCTTCTCAAAGCCATTATCAAAGTAAAATTTATTTAGCTTAGTATTGTTTTCTACACAATCTAGCCTTAACTTATTTTTCCCTTTATCTTTAATAAGTCCGTCCAACCATCGTAGAACACCTTTTCCTAGTCTAGAGCCAATTTCTGAGCTAGTCACTGCTAATCTGTGAAGGTATACTGCTCCGTCATTTGATTGTCCCCAAATATGTTCATCCCATTCACTTTGCGCTTCATATAAAGTAAATGTTGCAACCAAAACCTCATCCTTTTTAACAACATAGGTATTCTCATTAATAATAGCTTGTTTTATTTCTTCATCCTCTCCCCCTTCTGCTAAGAATCCCCACTGTTCTATTTCTTTGTTCTTTAGCCATCCTGTAACTTCTTTTAACAGTTTTATGATCTGATCTTCATCTTTTTTGGTTGCCATGGTAATGACATAATCGTTCATGATCGGCTCCTGTTTTTTTATCATTTTAATCCTCCGATTCAAAAAATTATCACTATAAGGATTCGACATATATAATAGGTATCCTTTTATAAATTAAACTGTCTTTACATCCTAATCGATCAGCATATATAAAAATTAAAAAACAAAAATGCCTAACCTTCATAAATTAAATGAAGATTAGGCACTTTTTCATTCATATAGTTAACTTACTTTACTTCTGGAATCCATTGTCATTTGATCGTTCTTTGAGATAAAAAGCGATGTCAAAACTGCTAAAATACTTCCAAGGAAGCCAAATATAAATAGATGGTGGATTCCTTCCATAAAATTAGCCCCGTTTGTTAATAACGCCCCCATAATCGTAACGCCAATTGCCGTACCCATGTTTCGGCAAAACATGAAGAACGAAGTGGATATCCCTTTTTCATGTGCTCCGACGAGCTGCTGAACCCCAATCAACCCAACTGTACTTAATAAACCGTAAGCCAATCCTTGAACAATCATTGCAACAAACACATAGAAGAAGCCATGAGTTTCGTTTAATAGCATTAATAAAAGGCCAGAAAGGAACAATAACAGATTCCCAATTAATAACAATGGACGATATCCATATTTTAAAATCCATTTTCCAGCAGGTACTGCTACAAACATCCAGCCAATCGCTGTTCCTAAAAGTGCAACACCACTCATGAAAAGCGATAGTTTGGCAATATTTTGTAGAAACAATGGAATATAACTAGATGTACCAAATAATGCGACCGTACCAAGAAAGGTATTGATATTGATCCATGTGATTGTCTTATTTTTAAACATAGAAAGTGGAACAATTGGTGAAGTCTGTTTTTTCTCGTAAAAATAAAAGCTTATCATAAATAATATACCAATTAGAGCGTAAATAACTCTATTTTCTTCAAGAACTGTAACTAATAAAAGGAACGTAATTCCGACTGCAAATAAAACAGCTCCGATATAATCGACCTTTGCCTTTTTGGGCTCGTACTTTTCTTGATATGGTATAAGCGTTAATAATGCAATCAAACAAATCGGTAAATTAACAAAGAATATCCATCTCCAAGTCATCACTTCAACGAAAAATGCTCCTAGTAACGGGGCAAGGATGGCAGAAAGTCCCCACATTCCTGTAAATAAAGCCTGGATTTTTCCTCGTTTTTCAACCGGGAAAAGGTCTCCGGCAATAATTGCGGGAAATGGCATCATGAATCCAGCACCGATTCCTTGAAGTGCACGGAAAATAACTAATTGAATCATATTAGCTGATAATCCACATAAAAGTGACCCGATTAAAAAAAGAATAATTCCGAAGGCAAATACTTTTTTCCTACCAAATAGATCAGATAGTCTACCTGCCACAGGTGAGAGAATCGTACTGGCAATCATATAGGAAGCAAAGGACCAGGCATACAGGTCAAATCTCCCTAACTCTTTTGCGATAATGGGCATTGTCGTGTTCATTATCGTTGTATCAATGGATGCAACTAGCATTGCAAGAACAATACTAATCATTACTGAAGTTCTACTTTTCATTTTTTTACCCCCATATAGTTCCAGAAGTTCATTTTACTCTATGCTAGGTGTTGCTGTCACCCATATGGTATTAGGTACTTGTATAATTGCAATTTTTAGTTTTAAAAGCATTTTCAATTTTTCTAAACAATGATGGATTAACTTTTACTTAGCCAATCAGTCACCCATTCATCTATTTTGTGCTTGTCATCAGCTAATAATGTACTAGCCATATCACGTTTCATTCGGGTCCCTGCCCATGCGTAAAATAATGGCAATGAATCAATTTGCCCAGAAACCTTTTCATATCCCTCAAGCCACCCTTTTTCAAATTCGCTTAAGATATTGGGTTCTTCCCTGAAAAGTTTAACTCCCTCAAGACGAAGAATTGAAAAAGTTCGAGCGATATCAAACCGAGTATCACCTATGGAAGCATTAGCCCAATCAATAACCGCTGTAATTTTCTCACCATCCGTCAGGACATTTAAAGGATGATAGTCTAGGTGAAGTAACTGATGAGTTTCATTTATTCTTGTGATTTGGTTGTAGAGCTCTAATTCATTTGTACTCGGTGATAACCACGATTTGTTTCCGTATTGCTCCCGATGACTTACGTTAATTTTGTTAATGGATGCTTGCATCTGCCCAAATTCCAGTCCTAGCTTTAGTGCTGACTCTGGTCGTTTTTGAAGCATGTTTAATACAGTCTGACCTTCTGCCCAATCCATAAGCATAGCTGCTTTATCTTCAAATTCAACGATAGAATGTACTATTGGTACTGGAATCCCATTTTCTTTAGCTAGTCGGATCACCTTCTCCTCACGTTCAAATTGATGATACCCTTGTCTTGGCAAAATACGTAAAGCATAAGAATCTCTATTATTTCCATGAATTTTAAAAACAGAACTATCCCTTCCGCCAATAATCTCTTCGAAAGAGGTATAAGATGATATTCCAAGCTTATTTAGTATATTGTCTACTACCATTTTTTCCTCTCCTTTTTAGTATTCCTATACTAATTAGAAATAAAGGCTTAGAATCCCTTCTTTATAAAGGCTGTATCTAACATTTTCTTTCTACTCTGAATTTCCCCTTCAACCTTGCAAATAATAATGACATGTTCACTTAAGTTTAATTATTTGACACACTCACTTACGAATAGTAAGCTTAATTCCATGCTTACTATTCGTAAGTGAAAAAGTTATTGGAGGAAAACAACATGTTAGCAACGGAGCAAAGTTTATCAACGATCATTCGTGAACGTCATTCTGTTAGAAAATACGATCCCAATTATACAATTTCGCAAGAAGAGATAAAAGCGATATTAAGTGAGGCAACCCTTGCACCTTCATCAAGCAATATGCAGCCTTGGAAATTTATCGTATTCCAAGATAATGAGATAAAAAAAGAGCTGCGAGTCATTGCCAATAATCAGGAACAGGTTGAAACCTCTTCTGCTGTAATTGCTGTACTTGGCGATAAAGAAATGTACAGAAACGCCGAAAAAGTCTATGGAAGTGCTTTTAATGCGGGGCAAATGGATGAAGAAACAATGAGTAAAATGATTGAAAACACCATCAAATTATATTCGTCTGCTCCAGAACATATAAGAGCCAATATTGCTTCCTTTGATGCAGGTCTTATTTCCATGCAGCTAATGTTAATTGCCAAAGCAAAAGGCTATGATACTGTACCGATGGGTGGTTTTAACAAACAACAATTCATCGAGCGATTCGAAGTTTCAGAAAGATACTTCCCTGTTGTATTAATTGCTCTAGGAAAAGCAGCAGCTCCTGCGCGTCAGACAACCCGCTTACCATTAGAAGATGTTGTGAGTTTTATCTAATAAAAAAAATCTCCAGTGGGAGTTCAAAGTCACCTCACTGGAGAGAAATCATTTTTAAATGAAAACAACTACCATTGATTTCATTCAAGGGAAAGTCGAAATGCCTTTACGATAATTCCATCATTTGTAGGTTCAAAATCGAATTGGGGTAAACGTTTAAAAACTAGGTGTTCATATAATCTCATGGCACTTACCATATAATCTGCTGTATGCAATCCGATTGCTTGAAAGCCTTTATGCTTTGTACGACGAATACACTCAAAAATCAAAGTGGATGCTATACCATTCCCACGCGCTTGCGGTGATACAGCAAGCATTCGAACTTCAGGCTAATCTTGTTCATGAGAAACTCCATTATAAGCAGTAGTTTTTGCTGGAAACAAAACTACACTTCTGACAATTCTCCCATCTAGTTCAACTACAATTCGCTCCACGCCTTTTTATATGTCCGAATCAGATGTAATTGCACGTTTTAAAGTGTTCCAGTGCTCAGCAGGAACAAGGAACACTTTTTTCATGTTCTTCATATGAGTTTAATCTTTGTTCTCGAATAATTGAAAACTCATCATCCATAGCGTCACGAATGATCATAGCCTCGCAAGCCCCCCTTTTAATAAGAGAAAATTAGGCTTAATTTCTTACCTCGTCGCTGTCCCTACCCATTAAGAAATATGAAATAATTCCTGATAAAAGAGCTGCCCCTACTGAAATCAGTAATCTCGTCAGCAATTGAATTTCTGAATAATCTTTTTTCAACATCCACATTGCTATTACGGCAACAAGAATCATAATGGGAATTATAAAACCAAGCTTTTTCATTTTTAAACCTTCCTTTCATTCATAGGGTGTACGTTTTTAGTACACCATTTTTAATTATTTCATCTGTAAGTTTAGTTTTTCAAGTTCTTCTTCTATTTTTTCAATCTCAATTCTTTGAAACAATGGACTAATTGAATGAAGTTGGATGGCAGATATGTTCACTACATTCCATTCGTGATTGTTTATTCCTAGCATTTCTTTCACCTTTTCACTCGAGAGAGGTAAAAATGGTGATAGTACTTGAGCAAGGTTAGCAATGATGAAAAGACAGTTACTTAATGTTTCGGAGCAGCCCTCTACATCTTCATTGACTTGCTTCCAAGGTTGCCTTTCATCGAAGTACTTATTCGCCTCTCTAACACATTCAAAGATTTTTTCTAATGCTTGTTTGAAGGAACCACCTTCAATCAATTGACCTATTTCATTAAAAAGGTTTTGAACTCTATTTTCAGTTGATGGATCAACAATAGTACTTATGATCGGAACGTCATTATATTTTCCTATAAATTTAAGGGTTCGATTGACTAAATTTCCATATCCTCCGAGTAATTCACTATTATGACTATAAATAAATTCCCTCCATGAGAAATCAGAATCGTGCTTTTCTGGGGCATTAATCGTTAAAAAATATCGGATGGAATCAGGATCATATCTCTCTAACACGTCTGGAACCCACACTGCCCAGTTTCGGCTCGTCGAAATTTTCTTTTTTTCGAGCGTTAAATATTCATTTGAAATGATATGCTTTGGCAAAGCTTGATTTCCTAAACCTTTTAAAATCGCTGGCCAAATGATGGTGTGAAACGGAATATTATCTTTACCATGGACATAATACGTTTTTGTATCTCCTCTCCAAAAAATAGAGTCGTCCTGTCCAGTTTCTTTACTCCACAATTTACTGGCAGAATAGTAACCAGAAACGGCTTCTATCCATACATAGATTTTCTTATCCTCATATCCTGCAACAGGAACACTGACACCAATAGGTAAATCTCTAGACACTCCTCGATCCTGAAGGCCTTCCTTCAAATACCTTTCTGAGAGTTGGATGGCATTTGAACGCCATGCTTGATCTTGTTTTGCCTGTAATACATACTTATCAAGCTCTCTTTGAAACGAGTTTAATGAGAAGTAGAAATGCTCTGTACGTTTGATAAGAGGTTCGTTTCCGCATAACTTACACTTTTTATTTTTTAAATCTAAAGGATCAAGGATCGTTGAACAGTGATCACATTGGTCCCCGCGGGCAGAGTTGCCGCAATTTGGACAAGTTCCTTCTACATAACGATCTGGAAGAAACTGTTGATCTGTTTCACAGTATGCTTGTTCGATTTCTTTTTTGTAAATTAAATTTTCTTCGAGAAGCTTTAAGAATATATCCTGAACGATTTCATGATGATGCATTGTATCCGTTCTTGTATAACAGTCGTATGAAAAGCCTAATTTCGTAAAGCAAGCAGCAAACTCATTATGATATCGATCTGCTATTTCCTTAGCAGATACTCCTTCTTGTTTAGCTTTAATTGCAATAGGTGTTCCATTACAGTCACTGCCTGAAACATAGAGTACGTCTTCTCCCTTTAACCGATAATACCTTGCAAGAATATCCCCCGGTAATAAACTAGCTATATGCCCTAGATGCAAAGACCCATTGGCGTATGGCCATGCTCCTCCTATAAAAACACTCATCTTACATTCCTCCTTCCATTTTTTCAAAAACAAAAAACCCCGCCCTCATCTACTAAATAGATAAGGACGGGGTTTGAATTCCCGTGGTACCACCTTCATTTACCAATGGCTCACACCATTAGCCTCAACAAGTACGCAAGTTCAAAAAACTTTTATACCGTGGTTTTTATAACAAGTACCAACACTTGCCGTAGCCTACTTAATGTTTAAAATCGTTCAGTACGGAGCTCCAAGACCATTGTTCGAACAAGAATTTTCGCTTCTTTTCAGCTACCGAAGCTCTCTGTGTAAAATCGCTTTGCTCTACTTTTTCTCATCATTGCTTTTAATATTAAATTATTCGTATTATATCCAAATTGTTGAGAAAGGGGAAGTGTTTTTTTACAGATAATCTCCATTTCATTTACCAATCCAATTCTGAAACTAACTCATTTAATAATTCATTAACAGAGTATCTCTTATGGATCATTCCTACGCCTTGACCAACCCATAAAGACATGTACTCAGGATTAGATTCAGCTGATGCTTTCGCCCGTAATGGCTTGGTTAGTTCATTTTGAATAGGATATGGAGGTATTTCTAGCTTCTCGTCCATAAGCTTATCAATAAATTCATTTCTTATCCCTCTCGCAAGTTTTCCCGAAAATACCTTTGTCAGGATCGTATTTTCTTCATTACTTTCGATAATTTTATCCTTATACTTCTCATGCGCCCCACTCTCATGACAGGTTAAAAAAACGGAACCAAGTTGTACCCCTACGGCACCTAAGACGAAAGCAGCGTTTATCCCTTTTCCATTTACGATTCCACCTGCTGCAATGACTGGAGTTTTTACATTTTCAATCATTTGGGGAACTAGTGATAATGTTCCAATTAGTGGCTCACCCTCTGTTGTAGGAAACGTACCACGATGTCCCCCTGCTTCACTTCCTTGCGCGATAATAAAATCAACCCCGTTTTCTTCAAGCTGAACAGCTTCATTAACGGTTGTAGCCGTTCCTCCTACCTTAATCCCAGCATTCTTCAACTCTTTTACGATAGAAGAATCTGGGAGACCAAAGGTAAAGCTACATATGGCAACTTTTTCATTAATAATAACTTCTAATTGTTTTTCGAAAGTGTTAACACTCTTCTTTTGCAGGGATGTAAACTCTTCATCTGAATTTACATTTAAATATTGCCTCATCGCTTTGATGTCCCTTTGTGAAACGGAATTAATTCCTTCTGGAAGAAATAGGTTTACACCAAAAGGGTTGGCAGTTAGGGATTTAATCTCGACTATACTTTCCTTCAGACCCTCCGGAGTCATATAACCCGCTCCAATATTTCCAACAGCCCCATAATTTGAAACCGCTGCTACCAACCGAGACGTTGTTACTCCCCCTGCCATTCCTGCTTGAAAAATAGGATATTTTATCCTTAATTCATGAAAATTCAGCAAAAATGCTCCCTCCCTTTTAAGATATTACTCATTTACAAAATATTGAGATATTAATAGTTTACCTATATAATTCATGTTAATTCAAATTTTGAAAGAAGGATAATTGGATGAAGCGAACATTGTTAATAAGTGATATTCATGGTGAATTGGTGAAGTTTGAACAATTACTAGAAATGGTAAATTACAATCCAGATCAAGATCAATTAATTTTACTAGGCGATTACGTCGATCGTGGCCCTCATTCGAAAGAGGTCATCGAAAAAGTAATGAGCTTAAACGAAGCTGGAGCTAGAGTACTAAAGGGCAATCATGAAGATATGATGATCAAGGCATTAACAACAGATGAAGAACATGCCTGGAATCGTTGGGTAAAGATAAACGGTGGCGATAAAACATTATTAAGTTATGGTTTTTCAGAAGAAGATTTGATCGTAAGTGAAGAAACATTTCAAAAACCGTTATTGCCATCTGAAATACTAGAGAAGCATTTGGAGTTTGTTCAAGGGCTTGAACATTATATTGAAACGGATGAATATATCTTTGTTCACGCGGGTGTTCACCCATCTACTCCTGTTACTGAAACAGACCCACATACTTTAATGTGGATTCGAGACGAGTTTCATAACGGATATAAAGGTGAAAAGACCGTTATCTTCGGGCATACATATACGAAAACACTCCATGGAGATGCTGAAAATTACGAAGTTTATTTTGGTAACAACCGTATTATCGGAATTGATGGTGGCGCGGTTTACGGAGGGCAGTTAAATTGTTTAGAGTTACCTAGTCGTAAGGTTTATTCGGTGAAGCATAATGGAGAAAACAATTAAAATCTGAAGTGTTGGATGATCTAGAGCAGGTCATCTTTTTTTATATTAAAAAAGGAATTTCTGTGACGAAAATGTGAAATCGACGGATATATTTGTGTTTTAGGCGGATATCAGTAGAAAAGAGACGGGTATAATGGAGAACTGCGCGGATATATCTCCAAACTGCGCGGATATAATTTTTTCAAGTGAATGTGCTAAGTGTTTTGTAATCAATTTGCAACTTAAATGTGAGAAAGCCAGTTCATTGATGTATTTACAGCTACAACCTTCGTCTCCCAAAAACAAGAGCCTAACATCTACTCTTTATACATGTCCGAATTCGACCATTTTGTAGCAAAATTCATCCTCTATTTACAAAGGAGATAATAACAGTTAAGTAATAATTCTTATGGAAATGCATACATATCAATATAGATTGAATAGACAAGGAGTCATTTCCATGAAGAAACTAATTGCAGTAATTGGCGTATTAACCTCTTTAGGAGCTGTTATGTATTTAGATTCAACCACAGTCTCTCTTACTGATGAACTTAGATCTGTCATACATTACCCAGAGGACTCAGAAACAGAAACAGTTGATGGTCAGACAGAGGACAAAATAATAGGCTCTCAAACTCCCACATTAGAATGGATCTTTGAAAAACAAGAAAAGGTTGATGGTTATATATTAGAAACATACCGTGAATATGAAATATACAGTGATGAAAACGGAAATAAAATCAAACAAGTCCCTACATCCAATTTTGACTATCTGCAATATAAAAAATAGGTTAGTTACTACAAATGGGCATTTGTCATTTGTAGTAACTAACCATTTAGAGTCCCTGTAAAAATAAAGTAGCGTTCATATAATTTCTTGTTAAGGTTTGATAATATGCCGATAACACAGTCAAGGAAGCCATAACTAATACATTCATTACAATTTCCTTTTGTTTTTCATTCAAGTGCTTGAAGACTTGTAAAAGAAAACATGCTTCATTATTAATGTATTTCTCCATTTGTAAATGGAAAGGACAATCCCCTACTTCTTGCTTCTTCAAATTGTTTTCATGATGGATTTTTTCAAAAATTGTTGCGTATGCAAGATAAAAATCGAGCGGATCAATGACATCATCGGAATGATCATCCGGATTATTGAAAATAAGAGCCAATACCTTCCGAATCGAGTCAAAATCTAGTGAGGCTTTTAGATCCTCGACAATAAATAAGGTCGCCGCCTGCTCTACAGTGTATTTCTTGCCTAATCTTGGAGATCCAATTAGTTCTTTTACATCTCTTTTCACCCAATTTTGCACAGCACTTGACGACAAATTCGCAAACTCAATTTGGTTTCCTAATGAAACAATTTCATTTATGGATAACCCTATCGTATGGCTCTTCCCTTTAATCAACTTTTCAAAAATAGGTGGCATCTTGGTTTCTATAAAAGCTGACAGGGATTTCCCGTCTCTCAATTCTTTACTATGTGAACGTGCCCATGCCTTTTGTAAGCAAGCTAACGGCGTTTGGTTCTCCACTCCTTTTAAGGAAAATAAGAACTCAGCCATATTTTTTCTAGAAAGCTGGAACATTTCCAACGAAAACAACCCCTGAAATAACAAATCTTATTTCCTTCATCCTAATTCTTTCCTATTAAGTAGTCAATGCCTTCATAGGGAAAAATTAATAATTGATATTCACAGGACAAAATTATATAATTTAATCATCAGACAAGTTCAAATGACCACAAAATACAATATAAAGGGTGAGATGATGGGTAAACGAATCTTTTATTTTCTTTTAACCAACGTATTAGTTTTAGCAACAATTAGTATTATATTTTCCCTTATTGGTGGCGGAAACTATATAGAAGGTGGCAACATTAATTTTGCTTCCTTATTAGTTTTCAGTGCCGTGATTGGTTTTTCAGGATCATTCATTTCCCTAGCAATGTCACGCTGGATGGCGAAAAGAATGATGAATGTTCACGTTTTAAAGCCCGATGCTGATTTAAATTCTTTTGAAAGGGAAATTGTCGAAAAAGTTCATCGTCTTTCAAGAGCAGCTGGATTAATGAACATGCCCGAAGTGGGAATCTATGATTCTCCTGAAGTAAATGCTTTTGCGACTGGCCCTTCGAAAAAGAGATCACTAGTCGCTGTTTCAACTGGCTTACTTCATGAAATGGATGATGATGCGATTGAAGGAGTTATCGCTCATGAAGTCGCGCATATTGCCAATGGTGACATGGTGACAATGACCTTATTACAAGGTGTCGTAAACACATTTGTTGTTTTCCTTGCTCGAATTGCTGCTTGGGTTGCTTCACGTTTTGTTAAAGAAGAACTGGCTCCAATCGTTCATTTTATTGCCGTCCTCGTCTTCCAAATTGTCTTCTCGATCTTAGGAAGTATTGTCGTTCTTGCTTACTCAAGACATCGCGAATATCATGCGGACCGCGGTGGTGCCGACTTAGCAGGGAAGGATAAAATGACCCATGCATTACAAATGTTAAAAGCATATTCCAATCGTATTCGTGGCGACGAACAGGCTTCAATCGCCACATTAAAAATTAGTGGTAAAGGAAAATCATTATTATTTTCAACCCACCCTGATTTAGATGAGCGTATTAAACGTTTAAACATGAGGTAATTTTTTAGATGGCGGGATACCTTTAAGGACCCGCCGTCCTTCATTTTCAGGCACTAAAAATGATGATCATCCATTTTCTCCAACCTTCCTTGAACATTACAGCCCAAGTCT
This sequence comes from Bacillus sp. CGMCC 1.16607, assembly GCF_042683745.1. NCBI lineage: Bacteria > Bacillati > Bacillota > Bacilli > Caryophanales > Bacillaceae > Bacillus > Bacillus sp. CGMCC 1.16607. The sequence goes on from NZ_JBHUJX010000019.1 coordinate 128,978, forward strand.
TTATTCTTCAAAAAAGAGATATCAACTACAAGCAGATCAGTACAGTCTTAATTGAAAACATTATAAAAGAGTCAAGTGTTAGGAACCGCAAGATCAACTTCCATTTGGTGCCTACACTTGCTCCACCTTATTTTTTTACTAACCATTGCTTAGCAATCTCTTCTAAATTATTTCTAATTCCTATTGTAAATGGTGTTTTAGGTAGTGCCCCAATTCTATTTTCGTACTTTGTCCCGTCTAAAATAACAGGATTTTCATTTAAATATAACATTTCGTAATATTCCCTCATAAAGGGATTAAAGATTCCAAGTGCTTTAATCATCCAGTTGTGAACCTGGTTTAATTTAATCTCTTTTGATAAGTATTTAGAAGCAATTTCTCCTATTTCTTTCCCTGAGATTGTGCCTGCTCCTGGAATAGTCCAAATTTCACCATATGCATCATCATGTAAAGATAACTCTACAAGAGCTTTCGCTGCGTCCTTTATATAAATAAACTCTCTTTGAAGATTTGGATTTCCTACGAATCCTCCAGAGTTCTTCTTTACAATTTGTTCAAAAGTGTATTGAAGTGCAGTGTTTTCAGCTTTTGGTCCATAAAAGTCTGGAAAATGTGCAATCACATATGGGACTCCGGAATTTTCAATTTGCTGTTGAAGGTTTAAGCGAATTTTTCCCTTTTTCGTATGTGGATTCTTCGTTGTCAATTCATTTACTTTTTGTCGCTGGACGCCATATGCATAAATATTGTCGACATAAATAAGGGATTTTTTCTGCAATTTACATTCTTGAAGGATAAGAGATAGAATGTTAAAAAGACTAGGATCCCAATTTTGATAGGGAATACTTATAGCGTGAAAAACCACATCAACCTTTGAAATCGCTTCTTTTAATTGAGCATGATTCAAGACATCACCTACCATTATTTTCGCTAGCGGTCCCCACTCTTTCTCATATTTCTCTAATTTACCCTTAGTGCGAGCAAAAGCTATCGTTTCTATGTTTCTACTTACTAACTCTTCAACTAATGAATAACCCATACCACCTGAGGCACCTAATACTAAAGCTTTTTTCATCTATTTCATCTCCATTTTCATTTTATTGACCACTGTTCAAATTAAAATAAATAAAAAGAAATGACAAACCTGCCACTTCTTTAACGCATTAACGCATCGGGGGTCAGACCCCCAGTGCTTTAACGCGTTATTGCAATGCTTTTATCAAAAATAGTACATGCGCTCTAGCAAGATCTTCTATATCTTCAAAGGTTGTTTCTGTTCGGCAAAAATGAGTCACAAACCCATGAAGACTTAAAAACAATGAATAAACATCCTTCGATGTAAGCCGCTTAGATACTAATGAACCAACCGTTTCACCAAAAAGCTGTAAACTTTTATTCGGTCCTTCTTGAAGATAGCTTTTCACATCATCGTCTCTTAGAAGAAACATGACTTCGTAATGATTCTGATTGGTTAAACCAAACTTAATATATCTATATAATACATTGAACAACTTCTCATCCTTTTCGGATTGATCATCGTTCATGACATCATAAAGCTCTTGATCTAGCTTTTCAAAGTCAGTTGAAATGATTTCGTAAAAGAGCTCTGCTTTATTTTTAAAATGATAATATATTGCACCATGACTACATTTTAGAACGTTGGCTATCTTTCTCATCGAAAGAGATGCATAGCCTTCAGATGCAAATAGGTCACGGGCCGCATCAAGGATTACAGCCTTTGTTAACTCATTTTGAGTTGATTTTCTAGGAGTCAAATTTATCACCCTTACCTTTATTGAACACCGGTCAATAAAATTATAATTCAACTTCCTTTTGTTGGCAAGAAAAAATGCTACTAAATTTTTCTTATTAATGAAACTAGTTTATCAACGGAAAGCACACTTATTAACCAATCCTTACTTCTTGCCAATTGCCCCAGCCACATCATAGTTTCCAAGATCAATTTCCGTTTCTTTCCCTAGTACAAGCTTCGCTAATTCCGAGCCAAGATAAGGACCGCTTGTTAGACCAGAAGCGCCTAAACCATTCGAGATAAATAGTCCCTCATACTGAGGAAACGAACCGATAATAGGAAGAAAACCTGGTGTAAATGGTCGAAAGCCTACTCTTGTTTCGAGAATCTCGCCATTGGTTAAACCTGGAGCAACCTGCAAGGCTTTGCCCAGTACTTCACTGATCCCACCTGCAGTTACCCTGTGATCAAATCCAGCCTCATCCTCATGAGTAGCCCCAACCACTACTCGTCCGTCTTCAAAGGTAAGAATATACTGATCATTCGGTGGTATTACTACTGGCCACGCTCCAGTATCCTCGTTTGGCATTTCAAGGTGTACAATTTGAGCCTTTTGTGGGGTAACTAAAAAATCTACTCCTAATGGCTTCAATAAATCTTTCGCCCAAGCACCAGCAGTAACGATGACACAATCGGCTTCTAATATTCTTCCATCCAATTGGACACCAATTATTTCATTATTCTTATGTACGAGCCTCGCATCTCCTTCTAATAGTTGCGCTCCATTCTTTACTGCAGCATTTACTAGAGCATTCCGAAGTGCCCTGCCATTTACTCTTGCTCCACCACTAATAAAAACAGATCCATATTCTTCACCTAAAGGAGGAAAAAGTTCCTTTGTCTCTTTAGGTGATAGGATCGTTATTTCACCAATTTCAGGTGCATCCTCACGGCGTAATCGAGCCCGCTCGGCCATTTTTTCTAGTTTGCTTTCGTCTGAATGCAAACTAAGGGCGCCAACTCGTTTATACCCTGTTTCTGTTTCACCGTCAGCTTCCAATAGTTTGATTAAAGTCGGGTAATAACGTGCTCCGCCTTTAACTAATTGATACCATGCTTTGTTCCGTCGTTGCGATAGCCATGGACAAACGATCCCTGCAGCAGCATCCGTAGCCTGACCTGTATCGTGTCGATCCACCAGTATAACTTCTACCCCTGCTTTTGCAAGGTGATAGGCAGTGGATGCTCCTAATATTCCTGCACCAATCACAATGATCTTTTGCATCAAAACACCTTTTTCCTTTATTTTTTTTCCTTCAGCCATTCAATCAACTCCAATATTGCATCTTCAAAATCAATTGCCACTCCCCCGTCTTCGGGTATTTGTTCCACCATGTTTTCAAATTCAACCAACTTTTCGTTAAGTTCAGCCAAATTTCTATCCGTCTTTTGCTTTTTCACACTGCTCTTTAGTGTCTTAAATTCCTTATCCTGTTCAATCTCATCAATAGAACTCCAGACCTCTTGCAGCACGGTCTCTAATTTTTGTACAGATTTATGAAGCTTTTGAAATTTTTCAATGGTCATTTCTATACTTCCTTTCGTTATTTAATCTTTTCATTAATATAGTTAATAAAACCTTCTCGATGTCCTTCTTTATCAATGATATTTCGAACATAATGGGGATCACTTAGTAATCCATCTCGTTTAGACAGTAAAATAAATTCTTCTATTTCTCCCTTTTTCAACAGCGTTTTGTACCAATCCTGTTCATCCAATTCAACCCACAGTTCTTCTGCGGTAGGTTCTTTTATTCGAAGGACATATTTCTTCACCCATCCAATAATTAAGGCTCCTGTCAGCATACACAAAAATATGAAAGTCATATTCTCTCCCACCATCCAATCGTCGATAGTATAATATACTCAATCAGCTTTTCGCAATCATATACGAGGAGGTATCGATATGTTACCACAAGAATCGGCGGTTGAAAAAATAGCGAATAGTTTAAAGGAAGATCCAAAAGTTCAAGCAATTTTTCTAAAAGGATCTATGGGAAGAAATGAACATGACGAGCATTCTGATGTTGACTTATATTGCCTTGTTGATAAGGTGGACGAAGAACTATTTTTATCTAAACGTTTAAAGCATTTGCAAGCCTATCGTCCAATTATATTTCATGATGAAATACATATTATTGCTCCGCAGATTATTGCGGTATTCGATAACTTTCTGCATATCGATTTATTTACCGTTACAAAGGAATCCTTTACAGAAAAGGATTACATCAAAGTTCTATATGATCCATACCAATTATTAAATAGCTTTATAGATTCACAAGGACTTACACTTTCTAAAATGGAATTTAGGGATGATGTAAGTGACGTGGCTTGGTTTCTTTTTCAATATAAAAAAGCCGCCGCAAGAGGAAATGATATATGGTCTGTTCGTATGCTAACGAATGTAATGTATCATTTTGCAAGAGCCCTTTTATACAGATATGCGCCGGACCGAGCTCAATTAGGTTTAAAAACAGTAGAACAATCCTTACCCAAGCATATTGTTGTTCAAATGAATAAGATTTTTGAGCATGTGACTCCATATCATCACCAACAGGCAGTTTATCTTATTTGCCTACTCGTTTCAGAGGAACTTGATTGGATAAATCAAAATCTCATTCAAGGAGATCAAATCAAACTTCTTTTGGAAAAAATGTTACATTTACGAGATTAAACCCGAAAAAGTGTTAGGATCCACATGAGGTTTTGTCTCATATGATACCTAACACTTTTAGTAGACTAAATTATTTAGTCATTTCAATCATTACAATTAATAAACTCTTGTAATACCTGTACGTATTCCTCAGGTTGCTCACGATATCCTGAATGTGCACTTTCCTCAAAAATATGCAGCTTTGAATTTGGTACTAGACTACTAAAATAACTAGTTGATTCAGGGGTAGCTTCATCATAACGTCCGCAAAGGAATAATGAAGGTGTTTTGATCTCATGCAGTCTTGGTGTGCAATCGAAATCCTTCAAGTTTCCTGTTACACAAAACTCTGAAGGACCCCACATTGTGTTATAAACTTCAAGATTTCCAAGCTCGGAAACTTTAGCTCTTTCCTCAGGATTCACTTCTACTCGGCATATAAATCTTTTAGAGAATTCTTTCATAGCTAATTTATATTCTTCTGAATCCGTTTCGCCGTTCTCTTCACATCTTAAAATAACCTCGTGAATTTCTGCTGGTAACTGTTCTAATAATTTTTTAGCATCTTGAGCCCAAAGAGGTGCACTTAAGCACGGGCTTGAAAAAATAGCACTTTTCACGCCGATTGGTTTCGTAAGAAGATAAGAAGCAAGCAAAGTCGTCCCCCAAGAATGACCTAAAATATGAACTTCCTCTAACCCCAATTCCTTTCGTACTTGCCCTAATTCCTCTACAAATCGTTCTAATCGCCATAATGATGGATCATTAGGTCCTTTCGAATAACCAGCACCTAGCTGATCATAATAAATCACAGTTCGCTTGTCCGCAAGTTTATCCAATCTATGCAATGGAAGAGATGAAAAACCTGGTCCCCCATGTAAAATTAACAGTGGAGTAAGATTTTCTTCGCTTACAACCTTGCGATACCATACGTTTCCGTCACTTACCTTTACAAATCCCTCTTCTACTCCCATAACCAATATCTCCTCTACTTTTATCTTTTTATTTTCCATTTTACACATTTTTGCGAAATTATTCTTGTCTAGTATGTTAGGGGAACTAAGAAAAGCGCGTGGCGCCTTGATCAGCCCCGACAAGCATATGCTGTCCCATAGAGGAGGTTTGCTCTTTAACCTCATCTTTGGGGCGCCATTTGACCTCGAGGTCGACAAAGACGGCGACATCCTATCGCATTGTCGACATTAGTACATCCTGTACGTCGAGGCTAGAACGCTTGCGCTGGACAACTAAAAAAAGATATGGAACGTTTTCATTTAAAAGAAAGGTTCCATATCTTTATAAAACTACATCACTGATTCACCGTTCTCATAGTTAAATTGCCATTCAATGCCGAACTTATCTGTTAAACTGCCATAGCATTTGCTCCAGAAAGTTTCTTGCAGTTCCATTCTTACAGTGCCGCCTTCTTTTAGCTTTTCAAATGAAGATTTAATCATATCCATGTTATTATTTACGATTGACAGGCTTATATTATTTCCTTCAACAAAAGGCATACCTGGAAATACATCAGAAAACATCACTCTGCTTCCATCGATATTAAGTCTTGTATGCATGACTAAATTTTTTGCTGCTTCTGGAAGAGGATAATCAGGAGATTGTGGTGTTTCACCAAATGTCATAATCTGAGGTTTCTCTGTACCGAATACCTCTGCATAAAATTCTACTGCTTCGCGACAATTCCCATTAAAGTTAAGATAAACATCTATAGCCATTTTTTCTCTCCTCCACTTTCATAGTTAAAATATTCCTATCAATATTTTATCATTAGCCTGTCCAAAACCCAAGTTTTAGAAAAAGGAGGAAACCATTTTAAGTGTTGTTTTCACTTTTCGCTTTTTTAACGCCTTTACTTACATAAGGTTTAGCACTCTTTGCTTTTTTCGCTTTAGCTTGCCAACGATTCCATCCTTTTTTGTCAGTCCCTCTTCCTGTACCGCTTTTTGCCTTAGTTTTACTCATTTGATCACTCCAATATTTAGTATTTTATCTATTAAAGGCAACTTCATTCGACTTCGAATCATTTAATCATACGTATTTTCTCGTCTAGTATTTGAAATACGTTTCTTAACTCTTCTTTAGGAATATTTGCGTATAGATCACCAATGCTTATTTCAGAATAACATCCGTTTTCACTTGTCTCTTTCAGATTACCTGTTATTCCAATCCCTGTTTCTTCATATATTTCTACTAAAACAGATGAAAGTATTTCCTTTGAAACATCGAAATGCACGTGAAACATATTTGAAACAGGTTCTAAAGGCAAGGTTGAAACAGCATAGCATTTGTTAAAAAACTTAGCAAGTTCTTTTGCTGCCTCATAATATTGCTCCATTTTATGTACTCTTTGATTAAAATAATAATCAGCACTGGTTATATAAGGATAAAGGCTTATTAAATCCCCGCCATGTCGCCTTTTCCATACCTTTGATTCTTCTGTAAAAAATTTATCCCCTGCAAGAATAGCTCCAGCCACACCGCCAATCCCTTTGTAAAAAGAAACATAAACACTATCAAATAGTTCACAAATTTCTGCAGCTGTCTTTTTATAATATGGAAGAATTTCATACAGTCGGGCCCCATCTAAATGTAACCTGATTCCATTATTACGACAATAAATCGAAATTGCCTCTAGAGTCTCATAATCTGGGAGTTTCCCACCTATTTCCCTTTGTGGTAATTCCAATAATAAGCATGATATATCTTCCTTCAATCCTATTACATCTTCTAATTGAATCACTTTGTCTTTATCTGCTAGTAAAATGGGAGTGATGTGATGCAATTCTCTTAAGCCGTCCTCTTCATGTATTTCTAAATGACATAATGGATGATACGCCACTTTCTTAATCCCCTTCTGGTCGCACCATACTCTTAATGCAATTTGTTGTGCCATCGTTCCGCTTGGGAAAAATACGGCTGCTTCTTTGCCCAAATACGTAGCCATCTTATCTTGAAAGTCTTCAATTATCTTTCCATTTCCATAAATATCACTTTCTTGCTGTCCATCCATATCTTCTAATGCCTCTTTCAAAATATGGATGTTTCTGAATCCATGTCCTGATAATTGATATTTTGTTTGTTTTAATGCATGTACTAATGAAGGATTATTGCTCAATTTCATCTTCTCCTTTACTTGTAAGGGATACAGGTTTATAGAATTTTGCTTAAGTTGCAATGATTGATTTTCAATTAAAGGGATCTCTCCTCTCAGTTTCCTATCACGGAATACCACTTTAATCAATTGATTATCTTATTTACCAGAACACTTGAATAATCCTCCTTTTCCCAAAAAAGAAAAGCGAAACCTCGATTAGTTTCGCTCCTCATTTTAGTTATATTTTAACAATAATCTTTCCATTCATGAGGGATAACCTATGAAATTCTTTGAAAGCCCATTCCTGAAGACTGAGCAGTTGGAAATTGTGCCCCAGGAAATTGTGCTCCTGGGAATTGTGCTCCCGGAAAAACCATCCCTGGTGGGCCTACTCCCGGATAGCCCATACTCGGGTAACCCATTCCCATTCCTGGGTAGCCTATTCCAGGATAGCCCATGCCCGGATAACCCACTCCTGGGTAACCGAATACTGGATACGGGATAGGATATGGACGAGCAAATAATGAGGTACCTAGTAAACCTCCTAATAATCCACCTATGAATGGTAATCCAAAGCCTATACCAAAAAATCTTTGATCACCCACTTGATAATTGTTCCGATAATGATACATACAGCCTTACCTCCTTTTCCTCTATACATGCCTACACTATTTCATATGCGATTGATCGGGGTTTGGAGTGGGCAGAAAAGAGATTGTAGCCTTAAAACGAAAGTAATTTCTTCCAAAAGTTGATTTATCGGTCAAATCAATGTTCCTTTTGAATAAATTTCCAATCTATCGAAAGTTGAGGGTTCCTATCGGACTAGATTAGAGTTCAATCGGACCAATTGGGCGTCTATCGGACAAGTTCACAATTCTATCGGACAAATTTTCAAGCCTATCGGACTCAGAGAACGATTCAGTAAACTCAATACCCACGAAAAAATGACCACCTAACCACGGCGGTCATTCTTCGCTTAACTCTTTCGACTTTACATACTCCTGAACCATTTCAACTGTCACATATTTTCTCGTCGGGACAATTCTCATATTCATTTGATTGATTAATTCCGTCATTTCATTTATTTTTTCCGTTGAAAATGTTTTTCCTTGTTTACATAATTCAATTACTTCTTCAATATAACTTTCTCGCTTTTGGTCTAACTCTAAAAATTTTTTATACATAATATTTTGATTTTGTGCATGCTTTTCTAATGCTTTATGTACGCTCATTGTGTCACTCCTCGAATAGATTGCTAACTAATATCATATCAATAACCTTTTGCTTCGAAAAGAATTAAAAATTCCCCTCCACCTCGAGAGGGGATGTGCTTCACAACAAATTGGGTACAAAAAGACTTTATCATAGTTATTCATTATCCCCCAAAAAGTTAGAAAAAAGGTTTTTTTGTTTTTAAATAGAATATAGTATAGTATCCAAAAAAATGTTTGGAGGTTCACTGTTTTGTTACTTTACTTTTGAGATGTGTCATTTACCTAATAAATAATAATTAAATTAGGAGTTGATACATTATGATATATAAAAATTCTATTGATGGTATTTCCTCTGATATGTTAAATGGCTTTTTTGTTGATTGGCCTAATCAACCAAATCCACAAACTCACTTAAAACTATTAATAAACAGTAGTAAAGTGATTTTTGCATTAGATGAAAATACTAATCAAATAGTTGGATTTATTACTGCAATTAGTGACGGGGTTCTATCTGCCTACATTCCATTGCTTGAAGTTTTACCAGAATACAAAAATTTAGGTATAGGTAAGGAATTAGTTAGGCTGATGTTAGAAGAACTTAGTGACATATATATGATTGATTTATGTTGTGATGATGACTTAGTTCCCTACTATGAAAAGTTTGGAATGGTAAAATCAAATGGAATGCTCTTCAGGAACTATAAAATGCAATCAGGAAGTTAAAAAAACTAAAACGCTTGGAACTGTCCGAGCGTTTTTGTGTGCTAAATGATCGGCTTATGCATTTAATAAATGTGAACTCGTCTACTGTTTATGTTCTTAATACTGAATCACTTTTTATCTCTTCCTCCTTTTTTCACATACAAACTCCTAATTTGCTATTTCTTGTTTAATTGTTGGAACCATTCCCCTTTTTCTTTTTATAAAAACAATCCCTGTCAAACTACACAATAAAACAAAAGGAATACTCTTTTTATATAAATCTGCAAAACTAGATGAAATGGTCGATTCCGCGTATGTTGATACATTCTTCGAATAATTTTGTACTAATGAACTATTTTTAGCTATTTCCTCATCCACTTGCTTTTCAACTTTTTGTTGAACCATCGATAGAGCTTGGTTTCTCTGTCCTTCAGGAATCGATACCAGCGCCTTTTGTACATTTTGATCGATTATTTGTTTTCGCTCTGCTTCAGTAACTAGAATTGAACTGGCAGCTGTTGATTTAGTCGTTGAATTTTTCATCACATCTTTTGTTTTCAATAAAACAAGTTCTTTTGTCTCATCAGGTATATCTAATTTAGTGATTTGATCCTCCGCATAGTGAGTGACCTGTTGTTTTTTAGCATCTATATTGTTTGTTAATCCAGCAATAAAAATAGCAACAGCCAAAACTACACCAACCTGCCTGATCATAGAAAAAACGCTTTGTGAAGCTGTCAACATTTCTCCTTCAAATGAAGAAGTACTTGCAATGGTTGAAGCAGAGATGATAAAGCTAAAACCTAATCCAAGTAATGCGCATATAATGATGATTTCTAAGGAAGTACTTTGGATGTCTATCTCACGTAGTAAGAAGTAAGCGATACTCATTATTCCAAAACCAAGGATGACTGGTATGGTAAAGCCGACTTTTTTAGCAAGGAGGCCTGCAAAATTAGCAAAGACAAAGATGGCTGCGGATGCTGGAGTGATTAATAATGCGGCTTCCAATTCTGTTTTATGCTGAAACATCGTTAAAAATTGTGGCAATAACACCATTACCCCTATAAAGAAGATAAATCCTGTTGAAACAGTGATCACGGAACCAGTAAAGACTCGATCCTTAAAAAGGTTTAAATTAACCATAGGATTCTTGACTTTTGATTCTGTAAATATGAATAACAGAACCGCTACAACAAAGATAACGAAACATAAAATCGCAGAGCCACTCTTCCATCCCCAGCTATTGCCCTTAATTAAAACTAAATTCATTGAAAAAATAGCTAAAACGGAAAACACAAGTCCAAACCAATCAATGCTTGATCTAATTCGTGCTTCATTCTTTAACACTAGAACAAATCCACAAGCGAAAATGGCAAGTAAGCAGATCGGTACATTTACATAAAACACCCAATGCCAACTCAGTTTCTCTGTAATCAACCCTCCTACAGAAGGACCCATTGCAGTAGCCAACCCTTGTGTAGCCCCTAATAAAGTTAATGGGAGTACCCTTTTTTCAATTGGCATGGCGGCAATTCCAATAATCATACTACAAGGTATTAAGATTGATGCACCAATACTTTGAATAAATCTAGCAGCAATTAAAAAATCTCCACTAGTGGCTAAACCACATAATGCCGAACCTACTCCAAAAATGAAAAGCCCAAGAATATAAAACTTATTCCTACCGAACATTTCAGCAAACCTGGCCATTGGAATGGCTAATACTGCTATTGTCATCGTGTAAATATTTAACATCCAAGAGCTCGTTTCTAATGAAGTAGATAAGTCATCCTGAATCGCGGGTAAGGTAATATTCATAATGGTTGAATCAAGCATACAAATAAATATTCCGATACATGTTAATAATAGAACTTTTAATCCTCCTTCTTGTTTCATCACAACTCACCTTCCAATTTTTGAAGTTCTTCATTAATAAGGGAAATAATCATTTCAGAAATACGTATTCCGTAATTAAGAGTGAACCTTTGAAATTTTTCTAATTCATGTTGTTGATCAATCATTTCATACTGTTTAAGTTTCATTTCATTGCGATCCCTTTCATCTTTAAGCCAGTCTATTATATTTTCCTTCGAGGTAAACTGGGCAAAGAACAGACGAGTTAAAATATCAGACTTAATTGTTGTAGGGTTTAACGGGCTATTTAAATAGTCCTGAAATACTTCCTTTCCACTTTCTGTAATGACAAATAAATTTTTGTTAGGCTTTCCTTCCTGTGGAATGATTTGCTTATCCACGAAGCCTTCCTTCTCTAATTTTCTCAATGCTGGGTATATCCCACCAAATGAAGCATCAAGGAAAAATCCAACCGAATTCTCCATTTGCTGTTTAATTTCATAGCCTGTCATTGGTTTTTCACATAGAAAGCCAAGAATTACATCTTGTAAATTCATCTTTCAACCCTCCATATTATCTTTAGTTATATTATCAATATTCATATACTCGTTAGTTATATTACTTTTGATTACATAAATTGTCAACATTTTTTCCATTCCCCCCATATTTTTTCACAAAAAAATAGAAGCCTAAAAGACTCCTACATAACCAAGTATTGTCAGATGAAAAACGTTAAAGGGAAAAACAACCAATAATCATCTACAAAAAGAATCATAATCACTCCAACTAATAAACCGAGTCCAACGCAAATTGCGTTATGCCATTTTCTTCTTACCAAATGAAAACTATGACCAATTGCCAGGGCTAAGAGTACAAAGGTTAAACTAACTGTCAGTTGTCCGATGGAGAACCCAGCTATGCAACTAAAAATATATATTCCTATCGCAGCAAGCCAGTAAAGTCGGTGATTCCCTTTGATAGCTAAACTCGTGGAAACAATTGCGATAAACAAAGCGGAAAAGGCAATTATAGAAAACATACCATCCCTCCTCATTCTTATTTGTCATTCTTTTATTAAAATTCAAGGTTCATCACTGATTTCCTTCAAATAGTACCTAATAAAACCATTTCAATTACAATTGTGCTATACTTCATACTGTATTCAGAAATTTTTGAAATATATAAAAAGGGGAAATCATGATGACGAAAACAATGTATCCAGAAGTCTGGGATTTAGATGTATTTTTCCCAGGTGGCAGTGAATCACCTCAACTACGAAACCATTTAGATTCAATCATTCCCGAATTGATAAGTTTTGAAGAAAAGGTAAAACAATTTCAAGTTCCACAAGCCATTACAGAGTCAACTAATCTTGCTAAAATCATGGATGAGATCAATCGCATTCGAACAAGTATTGGTCAGGCTAATTCATTCATTGGTTGTCTACTTGCTCAAAATACGACAGATAAAAAAGCGTCATTACTCCAAGGAGAAGTTTCCTCCATTAACGCTCGTTTTAAAACATCTATGCAAAAGGTTCAAAAACTATTAACGAAAACAGAAGATACCGTTTGGCAAGGGTTACTTGAAACGGATGAACTAGCAAAATTTGAATTTATTTTAAATGAATGGCGTAACCAAGCAAAACAAAAGTTATCGGAAGAAGAGGAAAGCCTCATTACAGCGTTAACTACAGATGGGTATGAATCATGGGGGCAATTATACAACTCCATTGTTGGCGGAATGAAGGTAAAGGTCAATCTCGATGGCGAAGAGAAAGAATTATCAGTAGGTCAAGCAAATAATTTACGCTCTAATCCTGATGAAACGATTCGTAAGGAATCTTATGCTGCACTAGAAGAGGCATGGTTAGAAAAAGAAGATCTATTCGCCAATATTCTAAACCATCTCGCAGGATTCCGATTACAAGTATATAAAAAGCGAGGCTGGGAGCAAGTATTACAGGAACCTCTTCAATACAACCGTATGAAACAGGAAACCTTGGATGCTATGTGGGGTGCGATTAATAAGCATAAGCAGCCATTTGTTGAATACTTAAACCAAAAGGCAAAGCTACTAGGAAAAGAAAAGATGGAATGGCACGATATGCAGGCACCTGTGTCAAAGAGCACACAAAAAATGCCTTATCAGGATGCAGCTCAATTTATTTTAAAGCATTTCGGTCAATTCGGCCCAGAGCTAGAAACCTTTGCACGAAAAGCTTTTGAGGAAGGCTGGATCGAAGCAGAAGATCGTCCGAATAAAAGAGTTGGTGGATTTTGTACAAGTCTACCTCAATCGGAGCAATCGAGAATTTTTATGACCTATAGTGGTACAATTGGAAATATGGCTACACTTGCCCATGAATTGGGTCACGCCTTCCATTCGTATGCATTAAGACCTGTTGATGGACTCAATCGTCAATATGCAATGAATGTCGCTGAAACCGCATCTACTTTTGCAGAAATGATTGTATTCGATGCCGCTGTAAAAGAAGCCGCAACAGACGAAGAAAAAATATATCTATTAGAAGAAAAAGTTAAGCGCAGCATGACATTCTTCATGGGCATTCATTTCCGATTCCTATTTGAAACACGATTCTATGAAGAACGCAAAAAAGGCATGGTATCTGCTGCTAGACTAAATGAATTAATGGTGCAAGCACAAGAAGAGGCATACATTGGAGCACTAGGTTCATTTGATCCGCACAGCTGGGCAAACACCTTGCATTTCTATATTACGTATGTACCTTTTTATAACTTCCCATATACGTTTGGCTATTTGTTCTCCCTAAGCATTTATGCAAAAGCGTTAGAAGAAGGTCAAGGATTTGAAGAAAAATATATGGCTTTACTTCGTGATACAGCCATCATGTCTGTAGAAGATTTAGCAATGAAGCATTTAGGAGAAGATATTACACAGGAATCATTCTGGGAAAAAGGAATCTCCTTATCTGTGAAGGATGCTGAGGAATTTATAAAGTTAACCTCTAGTAAATAAGAAAAAGTGGATGATGCGAGCATCATCCACTTTTTCTTATTGCTTCTGTTCTCTGTTTCATATTTTTCATTTTCACACCAAACATCCATCTAGTAACCTTCGTTCTTTTTATAACAAACTCATAGATTAATATGGATAACACAAACGTTAGCAGCATGATGCAGATGAATTTTGCAACCATTCCCATGTTCATCATAAGCACATAATAGCTTACAATGACTAATACGGTTTGATGAATAATATAAACAGGAAAAGCCGCTTCATTTAAATACGGTAACCATTTATGATGGAAATTTAAAAACTTATGTCCGTAACCAAGAATAACAATTAGACTTAGCCAAACATTTAGCATTCTTACCATCGTAGTTAAAATATCAACTGTAGAAAAACGAGTGGCATCTTGATTATTCTGAATCAAGAATATCCATAGTGGTACGAAAGCACATAATAAAACGAAAGCTTTCAATCGTATACAATTAAACATTTCTTGATATCTTTGGTCACTGCTTGTTACAAATCCCATGATTAAAAAAGTTAGATAGAAAAATGGATTTTGACCGCCTGGCGCTGGCAAGACTTGTGTGAAAACCAAAATAAAGAAACATAGAATAAAAACAAGTGGGTGGCTTAGAATCTTATGAAAATTTGTCCTAGCCAGCTTTCTTTTCACAAACGTAAAGACAGGTAAGGCAATAAGTGAAAGAACAAATAAATAGAGAATGAACCATAAGTGCGCTGGTGTAAATGTACCAAAGTATCCCGATAAATCACTAAAATCAGTGAAAAAAGATTTTAAGAACGTAAAATAAGATCCTTGACCTTCCCCGCTGTGGTCTAATCTAGCAAAATATCCTTGCGGCGGAACAATAATTAATAGGCCAAAAATAAGTGGAATAAACAATCGATCAAACCGATCTTTCACATACTGCTGATTGGATCTAGAACGAAGTGCGTACCAACTAGCTGATCCTGCTAGCCAAAATAATAATGGCATAAACCATAAATTAGTCAAAGAAATAAACCAACTTAGGCCCCAGCTCAACATATCACTCTTTACATAAAATGGGTCCCAATGATCAAACACTCTCGCAGAATGGAAAGGAAACAACATACAAATCCCAATGATTCTAAGCCAATCAATATCATATCTTCTCGTTAAATCATAACGCAACGAGCTTCCCCCTTAGAAATCGCATCATATTTATTACTAGACAATTATCGCCTCTAAAGTGGATTTTTTCCAGAAATATATTTTAATAATTTCTTATATTCTAGACAAACTCCTTTACACCTTCCATTCGTTGAGGAACTAAAATTTTATGAATAAAAAGCAATACAATCGACGCATACACACTTAACAAGAGACCCGCTCCAATAAAGACGAAGCTGGCGCCCAGCCATGTTGCTAAAAATCCGCCAAAGACAGGACCAATTAACATAGCAAGATTGATCAATGAGTTCGATGCACCCGAAACACGCCCCATAAAGTCAGAAGATGTTTCTTTTTGCAAAATATAGCCAAACGGAACATATGCCCCTGCTGCTGTACAACCAATGATAAAAAACACCGTAATCCAGGCCAATTTAGGTAAAGATAAGATTTCTAAACTTCCTAGTCCAAATAATGTGACGAACACTCCACTTATGATACCCGAATAGAGCATAAGATGGAGTGGACTATTTTTCCAAAAAGTCCATTTTCCAACGAAAAGCGCTCCAATTACCGCTCCTAACCCATTGGCGGTCATAATATAGCCCAATTCTGATTTTAAAAAACCCATACTCTTTGCCCACGGAGTAAATAGAGCTTCGTAAAGAAAGATCGTGAACATCCCAGTACTTAAGAAGATAATGGCGAAAAACAATAATCTGTTCGATCGAATATAGGAGAGTCCTGCTTTAAATTCAGAAACAAAACTGCTTTTTTGCGTTTCCCTTTCCTTTTTTAAACTTGGTAGCTTTGAAATAAACAATGCAGATAAGGCAAAAGCTGCAGCCTCAATCATAAATAATGTTCTTACCTCGGTAATTAACATTAAGGCACTTCCTAGAGCTGGGGCAATAATTTTAACAGAATTCATGAGGATTTGGCTGAGAGAACTAGCTTGTAATAAGTATTCCTCTGGTACAGTATGACGAATCATTGATTGGCGCGCTGGGTCAAAGCTGGCACCAAATATTGATTTTAAGAAAACAAGCACGAATAAAATATAGACATTTGGTGCCCAAATTAAAGAAATAGCAATGAACACTCTCATTAAATCACTAACTACCATGACCATTTTTTTGGGGAGTCGGTCAACCCAAACTGCTGTGAACGGCCCGATCAATACCATAGGTATAGAGTAAATAACCAGTAATGCTGCAGTGTAAGCAGGACCATGCCCCCATGTATAGATAATAAGTATATTTAGAGCAATAAAATCCAAAAATCCACCAAAATCGGAAAAAATTTGACCAAAAAACAAGTTTCGATAGCTTTTTATTTTCAATGGTGCAAACATCGAAGAACTACTCATTTTCTTCCCTCCCTATTTGTGCTTTGCTTCGTCTTTCTTGTTGGCTTCTAGCTAGATTCCATTTATCCACTCCCTCTTTCAATGAAGAAGTTGAAAGTTTTTCAATCGTTGCTTGAATCCACTGCATTTCAGCCTTTAATCGATGCTCTCCATATTCAAACGCAAGCACACCATATTGGTCTGCCCAAGTATAATGCTCTCGCCAATCCGTGCAAATTTCCAACAGTTCCCTAGTTTGGACTTCACGAGCTCGTAAGTGTTGAATTAATGTTTGGGAGTCATTCGGGCGGCTAATACCCCAAAAGATCATTTTTAACAATAACTCATCTCGACCGACTGGATATTCAGGGGTCCTCCCTAACCAACTCTCCAACTCCTTCCATCCAGTCCCAGTTATATCGTATACCTTTTTATTTCTACCTCCTGTCTCTTCCTGAAGACTGAGCCAGCCTTTCTGAACCATATCTTTTAACTTTGGATACAAATTACCATAAGAGATATTTCCCCATGCTAACGAACCAACTTTTTGCTCAAATTCGGATTTTATTTCATAACCTGTTGCTGGTCGCATACTAATAAAACCTAATATTAAGTGATCTAATGACATTCCGTTCCCTCACTACGTGTCATTTTGATATATCATAATGATATATTATATTGGCAAATGTTTCCTGTCAATATGATTCTTGCCCTTTTCCAAACAAAAAAGAAGCCAGAATCATTAGCTTCTTAGAAGGTGATTATGCTACGAATTAAACACAATCCTTTATTTTTTCTTAAGTGAAAATGACATTAATGCCACTTTAGCAAAGGCGTTTGTATAAGGGAGTTTCCAAATGTAACATCTGAACCCCCCCTTGTATAATTATATCATTTCTTCGTTGTTTCCTTAATGATGCCCATGCCCACATCCAAATGGAGCTACTGCATTAATTCGATTAGGTGCAATTCGAACTAATCCTGGAAATCCATTGAAGTTTGTAAGAATTACATTCCCATGTTCAAACCCCTGAAATGTTCCACAAGCAGGTGGTTGGCAATCGTACTGAAGCTCTACTTGGATTCCCGGACTTAGGGTCCTTAAAAAATTAACTATTGAATTATTTCCAATATTGCTCCGGTTTTCGCCATGGTTCACCCCTTTATGTTCAATTTTGTTTTCACAATCATCTCTTCGATTTTCACGGAATCCAAAACCCATTTAAACATCTCCTAATATCAATTTATTATTTATTCAAACAATAGATTTCTCTTTTCCAAAATTAGATTCCTAGTATGCCCCTTTACAATGGCCAGAACTAAATGGAGCCACTGCATTAATTCTACTAGGTGCGATACGAACGAGACCAGAAAAACCATTATAATTAGTTAATATAACATTTCCATTTGCAATTCCTTGGAACGTTCCAGATGCAGGTGGTTGACAATCGTATTGAAGTTCAACTCGAATTCCAGGACTTAAGGTTCTTAAGAACTGAATGATTGCACTATTATTTCCGCCTATCTGGCCCACACTCCAGTCATCTTGATCATCTAGCTCATTTACTCCTTGAAAGTCGCCATACTCCATAAATATTCATCTCCTTTTTTCTAGTATCCTTATACCATATGAATACTTGTAGTATCAGGCATAGGCATACAATAGTGGACAAATGCGGAAATTGTTTCAAAGTGGAAAACACCCTAGTTAAAAGCCTATTTTTAATATCTTATAGTAAGCTACCAGTCGTAACCCTAATATTGACCATTTTAGATCTACAAAAAGCTTAAGGGTTTTACCTTTTACATTTTTTTCTCGTTATCGGTGCCGGAGATACTGCATTAATGCAATGAGGGGATAATCTAACCAAACCTTTGAATGTTCCAAAGTCTGTAAGGATCACATTCCCATTTTGTAGTCCTTGAAATGTGCCTACCTCAGGTGGCAGACAGCTATATTGCAGTTGTATTTGGATTCCTGGACTTAGACTATGAAGAAATTCGAGAATACCTTCATTTGAATTTCCCTTTCCCGAGTCACCCCAAAAAAGTCTATTCCAAAATGTATTACTCACCTATATCACCTCAACATTAAAATATTCATTTTAGGCTATAACGTTAATCTGTGGCTTGTAATATATTTTTAGGTTATTTTCCCATAGAAAAACCTAACGATGTTCCCACAACTAATCAATAAGTGATTAATTTACGTGAGTTGTCACGACAATAATCACGATTCATGTATTTCGATTTTCCTCTATAGTTAGATGTAAAATGATTGAATTTCCACTAATTAAAAAGGAGCTATGAAAATCCAGCTCCTCGTAATAAAAACTATAAAATTAATTTTTAAGTGTTAATCATGCTTCTTTTAAAAGAATAATAGCATCCTAAGCTTGTCTATTTGGATTCCCTCCATATTCATCATAAATTGAAGCATATTCGGTATTCTCTTGATCTATATAAGAGGAGTTATTTGTTTTAAGATACGATAGTGGCCAAGACCTTGAACATACCCTAAACTTCTGTTAATGAATTGCATAGGAGCGTTATTTTCTTCTGAATCTGTTGTCATTGTATGTGCCCCAGACTTCATTGCTGCATGAATCGAAAGTAACTTTAAGGCGCGTGCAATTCCACGTCCCCGATATTTTCTACTCACTCCCATATAATTCGTATAGAGTACACCAGTTTTTTCTGTTTGAAATAAAGTTGTTACTCCAATAATGGATTTCCCATCCATTGCAAGGAACACCCATTCATCCCTTGAACAATCTTCTGGGAGGAATTCCATTCGCCACTGCGAAAAAGGAGGAAGATTCCCAACCTGGCCGGGATTGTCTTTTGATGTCTCTACACATAATTGATATAGCTTTTGTTCTGACTCTTCTTTAGGTACATCTGCTAACGTTAAAAATTGAATATCTGACTCTATTAAATTATCTAAGGTCTTAGACAGACTATTAAGATCAAATTTCTTTAAATCTAGTACTAATTCAAAAATATGTGCATCTAACGCAAAACCACGCTTTTGAACAAATGAAAGTGAGTCATCAATCCAATCCTTTATCTCAGATAAAAGCACAGACTCCTGATGCCCGATTGCCCATTTCTCTAGATGGGTTAAGATCAACTCTCCCACACCTTGTTTACGAAAACCCGGATGAACACAGAATATACTTGCTAGTTGACCAGGTTCAACCCAAGGTGCTCGCCAAGAAGAACCATACCCAATGATCTGACCATTAGAACTCTCTGCTATGACTCTTGTTCTGCCAAAACCAATTAACAGTCCTTCTTCATTTTTTGAAAGATACGACTTTGCTGGGATATGCTGATCCTCATCCTCGAGCGATTGTGCTGTTGCACTGCCAGGCTCAATTAAGTTAAAAAGCTCCGCAAGTTTCTCGTAATCCTCTGGAATCTGGATCTCGCGAAGGGTTATATTAATGATATTTTTTTGCATCTATTTTTCTCCTAATTTATTAAGTAGATTCAAATCAAATATTCGATATAAACTCAATAATCCCTCCCATCGTCTCACATTTCAAAAATACCCAATCAATCCACAGCGGTATCCTGCCCATGCTATAATAAAATGAATAGAAATCTAAAGGGGGATTTTATAGTGAGTAATTTAAACACCCTATTTCGCCAAAGGATTGGATTCGCCGAAAACGAAGTCATTACGTTTGAAAATTTAAGCCAAATTCTAGAAAAAACAGCCACAGCCATCCCATTTGAAAATTTATGTATAATAACAAACAATAGAAAAGATATCACCTTGGAAAATTTAGTCTCTAAAATTCTTCTAAAAAATGAAGGTGGATTATGCTACGAATTAAACACAATCCTTTATTATTTCTTAATTGAAAATGGTTTTAATGCTACCTTAGCAAAGGCGACTGTATTTGATAACGCAAGTCAAGATTATGTTGCTATTGGGAGAACACACGTCATCATCCTTGTAACTCATAACGAACAATTATATGTAGTTGACACTGGTTTCGGAGGAAATTTACCATTAAAACCAGTTCCTTTAACCGGCGAACTTGTTACATCATTTAATGGAGATTTTCGGATTAAGAAAGCGGATAGTGAGCAAGGTGACCATATTTTAGAAATGAAATTAAAACATAAAGACGCGGATTGGAGAATCGGATACGCATTCCACTCACATCAACCCGTCAAGGATGTAACAGAAATGAATGAAGTACAAAAAACAATAATCGAAAGCCCGTTATCCTCTTTTAACAAAAACCCATTAATCACTCGACTAACAACCAGCGGTAGCCTGACATTAACAGATACATCGTTTACCAAATGGCACGATGGAAAAGTAATGAAGGAAGAGATTGAAGAAAAACAGTTTAGGGAATTGGCGAAGGAGTATTTTGAGATGGATGTTTAGAAGAAATTTTTTAATAACAGAAGGTACTTATTTATCCCACTTCTTTTAGAAAAAAAATGAGAATCCTCTTTCCTGTTGCTTTCATTCGAAGGAGGATTCTCATTTTTTTAATTTTCTTGTGTTGAGTCTTCCTGGGGTACAGCTTTCCGATCTGAACGAATAACATCTAATCCCTTTAAAAATACGTCCCCTCCAATACCAGCCATAATGGAGATAAAGACAACTCTTAATAAAGAATCTGTGTCAGCAGAGATGACAAGGACAACTGCTGTTAAAGCTCCCATCAAAACTTCCTCCAAAAAGCCCAAATAAATGAACTTTTTGGTTTTTCTAGGTTTGATGATTTTACCTTTTTTCCTCACATGACCTACAATTCCAACCAATCCACCAATCAACATAGCGAAGACAATATTACTCATCATATTAACTTCAACTCCTAAAGCCGAGATTTTTAAAGCGACCTTAGGTAAAATCTTGGTGTAATTCCATTATATAGGGGTTTTTTATTAATTAGAATGAATAGATATACCGATTTATCAGCAAATATTCATAGGACTAGATAACTGCATTTTGAAAAAACTTTTATCCATTAGAAAGGATTTTGCCATTTTAATCTGCAGCCGGAAGTTAATTAACCTTTCCGAGAGTAAATTGTTCTGTTCGCAAGTATTCTGCTCTCAACCGCAAGTAAAATGCCTCGATCCGCAAGTAATCTGTTAGTCATCCGATATTATTTATCTATCCTTCTCTATTTTAGCGACTTGGCTAACCCATGCCAGCAATAATCAACTTTTTCTGCTTGTTGGGCCGCATATTGTAAGATCCAACCGCAAAGATCTCGCCAGACTCGGTCATTCTTCTCCATCGGTACGATCCCACGGCCCATTTCTAGCATCACGAAAATTACTTGATACTCGTGTTGCCTTTCGACCTTACAAATTTTACGAATCTCTGCCTCAAAATATGCTCTTACTGTATCTATTTCTCCTACCTGAAACCACATTTCCTTAATCCAAAGCTCCCAGCCTTCGATCACTAAAACCATTTTATCGAAAACTTTTTCTTGCCAATGGACTAGTTCAGCTTGTTGATACGCAGAATGCCAAATTAGATGATCGTATCTGTCACGGATGAGTCGCCTTTTTCCAGAAAAGGCACCTCCGACCACGAGCTGCATGTCCAGTCACCTCCATTATGCTGCAATGTTAATTGAATCCCTCGCCCATGATTAATCCCTGTCTCATTAAAATTAAGTGTTGGTAAGAAATGCGTCATGATTCTTCGAATGACTCCACCATGCGTAACTAAAGCAACCTTCCTTACATCTTGAACCATTTCTATGCCATGAAAAAGGTCATGGAGAAAAGCCAATACTCTCACTGCAAAGTGAGGATACCCTTCCCCGTTCGGTGGTTCTACCTTCTCCCAATTTTCTAACCAAGCTTGGTAATAAACATTACTCTCTAATTGTTGGTGAGTACATCCTTCCCACTCCCCAAAATAAATTTCTCGAAGGCGATTATCAAGACAAGTAATTCTATTTGGGTATAAATAGTGAAAAGTCTTTACACAGCGTTGCAGATCACTCGCATAAACAAGATCAATTTTCATCCCATAAAAAAATGCTTTAATAGGTTCAAGTTCCGCTAGCTTTTCAGAATCCAATTCTTGATCCGTATGCCCTAAATATCGTTTTTCTAAATTCCACTTCGTTACCCCATGCCGTATGAGAAATAAATCCACAAAACGAGTAGTCCCCATAATTCTCCTCCCTCAATGGTTGCTCCTAATAGATCACCATTAAGACCATTGAATGTCTTCTTTATCCATGACCTTACGATGAAAAAGTAGAATAAATAAGCAAACAATAAAAAAGTGAATTTAGGAAGAAATACGAGATATATTAATAGCGGTAAGACTGCAACAGCTACATCCCCTTTACTTAAATGGGCCTTCCACGTGTAAGCGAGTCCTTCTTTCTTCAAAGTAGGTAGAGAAAATAATAGAATAAGTGCTGTTAAACGACTACAAGAAGGGATAATCATAAGTGTAGAAATAACCAAGCTAGAAGATATGCTTGTTTCTACTAGTAGCCCATAAATAAGAGCAAGCTTCCATAGGATGTAAAAAACAAACGAAATAACTGCAAAACTTCCAACTTGAGGATCCTTCATGATTGCTAGCTTTTTATCCACTGATGCATTGGATCCAATAGCATCCGCAACATCCATTAATCCATCAAGATGTAATCCCCCCGTAAGAAAGACCCAGAGCGAAAGAACTGCAAGGGCAATCATCCATTCTGGTAAACTCCCAGACATCAAATCATAAGAGATTGCAAGCACCCCACCAATGACAAGTCCTACAATACTAAAAGACTTTAAAGCTCCTTTAATGACAGACTTCTCCCACGGAACATTCATTGGTACTGGTATTCTTGTTAAAAACTGAAGTGCTAAAATCACACCATAAAAGAAAGACTTCACTTTCTCACCCCTTCCACTTTTCAGGAATACCTGCTACTACCTGATAAACTTCGCGAGCCTCCCTGATTATTAGCCGATGCAAATGTTCTAAAGCGAAAATATAACGATAGACCTCATCATCGTTTAAAGGAATTCCTTCATTTACATCATTTGAAACAATATAGATGTGTACGCTTTTTTGTTTAGCAAGTGTAAGCCAATCTTTCGCATTTTCAAGTATTTTCACCATGTCTACTTTCTGACTGTACATCATATTACTCAACCATATTGTTAGACAATCTAGTAAAACAACACTCTCGTTTTCCAATGATCGTAAAGCATCTCCAATATAGATAGGAGCTTCTAGGGTATGCCATTCATTCCCTCTCTCCTGTTGATGACGTAAAATGCGGTCTTCCATTTCATGATCGGTGCGTACCCCTGTTGCCAGATAATAAAGACGTCCTTTTTCACCTTCCATATACTTTTGAAAGGCCATTCGTTCTGCCCAACTACTTTTTCCCGACCGTGCACCACCTGAAATGAATGTAATCATTTTTGTTCTCTCCACTTGATTAAAGTTTGAATAAGATATTCATTTTCAAAAGTCGAACGAACAGCTAACCGAAGATATTGCCCATTAAGACCCATAAAATTATGCGTATGGCGGGGTACAATTCCGTTTGCTATTAGAAAGTGAAAAAGTTCATTTGTATCATCTGGTCTATCTTTATCTCTTAATAAATAAAAATTCACCATTGTAGGAGAATACTCAAATCTAAGCTCTGCCAGTGTTGTTTTTAATTCAACTAATTCCTGTTGTAGCCACTTCTTTGTTTTTTCCAGAAAAGAAGTATTAGATAACAGCATTGGTAAAAGAGAAGCAACTACTCCATTGACACTCCACGGAATTTGAAACTTCCTCAATTGTTGAACCAATGGCTCCCTGCTAATCACATACCCAGCACGTAGGCTAGGAATCGCGAACATCTTGGTTAACGAGCGCAGAACAATCAGATTTGGATGTTTCCCAATCAATATATGTACAGATTCATAGTCAGAAGGCAGGAAATGAACAAACGCCTCATCCACGACAACCGTTGTGTTTGTTTCCATTCCTTTCATTAATAGAAATTCGATGTCCATCATCGAAAGTAGAGTTCCGGTTGGATTATTCGGATTACACAAAAAAACAACATCCACATCTGCCATTGCCCTTACTATGTCCTCTATCGGAAAAAGAAAATTCTTGTCGAGCATGAGATGTTTGACATCCACTTGGTGGGCCAGACAAGCACGCTCATACTCCGAAAATGTCGGATGAATAATCAATGCCCTTTTCCCCATAAAATATTGTGCCACTAGAAAAATCGCTTCTGCTCCACCGTTTGTAAGAAGAACCTGCTCCCGTTTCACTTGATCATATTCAGCAATTGCCCTATGCGCTTCTTCGTAATCAGGGTCAGGATAGGAAACAAGTGCTTCGTAAGCCTGAATGTAATATTCTTGAAGCTCCTTCGGTGGACCAAACGGATTTATATTTGCACTAAAATCATACACCTTAATCCGTTCACTAACTCCGATTGTTTCCATCATTTTTCTAGGCTGTCCGCCATGTGCTGGCCACTTCATATTCGTCTTCCTCCTAAATAAACCGTGTTAACCATAAACTAATGAGAACAAACATGATCCATGCACCGTGCATAATGAGAATTACTCGATGAATATCCTTTATTTGCAAGTCCCTTAATGGATCGCCCATTTCTTTTCGGAGGGACTCTACCCCTTGATACGTATTTCTTCCACCAAGCAGAATGCCAAGAAGACCTGCTACCATCGCTTCAGGCCAACCGCTATTCGGACTAGGATGTTTTTTTGCATCTCTTATTGTGACAGAAAGAGCATTCATACTATTTAATTTCGGGTGAAAAATGGTGAAAATCCACATAAATAAGGCAGTCAAACGAGCTGGCAAGTAATTCACAACATCATCCAGTCGAGCGGACGCCCAACCGAATTGGAGAAAACGTTCATTTTTATATCCAACCATCGAGTCAAGTGTATTGATGGCTCGATAAGCCATCGCAAGCGGTGCACCGCCGATTAACGCCCAAAACAAAGGGGAAATAATCCCATCCACTGTATTTTCAGCAATCGTTTCTACCGTACCACGTATGACTTCTTTTTCAGAAAGATTATCTGTATCCCGACCTACAATATAACTTAATTTTCTTCGCGCTTCGCTCATATTCTTTTTAACTAAAGGTTCATGAACTTCTTTTCCCGCCTGTTGGAGTCCTTTGATCGCTATCGTCGATGACACAAAATAGATTTCCAAGCAAATAGCTAGCCAAGAATGGATTTGATTCGCCACTACTAATAAACCAAAGACAATCATTGTTGCCATACTGACAATCGTTATGGTGAGAAAAATACCCATTATCTTTCGATTAGAACCTTTATTCCACCTTTTCTCCAAAAAAGAAATTCCTTTACCGATTAAAATAACGGGATGCGGAAACCATCGAGGATCCCCAATTAGAAAATCAAGAACGATCGCTGCTAAAATAATATATGTATGTGTTTCAAACCAACTCATTACTTTGTGTTCTCCGAATTTCATAAGCTTGAATCGATTCAAATACTGCTTTATAGACGCTAGTTCCAATTGCCCTGCCAATGACCGTTCCAGATCCAGCATAAGGAGTTGCATCACCAGTTTGGGTGGAAGCGATTACGATACTATCCGTGGATGTTCCTGTAGCAATCGTATTGGTCGCCCCGTCCAAAACCTTTAAATCAGCCAACGCCTTTGTTTTCGCCTCTGTAGCTGATTGGATAGCATTGACGAAAGCGCCGTCTGTTAAGTTACCATTCAAAAATACCATGATATTAACCGTACCTATCTTCCTTTCTCCTAACACAGCTGCTTTCGTAATGTCCACTGCATTTCCCACTCCTGCTGTGACAACTGCCATGACATTAAACCCTGACCCAGATTCTTTTACTAGCACATAGTCATTTAGATTAACTGCCGTCATCATTCCGACGGTGTCATACTCTGATATGGATGCATCCCTTAACCAATTCACCATATCTGTGATAGGGTCAGAGCAGTTATAAGTTTTATCAACATGAAAATTACAAAAATTCCTTACCCACTGAAATCCTTCTCCAATGACACTATTCGAAAGTGTCCGTAAAGACTTAGTAAAGGAAAGATGAATCAAATGATTATTCTGATGCAGTTCAAACTCATAGGGAAATGCTTGACCGTCTTTAGTGCTTGGTGGTGAAGCCATTACTTGCGGACTAGCCATAATCGGATGAGACTGCTGCTTAATATCCACCTCATACACAAGCTCTAGCAAGCTCTCATTTTTCAATGTAGAAATCCCCCCCGTCTCCACTAGCCGTCCATTATGAAGAACCCCGATTCTATCGGCAAATAATGCGGCAGTATTTAAATCATGAAGAATGGCAATAATGGTCATTTGCTTTTCCTTTTGATGCAGTTTAAGATGATGAAGCATTTCAACTGTATGTTTAATATCGAGATGATTCGTTGGCTCATCGAGAAAAAGAACTCTCGGTTCTTGCGCTAGTGCTTTTGCTAATAATACACGCTGCTTTTCCCCACCACTTAAAGCTTTAAAACGATGGAAGCGGTAATGCTCAATATTTGTTTGCCTCATAACATTTCCAACAATTTCTCGATCCCTACGCGTCTCATACTTTATAAATCCTGTTTGATGAGGATAACGACCAAGCATCACAATTTCTTCAACGGTAAAATCAAACTCTACGTAAGAATCTTGGGAAAGTACGGCCATCAACTGCGCTTTTTCCTTCGCAGAGTAGTCATATATGGATCGACCGCACACTTCAACCGTTCCACTTTCTTGAGGGAGAATTCCTGTCACAAGCTTGAAAAAGGTCGATTTACCACTACCGTTTGGACCAATAAGTGCGAAAAAATCACCCTCAAGTATATCTAGATTTACCTCTTCTATAATGATTTCCTTTTGATATCCCCCAGAAAGTCCTCTAATTTCAATCACAACTTTACCTCCTTCCTAATCGTTCACGGATTAACAATACGGCAAAAATAGGAGCACCAATAAGTGCAGTAATCACCCCAATTGGAAGCTCTTTAGGTGCAATGATTGTTCTTGAAATAAGATCAGCTAAAATCAAAAAGCCTCCACCAGTTAGCATTGATAACGGTAAAACATGCTTATGATTTGGTCCAACTAATAGCCTAATAAAGTGGGGAATTACAAGGCCTACAAAACCAATCGATCCAGACACTGCCACAGATGCACCCGTTAATAAGGAAGCTCCAATTAATATAAACAGCTTTCCTCGATGAACATTTACCCCTAAGTGTTCTGCCGATTCTTCGCCTAACGCTAGAGCATTTAAATCACGCGATCGTGATAACAGCATAAGTGCCCCTACAATAAAGAAAGGAATGATGAGTTTAACATGGCTCCACCCTCTCATCCCAATGCTTCCCATTAACCAATACAAAATTTGTCGAATATCTTCACGCGAACTTAAAGCAATAATGAGAGAAATGATGGCACTAATAAAAGAAGAGACAATCATACCTGCTAAAATAATCGTTTCAATCGCAAGCTTTCGATTCGAAAAATGGGTAACCGCAAAGACAAGAAACATCGTCAAAAACCCACAAATAATAGCGACAAAAGGTAATGTGAAACTCCCTAACATCGCTAAAGTAATTTGAAAATAGAGAACAACTACGGCACCAAGTGCAGCACCTGAGGACACGCCAATTGTGTAGGGATCAGCAAGTGGGTTTCTAAGTAGCCCTTGGAAAGCTGCTCCTGCAATCGATAAAGACGCCCCGACAAAAAAAGCGAGTAATACACGAGGAAATCGAATCTCCCAAATAATTAACTCGATATTCTTTTCAATGTCTCCCTCAATAAGAGAGACTCCTGTCATCTTTGTAATAAGCACATCCAAAATGGTTAAGACAGGAAAAGGAACACTACTGACAAATAAACCAAGAAGGGTTATACAAAGTATAAACCCTCCACTAATGATATACATCCCAGCAATTTTATTGATTAAAGATTTCCGGATAAATGAGCTTACCAAGTGTCTCAACTCCATCAATTAAACGTGGTCCTGGTCTAGTAACTGTATCATTATCCACATCAAATACTTGCTTTGATTGAATGGCAGGGACTTCTTTCCAACCTTCGCGACTCAAAACACCCTCAGCTGGATTTTTCACATAATATCCGTATGTCGTAATAATCACTTCAGGATTTAAGGCGACGATTTCTTCTTCTGTTAGCTTGACCCATCCTTCTTGATCGCCAGCTACATTGATTGCATTAATAGACTCTAGCATTTCATGCATAAACGTATTTTTTCCAGTCGTATAAATGTCTGGTGCAGGAGAAACTTCTACCCATACACGCTTTTTCTCTTTTACCGCTTTCGCTTTTTCTTTGACCTCTGCTAATCGCTTATCCATATCTGTAATAATACCTTCAGCCTCTGTGGAACCTGTTACTTTCCCTATTAATCTTAGGTTGTCGTAAGTATCTTTGAATGATAGCGCCTCACCAACAACAATGACGTCAATACCCGCATCCTTAAATTGTTGTAAAATATCTGGATGGTTTTGATAATGAAAAGGTGTAACAAGGGCTAAGTCAGGTTTCAACGTTAATATTTTTTCCACATTCATATCTTGCGCGCCAACTTTTTCTATCGACTGAACCGCTTCAGGATAGTTACAGTAATCCGACACTCCTATCACTTTATCTCCCTGTCCTAGTGCAAACGTCATTTCCGTATTACTTGGAACGAGCGAAACAATGGTTTTCGGTTCCGACTCAATAATAACCTCTTTACCTGTTCCATCCACAACCGTAACTGGAAATGCTGTTTTATTCGCAGATTCTTGTTCTTTTACAACCTTTGAAGAGCTTCCTTGATCTTGTGCCTTATCATTCGATTCTCCACAGCCTACTAAGAAAGCCATCATTAAAATTAGGATGAAATGAAATAATCTCCATTTTTTCTTACTTGTTGTCAAATTGAACACTCCTTTTATTATTAAACATTAATCTAGTAAATTTCCTATCCCTTAGAAATCCCTGCTGATTCAAAAGTAGCCATCTCTGAAAGCATTCGAGTAGCTGCCTCTATGATTGGGTAAGCAAGTGCTGCCCCTGTTCCTTCGCCCAATCGAAGCTGCAAATCAAATAACGGCTTCTTTTCTAAAAATTGTAGTGCTTCCTTATGTCCTTGTTCTTTCGATAAATGACTTGCAAATAGATATTCCTTCACATTTGACTGAAAGACGCAAGCGATTAATGCAGCAGCTGTACAAATGAAGCCATCTATAATGATTGGTATTCTCAACTCCGCCCCTTTCAGCATAGCTCCTGCCATTGCGGCAATTTCAAATCCGCCAAGCTTCTTCACTATATCTAATGCATCATCTGCATTTGGCTGACGTTCGAGAATGGCATTTCTAATCACCTGTTGCTTATGTAGTTTCGATTCGTCCGATATACCTGTGCCAGAACCCACCACTTGTTCAACAGAACAACCGGTTATCACTGACACAATCGCACTAGCAGCTGTCGTATTGCCGATCCCCATTTCCCCTAAAATCAAGGTCTTTGCCCCTTTGTCAATCATGGTCCCGGCTGCTTCCATTCCAACAAGGATCGCCTTACGAGCTTGTTCTTCTGTCATCGCATCTTCTTTCAAAAAATTTCTTGTTCCACATCCCACCTTTCTTGAAACTAATTGATCATGTTCCAAGTCACATGCCACACCAACATCAACAATCATAAAATGAGCACCAATTTGTCTGGCAAACACATTAATTGCAGCGCCACCATTTAAGAAGTTGTAGACCATTTGTGCCGTAACTTCCTTTGGATAAACGGATACTCCTTCCTCGACCACTCCATGGTCACCAGCAAAAACAAGTACACCAGGCGGAGAAACCTTTGGAAATTTTTCTAATGTGATTCCTGACAGCAGTCCAGCAATGTCTTCCAATTTCCCTAGACTTCCAATTGGCTTTGTTAATCCGTCTACATACTTTTTTGTTTCTTCTATATGACTTTGGCTAAGCTTTGGAATCGATTGTATCCATTCATGCGTTTTTATTCCCGTCATGGCTTTAGTCCTACTTTCTCTTCGTAAACTGTTCAATCTTTTTATATAAATTTGGTATATTAATGGCTCCTCGGACATGATCTGCCAATCGATTAAATTCATGTTCTTGACGATCTTGAAATAAAGGCCTGTTGTCCAGCGGAAGGAGATTCTTCTCTTTTCTTATAAGATTTAGGAAATGAGATCTGAATCCATCGTTATGAAATATTCCATGAAAATACGTTCCAAATAGCATCTCTTCTTCATTCTTGCTACCTTCTGAGCGGTCACTCAGTTTAATAAAAGACGGCAATGACGTATCAGAAATGGACTGGCCCATATGGATTTCATAACCTGAAACTTTTAGAGATTCTCCTGCAATTTCCACCTCTCCATTTGATCGAATCGTTGTTTTTGTTTGGGCAAGAATTGTTTCTATTGAGAGTAATGACAATCCTTGGGCTTCTTTAGCGCTCGATTCAACCTGATAAGGGTCCTTAATCGTCTCTCCTAACATTTGATATCCACCACAAATACCAAATATTGCACTCCCATTCAAATGTGCATTTATGATTGCTATATCAAGCCCTCTTTGCTTTATGTAAGTAAGATCTTCTATCGTACTTTTACTTCCAGGTAAAACAATCAGGTCTGGCTGGCCGAGTTCTTCGGGAAGATTTACGAATCGAACATGACAATCGATTTCATGACATAAAGGATCAATGTCTGTGAAATTAGAGATTTTTGGATAGTGGATGACTGCAATATCAATGTCTTTATGTTCATTTTTAGCTGTACTGTATTTCGTCAAGCTTAATGAATCCTCAGCATCGATTTGCAAATCCTCTAAAAATGGAATAACACCTAGAATCGGTTTCCCGGTGTACTCTTCAAACCAACTTAACCCTGGCTCCAATAACGATAGATCCCCGCGAAATTTATTTATAACAACACCTATTACTCGATTTCGATCCTCTTCTGATAGGAGTTGAAGTGTTCCGACTAGACTTGCAAACACGCCGCCTTTATCAATATCACCAACTAATAGGACAGGAGCATCTGCCATTCTTGCCACGCTCATATTAACAAGCTCACGATCATTTAAATTCACTTCTGCAGGACTTCCAGCCCCCTCGATCACAATTCGTTCATACGAGCTTGCTAGTTCCATATATGCTAGCTCAATAATATTTTTAGCAGAATCATAGAATTCTGATCGATAAGCTTTTGCCTGCATATTTGACAACGGTACTCCGTGAACAACCACTTGTGCTTCATAATCACGAGTCGGTTTTATTAAAATCGGATTCATATTCGTTGTAGCGATTATCTTTGCTGCTTCCGCCTGAACTCCTTGAGCTCGACCGATTTCTTTTCCATCTAATGTCACATAAGAATTCAAAGCCATATTTTGCGATTTAAAAGGGGCGGTTTCATATCCATCTTGAGCAAAAATTCGGCAAAGAGCTGTCACTAAAATGCTTTTTCCCGCATCCGAATGAGTACCTTGAACCATAATAGGGATCGCCTGTTGGTTACTCATTTGTGCTTCCACTCCTTACATTTAAGTAAAAAATTCTCCAATACACTTGGACAGGAGGCGAAATGAATATGAGTGTAACCAGCGATTACATTTTTATACAAAAATCCTTCTTCTCCTTCTCCGAACATGCCTTTAACATAGTAAGCTTTTTCATGCTCGTTACTTGGATGATAGGTTGAGTAGTGATATTCATGACCACGCGCTGATTGATTTTCATTAAATAAATAGTTCCCGTTTAGCTCTGATATTTCTCGGTAGCCAATTGCCGCTAACCGATCCTGCATTTTCGTAACACCTGGAATAACACCAACCATCGGGTATTGATCCCTTTCAATGGTTTCAATCGTTTCAGTTAAAAACATAAATCCACCACATTCCGCTAATGTGGGTAGGCCGTCCATAATCTTAGAATAGATGGATCGCTTTGCTTCCACTTGTACAGATAATTTGTCAGCAAATAGCTCTGGGAAACCCCCACCAATATAAAGTCCATCAGCATCTTCCGGGAGCTTTTCTCCTTTTAATGGAGAAAAATAAACGATTTCCCCTCCAAAGGATTCAATCAGATCAAGGTTTTCTTGGTAGTAAAAATGAAATGCTTCATCTTTGGCAACCGCTACCTTTACATCCATAGGAATTCTTTGTTTAAATAAGGAGTTGCTTATATTTATGTTTAAAGGCGTTTGCTTACTAAGTTGAAAAATTTGATTTAAATCGAACGTTTCGCTTACTAGCTTTCCTAGCTGATTTAAATTCTCGTCTAATTCACCACGTTCAATAGCAGGAACGAGTCCAAGATGTCGCTCTGGCATTTCAATACGACTATCTTTTAAAAGATACCCACACACCGGGATTCCACATTCTTGCTCGACAGCCTCTTTTATTATTTGATAATGTCCTAGACTCCCTACTTTGTTGGCAATGACTCCAGCGATTTTTGCACGTGGCTCTAATGCTTGAAAACCTTTCACAATTGCGGCAGCACTACGTGCCATTTTGGAGCAATCCACCACAAGAATGGTTGGACAATCTAGTAAAATACTTATTTCTGCGGTCGAGCCTTTGTTCGAAAGAGGTGACTTCCCGTCATAGAAGCCCATAACTCCCTCGATAATTGAAATATCTGCATCCTGACTACCTCTATGAAAAACCTCTTTTACAACCTCCTCTGAAAGCATCCAGCTATCCAGATTTCTTGAAGGACGCTTTGTTACAGCTGTATGGAAAGTTGGATCGATATAATCAGGACCGCATTTAAACCCTTGAACAGTTATGCCTTTTTGTTTAAAGGCTGCCATGAGTCCGATAGTTATACTAGTCTTTCCCGCTCCACTCGATACACCAGCCACGACAAGACGATTTGATGTCATATGGTTACCTCCTAATACTCAATACCTCGAACAGCGTCAATCCCTTCATCATAATAATGTTTTTCAACATCAATGACGGACACTAAATCGGCAGCATTTTTTACTTCTTGCATAGCACTTCTACCCGTAATGACAAGATGAACATGTTCTGGCTTTCCTTTAATCAGATCAAGAACCTCCTGTAATGGGAGCACATCATCAATGGGAAAGGAATCAATCGCTAATGCATTATTTAATTCATCTAGTATCACTACGTCATACTTCCCAGACATAACGGTTTCTTTAGCCACAGCCCATGCCTTAGCTAGTGCATTTCGGTGTATTTCCGGAGTTTTTGTCCATGTAAATCCTTCACCAAGCTGCACGATTTGGGCACCTAATTTTTCTAGCGAGCTTTTTTCACCATAAGAACGTTTAGGTGATTTAATAAACTGAAGCATTTTTACTCTAAGACCATGCCCTAATGCCCGAACAGCTAATCCAGTCGCTGCCGTTGTCTTCCCTTTTCCATCACCTGTAAACACAAGAGTCAATCCTCTTTTATCGTCATTCATTTAATCCACTCCTTAAATGTTTTTAAATTTGTCATTTTTTTATATAGAAACTGCTTCAACGTGAGTATTTTGTATCTATACGGGAGTAAACTGCGTCTATCCGAGAGTCCTCTCTTCCAACCTATTCAGCAACACCTCTACGAAACTCTGACACCGCACCTTATCTTCTGCCTGTGGTGCAAGCTCAACCTTCAATGTAGCGGCCAACCCCGTATGGACGTAGAGCATATCGCGAAATTCATCCACTGCTCCACAAAAGTAGGGGTAGAATTGATCACCTGTTCCGACTATTCCAGTAATAACACTCTTAACCTCTTGTTCTTCAAATGCTCTATATAAAGGTAGCATTTCGGGAGGAATTTCCCCATTCCCCCACGTATAACTTCCAATGACTATGGCATCGTATTCATTCAACTTGTTTAACCTAATCTCATGAGCCTGCATAACCCTAAGCTCAACATCCCGCACTAAAAACAAATCCCCCAAAATGTCCACTAATTCCTTTGTATTCCCCGTTATGGATGTATAAACGATAGCGATCCTATAACTCATCGAACCCATTGGACTGTGTTACTTTTGAATAAGTTCTTGATTTTTGCTCGAAGAAATCTGATTTGGTTTCGTTGAGCATTTCATCGCTAAAGACGTGGATCCATGGCATCGGGTTGTCCCTGGCTATATAAAGATTTTGTAGGCCTAGCTGGCGTAAGCGCTTGTTAGCTAAATATTCAACATAGCCTTCGAATTCTTCCAACTGGATTCCTTCGATATCCTTTAAGATAAAGCGTGCCCATTCCTTTTCAAGTTCGACCGCTTGATCAATTGTCTTATAAATATAGTAAATATTTTCGTCCGAATTTAATTCAGGGTTCTCTGTTAATAGAATGCGAATAAATTGGGCGATGAAGTAGGCATGCTGCATTTCATCTCTCTGTATATAGCTAATCATCGTACTCGTCTTGAGCATTTTTTGCTGGCGGGCAAGATGATAGAAAAAGGCAAATCCCGCGTAAAAATAAATTCCTTCCAGATTAATAGAATTTACCCCTAGTTTAAATAGATTTTGTGGTGTTGGATCTTGACGGAAATTTTCGTAAGCATCTAATATTAGTGCATTTCGTTTACGAACGATGGGGTCATTTTTCGCCTCATCAAATCGTTTGTTCTGTTCACTTAATGGCACGAGAGAACTCAAAATATAGGAATACGATTCATTGTGAACAGCCTCTTGTTGGGATATGACAGCAAAGATAGCCTTAAAGCTAGAATCAGTTACATAGTCCATCACCTGAAACATCGTCGGTGTTTGCAGGCTATCCAGAGACGCTAGCTGCGTATTAATCCGTAAAAAAACATCCTGCTCTACTGAACTGAGATAATCCCATTGCTTCAGATCATCCTGCATATTAATCTCTTGTGCTTTCCAAAAGTTTGAAAGCAATGCTTGATACAGATCATACATCTGGGGATAGGCGATATCATTCCAATTCAAGAGTCCAGAGGATTGTCCATTAATAATGCCTGTTGATTTATTTGGATATTCAGGGTTAAGTAATTTTATTTTTGATAATGGATTGTGAATGTCCATTTCACATACCTCCTTGAAAAATTAACTATGACACGCTTCACATTCTTCGATTTCTGCTTGGGAGGTGCTTCTCACATAGTAGGTTGTTTTTAGCCCCTGCCTCCAAGATTCGAGATGCAGATTTAATAAGTCCTTTGCTTTAATATCATGACGTACGTAAAGGTTAAAGCTAATCGACTGATCAATGTGACGCTGGCGAGCGGCATTCTGTTTAATACTCCATACTTGATCTAAGTCATGTCTGGCGCGGCGATAATACTCGTAAGTCAAATGATCCAAATCAGGTGCTGTCACTTTAAACTTGAAATTCTTCTTTTCTTCAGCGAATTCAACCGAATATAATGGATCAATTCCATCCGTTGATCCCCCGATTTTTGCCGTTGATGAGTTCGGAGCGATAGCCATAAGCCAACCATTACGAATCCCATTATGAGATACTTTCTCTTTTAACTTCTGCCAACGTTCACAATCGTAATTTTTCCGATCAAAATATTCGCCCGTTTCCCATTCTGATCCATGAAACTGGCTATATGCACCCTTTTCCTTTGCCAGCTCCATCGAAGCTTGGATCGTATAATAAGCAATATCTTCGTAAATCTTGTCAGCATAATCCACTGCTTCATTTGTTTCCCAGTGGATTTTCTTAAGGGCAAGCAAATGATGCCAACCGAAAGTTCCAAGTCCGATCGCTCTAAATTTTTTATTAGTCACCTGTGCTTGTCCCACAGAAATCGTATTTAAATCAATCACATTATCAAGCATTCTCACTTGAATCCGTACCAACCGCTCCATTACTTCGGCTGGTACCGCTTTTGCAAGATTAATAGATGAGAGATTGCACACAACGAAATCGCCTGGTTTCCTTACGATCACGATGTTCCCATCTTCGTCGCGATATTCTTTCACGATGGTCGTAGCCGACATATTCTGAGTTATCTCCGTACATAAATTGCTACAGAAGATAGCCGTTCTTCCTGCACCTAGTAAATGCTTATTGGGATTTTGTCGGTTCACTTCGTCCCGATAGAACATGTATGGTGTCCCTGTTTCTAACTGCGCCACCATGATTCGTGCCATAATATCCATGGCGCGGTATGACTTCCGTGGAAGCAATGGATTTTGAACTGCTTCCTCGTATTTTTCAGTGAAAAATTTCTTGTCGACTTCATCGTAGAAATCCTCTAATCCTAATGGATTCCCTTGCTCGTCTTTCCAGCCCATTATTTGTTTGACCTGGTGCGGACAAAACGTGTACCACTGGCCAGTACTTCTTCCGCTTTCATCAACCTCTTGGATTTTTTTCATAAAAAGGTCTGGAATGGTGACGCCTGTGAAAATGTCGTGTGCTTTCCTACGTTCATCACCATTATTGGTCTTGAGATCGAGAAATCCGTTCATGATATCTTTGTGAAAAAGGTCGAGGTAAACAGCAACAGCCCCTTGCCTCTGGCCGAGCTGGTCAACACTGACGGCGGTGTCATTGATGAGTCTGATCCACGGGACAACTCCCGACGAATTCCCTTTGAATTTCTTTATATCAGATCCTAGTGCACGCACTTTCCCGAAATAGATACCGATCCCGCCACCGTCTTTGCTCAGTCTAGCAATATCCCAATTGTTTAAATATATGCCGTCAAGTGAGTCATCGACAGTGTCGATAAAACAGGAGGATAACTGACCAAAGTTTTTTCCAGCGTTGGATAAGGTTGGCGTGGCAACTGTCATATAGAGGTTGCTTAATGCCCAATAAGCTTCTTTAATGAGATGTAGACGCTTAGCAGGATGCTCGTTTTTCATCATCGTCATGGCGATAATCATAAATCGTTCCTGTGGTAGCTCATAATGATTTCGATCGTGATCCTTGGCTAAGTAACGATCCGCAAGTAAGAATAAACCTATGTAATTAAAGAGATAATCCCGTTCCTGGTTGATTTCTTTACTCAGTTCAGTGATTTCAGCTTTTGTATAAGATTCAAGTAGATCAGGAGAATAGATCCCTTTTTCCGTTAAAACTTGGATGAGGTGATGAAAATCGCCATACTTTAGGGCTTGCTCATAGCCACGATTTTGTGCCGCCTTGGAGTACAATTCATTAAGATACAATCTTGCCGCGACGAATGTCCAATTTGGTTTGTCCATAGCAATATAATTAAGTGCGTATAATAATGCCTGATGATTAGACTCTTGTTCTGATAAATTTTGAGATTTGATTTTTTGAATGAGATCATCTGTATTGATATTGTATTTGTTTGCAGTTTGATGGATTGATTCTAAGACATAATCGAGTTCTGTTGACGTCGTCATTTTTTTCCTCCTTAAAATTAACAAATGCGTAAGCGCCTTGATCAGCCCCGACAAGCAAATGCCGTCCCAAAGAAGAGGTTTGCTCTTTAACCTCATCTTTTGGGCGCCATTTGACCTTGAGGTCGACAAAACCGACGTCCTGTCGCATTGTCGACACTAGTACATCCTGTACGTCGGGGCTAGGACTCTTGCGCTGAACGTAGAAAACTTTTAATAATTGAGTTGTCTATAGTGCGAAAATTTTATATTTTCCATGAGAATATAAAAAATCCGCTCAAGGGAACTGAGCGGATGAAACGATAACACCAAAAGGAGGCCATAAAAGGCATAGCTGTCCTCTTGTCGCCACCGTTTCATCTTCTCAATCCCCGAAGAAGTGAAACATCGTGAGTTTAGACAGGTCTCCTGACTTATGCATCTTCCTACTTTGAGCCCTTCCCATATAAGTACCTATTTTTATAAGCGCGCTTATACAGTGGTTTATCTCATTTCGTCTGCATTTACAGTTGCGGGGGCAGTTTTGGATTCACACCAAATTCCCTTTTAAGCCTAATGGCATCCTAACTCGTGGGCAAACACTATATGTAGTTGTAATTTCGTTAATATTTTTCAATATGTAGTTACATTAAATTAAATAGTATAGTAATAGATTGGATTTTTCAAGTAAATTATTTTTTGAGTTATTGATCCTTTGCACGACTATTACACCGTTTCCATAGAATAGGGTATACAGCTAATCATTCGCTAAAAGGAAAGATGTGGTGGAATCGTATGAACGATTCATTTCAAAATCTCCAAGAAACGAATATGTCTTTCGAGCAAGTTTTTGAACGGATCAAAAAGTTTATGAAACTTAATCCAAGTGGCCATTATCGCCTCATGGTCGGGACGGATTCCCAAGTTCATAAAAGGCAAACGGTTTTTATTACAGGAATTGTCATCCAAAACGCTGGAAAAGGTGTTTGGGCATGTATACAGAAGGTCATTATTCCAAGAAAAATGTTGCATCTGCACGAACGAATTTCTAAAGAATTATCTTTAACTGAACAGACTGTTTCCATGTTTACGGAAGAACGAAAAAACCAACTAATCGATATCGTCTTGCCTTATCTTTATCAAGGTGCCACCTTTACGATGGAAGGGCATATCGATATTGGAGCAGGTAAACGAAATAAAACGAGTGAGTTCGTGAAGGAAATGGTCGCAAGAATGGAATCCATGGGTGTTGAACCAAAAATAAAACCGAATGCATTTGTAGCGTCAAGCTATGCTAATCGGTTTACGAGATAATATAACAAAATTCCTCATGGGGTGATGTTTTCAAAAGGCTCTGAACGGCAAAAACATACTAGTGTTCATTGAAAATGTCGTTCATGAGGGCTTTGAACGACAAAAAAACACCAGTGTTCATTGAAAATGTCGTTCATAAGGTCCATGAACGACATAAAAATACCATTGTTCATTGAAAATGTCGTTCATAAGGACTATGAACGACAAAAAAATACCAGTGTTCATTGAAAATGTCGTTCATAAGGACTATGAACGACAAAATCACACCAGTCTACTGTGAAAATGTCTTTCATAAAGGCCAAGAACGACAAATACAGACTAGGTATCCATGAAAATGTCTTTTCATAAAGGGTAACCCTTCGCTTGAAGAAGGCATTTGCCTTACATAAACGTCCTTAATGCAATAATATTCCTTAACACCAAAACTAATATTCAACAACGAAAAGACCTATGCCCACACATAGGTCTTCCTTTATTAAGACGTCCTGGACTCCACTACAAACTCTGAAACAACAGGCAATTTTATCTTAATATATAATTGTGAACCATCGTATCGATATGTAAGTTTACCATGATATTTTTCAACTAAACTCGCAATTATATACGTACCTAATCCCTCGTGGCCATCTCCTTTTGAACTATATTGGAAGGTCTTAAATAGTTTATCCACTAGCTCGTTCGGAAGTGGCAAAGTGTGATTGGAAATTTCTAAAATGTAGATTCCACCATAAAGACTTGATTGTAAGTGAATGGCGGCTTGTTCACCTTTACGTTGGAATTCTCTTGCCGCTTCAATGCTGTTGGATAGCAGATTAGCTACTAGTTTACTTTGATCTGTTAATTTCAGTGGAATTTGCGAAACTGGAATTTGTAGATCATATTGTATCTTGATCGAGTTTTCCATGGCTAACCTCTGATAATCGTGAAGTATCGCGGCTATATGCCCTTCCTCCCCTTTTATCGAAGCATTGGTTTTTCCATAATCAGCTAATAATTGTTCAAAATAACTCTTTAACTCAACTATTTTATTTTCTTCTAGAAGATGATGGACAATATTCATATGTTTTAAAAAGTCATGCCGCTCCGCCCTAATCTTCCTAAATACTTCATTCTGTACATTACGCTCTAATTCTAATTTTGC
Source organism: Bacillus sp. CGMCC 1.16607 (assembly GCF_042683745.1). Taxonomy (NCBI): domain Bacteria; kingdom Bacillati; phylum Bacillota; class Bacilli; order Caryophanales; family Bacillaceae; genus Bacillus; species Bacillus sp. CGMCC 1.16607. The sequence continues at coordinate 169,656 of NZ_JBHUJX010000019.1, forward strand.
CATTAATTCATTATCCTGAATCGTTTTTTCAATCTGTTTGATGGCTAAATAATCAATGATGTGAAAGCTAATTAAACAAGCCAATTTCGGCAAAATGAAATCAGAATTGGCCAAACCGACTAATAATAAAATTTGAATAGTAAGCTTCCATCCATATGCACTGTCTACTTTTTGAAATAGATGCCATTTGCCTTTAAGACTTTTGAAATGAATAACAGACAATATAATCGGGATCACCATATTAGGCAGACTTTCCCCGTATGCAAATAGAAAATATCCAATAATATGTAAAAAAATCATTAAACTTACTCGAAAATTCACACTCATACTCCTTTAAAAATAATTACTCTGTAATTTATCTAAATTCGCTTTCGTTACAATTGCTGTTCGATTTGTATGGTGAAAGCTTACCGTATAAGAATTCTTGGCAAACAATGAAAAATGCTTAACAAAGTGAATATTTATAATAAATCCTCTGTGAGATCGTAAAAAACTCCGATTAGTTAGCTCCTCCTCCAACTCATTTAACGTCAAATAGGTGGTAAATTCTCCATCCTTTGTTAAAATTGTCGTCGACCTGCCTGTTCTTTCTATGAAAATAATATTCTTCTTTTCTATAAAGTGAATATCCGTTTTCGTTTTTAAGACAAGCTTTGATTTATCTTGAACGACTTCCTTTTTCTGTTCAAGCCTTGCTATTCCCCTTAACAAACGCTCTTTCGAATAAGGCTTCATGATATAGTCCAACACATTTAGTTCAAACGCATGCACAGCATACCCGCTGTGTCCAGTGACGAACATGATCTTAACATCCAGTGCATAGCTATTGATTAAATCCGCAAGCTCGTATCCAGAAAGCTTGGGCATTTCGATATCTGTAATTAATAAGTCAATTTCGCTTTTTTTAATAAGGTCATATGCCTCTTCCGGATCATTTGTTGAAAATACAACATCAATGTCCTCCTGATTACCGAGGGATATCAGTAATTTTTCCAAATCATATTTCGAGTCATCCACTAAACCTACCTTCAGCATTCCCTTCACTCCGTGTCCATTTGTTACCATTTTACCATGTTTAATCATAAAATAGTCATTTTCACGACATCAGAAGGAAGTTTTACGACATCATCGCAGTCACCACTAACGATACACAGTATGATAAATCTATCAGAACGAGCAAGGAGGAATCAGAATGATTGAAGTCAATCATCTTTCGAGAAGCTTTACCGATAAAAAGACGACTATACATGCTGTAAATAATGTTTCTTTTAAAATAAATAAAGGGGAAGTCATTGGTTTACTAGGAGAAAATGGCGCAGGAAAAACAACGATGCTTCGCATGATTGCATCCATCCTTGAGCCTACATCTGGAACAATTCTCATCGATGGAATCGATATCCATAAACAACCCATGTTAGTGAAAAAATCAATCGGCGTTTTATTCGGAAGTGAAACGGGTTTATATGATCGTCTCACAGCATATGAGAATTTATCCTATTTTGCCAAGCTTTATGGATTAAGTAAACATGAAACGAAAAATCGAATTGAGCAACTCGCGGTAAGGTTTGGGATGAAGGATTACTTAAACCGAAAAGTTGGTGGTTTTTCAAAAGGAATGCGTCAAAAGGTAACGATAGCAAGAACCCTTCTTCATAATCCCGATGTCATCCTTCTTGATGAACCGACGACAGGATTAGATATTACTTCCGCTAACATGTTTCGTGAACTGATCCGTCAGTTAAAGAGAGAAGGGAAAACGATCATTTTCTCGAGTCATATTATGGAGGAAGTAAAAGAGCTTTGTGAATCCGTCATTATGATTCATAAAGGGGAACTTGTTTATGAAGGTACAGTAGCGCAACTTTACAAAGAAGAAGAAAGCGAAGATTTGAACTATATTTTCATGTCTCGATTAGTTAGGGGTGGCAAATAATGATTTGGCATATTTATTTGAAAGAAATGATTGATGCTTTACGTGACCGCAAAACGATTTTGTTAAGTGTATTATTTCCTGTACTATTTAATATTGGACTCGTTATGTTTATGGATCAAGTATTTTTAGCAGAGAAAAAAGAAACGATTAAAGTGGCTGTCAATGAAGGTGCAGATGCACAAGTGGGAGAATGGTTAAAGGAAATCGATCACTTGCAAGTTTCCTATGTGAAGGACCCGATTTCAACTGTCAAGGACGGAAAAGCTATTGTTGCTATTGAAGCAAATGAAGAACTTTATGCTAAAGCAGTTAGCAACGAACCAAGTATAATACTTCATGCAGATGAAGCCAGTATGAAAGGATCAGCAACGATTGACATGTTGTTAAATCTTTTCGAAGGAAAAAAACAAGCAGTCGCTGCTCAAGCGTTAACAGAAAAAGGTTTGGATTTATCCATCCTTAATCCGTTTACTGTAGCTTTTCAAAGTATAAGTGGAAACGATGATGGATCCATCTACATGATCTCTATTTTCTCTCAAATGATCATCATTTTTGCCGTACTTTTTGGTCAATTATCAGTAGCGAACGATTTATTCGCAGGTGAAAAAGAGCGAAAAACAATGGAAGCCTTGATCATGACTCCAGTTAACCGCTTGCATCTTATCGTTGGAAAATGGCTAACCATTTCAAGTCTCGGTATTATGAGTGGATTATTCTCTGTTATTACTTTTGTCACTGCTGTTACATTCTTTACAGATAAAATGGCAAAGGCCTTAAATATTTCTGATAATGCCTTGTTCTTTATTACTAGTCTTGGTGTTGGACTCATTTTCTTCTCACTTTTAATCGCAAGCATTCAAATGATTTTCAGTCTTCTAGCGAACACCATGAAGGAAGCTCAAAATTATGTCAGTCCAATTATGCTGTTGATGATGATTCCGTACTTTTTATTAATTGGTGTTTCCGTTAATGAATTGCAGACAAAACACTTCTTAATACCTGTTATGAACATCTATGCTTTAATCAAACAACTCATCTATGGAATTTATGAACCGACAAGTGCTATTTATGTGGTTGCTAGCTCAAGCGTATTTATTGTTATCTGCTTCACTATCGCTTTCACCATGTTTAAAAAGAGTAAATGGGTATTAGGAAAAAGTTAATTAGAAAGGGATGGTATCGTGAATAAACATCAAAAAATAAGTTTGGCTATTATAATTCCCATTCTATTATTCTTTTTAATCCTTTCACTTGTTACGGGAAATTGGAGATTTTTCCTTTGGAGTCTTCTACCTGGATTTATAGCTACAATGAGTGCATTCTTTGGTCCTAATAGACGGAATAAGAAATGAATCAAGAAGCAGGAGCATTTAGCTCCTGCCTCTTTTTCATTCATAAACACTCCAAATCCACCCTCACAGTCGTTCCTTTTCCAATAACACTTTCTATTTTCATTGTTCCATTGTGTTCTTGGATAATTTTATTACTGACTGTAAGTCCAAGGCCAATTCCTCTATCCTTTGAAGTATAGAAGGGTGTTCCTAAATACTGCATGAGCTCTGTTTCTATTCCAACACCTTCATCAGTAAAGTTGATTTCCACTCTCGTATTTTCCAGCTTTTGAACGTAAATTGAGACGTTCCCCCCATTTGGCATGGATTCAATTGCATTTTTTAAAATGTTAACAAATACTTGTTTTAATTGATGTGGACTGCAAAGTAGTTCAATCGCATCTTGAAAATCAAATTTAATTTGAACATTATGCAATAATGCTTGTGGATGAAGAATAGTAATCGTACTTTCGATAATTGATTGGAGGTTTTCTCTCTCAAATTGAATAGCCTGTGGTTTTGCCAATGACATAAACTCATTCACAATCATATCGATTCGATCCAATTCATTTGTAATGATCGATAAATATTCTTTTTGTTTCACATTATCTTTCATATTTCTCATTAATTTAGAAAATCCTTTAAGAGACGTCAACGGATTTCGGATTTCATGAGCCACTCCAGCAGCCAATTGCCCAACAATCGAGAGACGATCTAAATTTCGGAGAGCAGCATCATTTCTTACCCGTTCAGTAATATCTCTACCAACTGAAACAAAGGATTCAATTTCATTTTGATCATTATAAATAGGTGTCATATTGTACTCAGCGTAAATAATTTTATTATCTGCCGTGATTAGCTTTTTTTGAAAAATTTGCGGCTCCCCTGTTTCAAATAATTTCTGAGTGATCCTTTTATAGGATTCTATTTCTTCAGGTAGGAATAACTCAATTTCATCCCTACCGATTAATTCTTCAGCGTTTATTCCCTTCACATTTGTATAAGATGGGGAGGCATATAAAATTTTTCCATCTTTCGAAATCAATTTGATCATATCTGTTGTATTTTCAGTAATTAATTTATACAGTTCACGAGTTTTATTTAATTCTCTCTCCAATGTCTTCGAGGCGGTAATATCACGATATACAGCAATAATAGCAATAATTTCACCGGAAGAATTTCGAAAAGGAGAATACGAAACGGCGATATCTAATTCAGTGCCGTTTTTATGATTTCGTTTAGAAATCAGATTGATGAATGATTGACCATTTTTCACTTGTTCAATTATATCAATCACAGTTTTCGGGTTAGGAAATTCATTAAATCTTCGCCCTATGACATCTTCCTCTGTATAACCGAAAAGTTTTGTGTACATATGATTTATACGAATGAAACGATTTTCCAAATCAACAATCGTCATTCCATCAGGTGTACAGTTAAGGAATAAATCAATAATTTCATCTGGGTGTAAAGACTCATTCACATCTCCAAAAATCGGGAAGTTTATTGTCATAAAGATCACTCCAAACCCTTCAAATAGTATTACTCTATTTTACAGAATTTTATGAAACATAAAAAGAAGTATTTCGCTTTTAACAAAAATAAGAACGCCCTCCCCTCCCTTTAGATTTTTGTCTAAAAGAAGCAAATGGCGCCTTCATTTTAACTATATTTAGAAACTTTGATTTTTCTATTAAGTATCCAACTGACTATTATTTGTAACTTACAAATTCCGATGGCGAAAATGAAGAATAGAGAGATTAATAGTACAGTTATTAAATCTGGTTGAACTGCCGTTACAACACTCCATTTCGGCAAGTTTAGAACTTTAGGCAAAGCTAAGTAGATCATGGCTGGAACAACTATTTGGAATACTCCCCATAAAAATTTCCATATGTTTAATGGAAGAAAATTACGTTTAAATTTTCTTAATCGAAAGAAAGTCCCTCCTATTAAGAGTAAAATACCGATAATTACCCCATCAGCTATAAGGTAAAATTGCTGAAATGATTTTTTAGTAGCTTGTGAGGCAGGTTCCTTATCTGCAAGTAAACGAATGACGCCTTCAGTAATGTCATGTACACTACCTGGTGCATAATTGTTATTCGTATTTGAAAGGATCACAATGGCTTCCTTTGTTTCAGGAATGATATACATATCTGATTGTCCAACCGATGGAAGATCTCCAGCGTGACCAATAACATTTATTCCATCAAGATTTCGGCTAAACCAGCCCATTGCATAATCTCCATAATATTTTCCACCCATGATCATTTTTGCCTTTGAAGAAGGGGTCTGGAGCTTCTTCATTCCATCAGTTGAAAGTAAAGAAGAGCCATTCATAAAAGCTAAAACATATTTCCCCAAATCTTTCACACTAGATACCATATAACCACTAGCTAAAAAGTTCGGAAGATCATCCATAAATGTTTTTGCAGGATAGTGTAATCCGAACCATGGCGAAAACCCTTTTGAAAGTCCAAATCTTTTCGCTTCTTTTACAGACGTAAAGCTTTGACTCATATTTAGCGGCTTTAAAATATACTGATCAATATAGTCTTCTAAAGACAAACCTGAAACCTTTTCAACGATTAACCCTAAACTAAGATAATTAAAATTCGCATACTCGAACTTTTCACCAGCTGGATGCGAAGTCTCCACTATTTTTAATAGTTTCACCGTCTCTTCTAGTGACTTATTTTTCAATTGGTCCCCTAGCTCCATATCAGCCATTCCAGGTATTCCACTCACTTGGTTCAGCAAATGCTGGACAGTGATTTTGTCCGATTTCTCTTTGTCCTTTAGCTGAAATGAGGGAATGTACTGGGTAACAGGTGCTTGAAGATTTATACTCCCTTTTTCAACGAGTTGCATTATAGCAAGAGCTGTAAAGGATTTACTTAATGATCCAATTCTTATTGGGGTGCTAGTTTTCATTGCTCTTCCTAAATCTGCTTTACCTAAAGCATTCATATGAACAATTTTATCATCTTTAATAATGGCATAAGACAAACCAACAATAGATTGCTCCTTCATTTGCTTTTTCACATAGTGATCAATCTTTTGAAATTGATCCCCTTCTGCAAAGACTGGGCTAATAGTACAAGTTATACTCATTAATAAATAGATCAAAATAACAAAAATTCTTTTTAACATTAATTACGCACGCTCCTCAGGTCACTTATGGAATCATTATCCACTAGAAAAAAAATGATCCATAGTGACTGTGGTCATAACTTTTAGATAATCCCTTCTTGCCTTGCCATCATTGCTAATTTCACCCGATCATGTATGTCAAATTTAGAGTAAATATTAGAAATGTAATTTTTAACCGTCCCCTCCGATAAATACAAATTAGCTGCAATTTCCGCATTATTAAGACCGTCAGCAAGTTTTTTTAGTACTTCTAGTTCACGCTCTGTTAAGCTATAAGGGTTCACAGCCTTTTTTTGACTCGATGCCACCGAGGCAACTGGCTGCATTTTTTCAATCATTAGTTGAGCGATTTCTTTCGAAATGAGAGTTCCCCCATGAAAAATTAATTTCATTCCAGCGATTAAATCATTCGGTTCTATTGCCTTTAATAGATAGCCTTCAGCTCCAGCACTAAGTGCTTCAGTTACATAGTTAATTTCTTGGAAAGTCGTCAAGATGATGACTCTAATGTTCGGCCATTTCTGCTTAATTACCTTAGTCGCCTCGACTCCATCCATGATTGGCATCCTAATGTCCATTAGGACGATGTTTGGTTGATGGTCAGAACATATTTGAATCGCCTCTTGTCCATTACCCGCTAATCCAATAGTTTCGATGCCTTCATCCATTTCAAAAACATCATTTAAGCTCTCACGAATCATTTCTTGGTCATCTACAATTAGCAATTTTATAAGACTCATATAGTTATCTCCTTGGAATATAACAGACAAGCTCCGTACCTATTCCTTTTTCTGAATGGATTGTCATTTCTCCTTGTAGCCGCTCTATTCTTTCCTTCATACTCATTAGCCCGAAACCCCAGCTTTGTTCATCCATCCCTATTCCATTATCTTTTATTTTCATCGCTAAAAAATCTGCTTGGAAATCGATCTTGATTTCCATTACACTTGCCTCACCATGATTCTTCGCGTTAGTTAACGTTTCTTGTAAACACCGAATAAGTGTTAATTTTGTAGGAAGGGGTACCTCGTATTCTTGGCCTAAAATCCGAATGGAGATGACAGTATTCGTATGGTTACCGAAATCTTTCGCTAACCTAGTCAAAGTTTCAGATAGTAGTGTGTCCTCTTCATCTAGCGCTCTATCATGAATATTTTTCCGAATCTCATCTAAACCTTCCTTTGTTAGTTTTCGAAGACGTCTTAACCGCTCTAATGCTTTATCGTAATTTGCCTTCTGAATATTTGAAGTTACTCCATCCATTCCAATAATCACAGACGTGAAAGTGTGCCCCATTGTATCGTGTATTTCTTTAGCCATCCGGTCTCTTTCTTGAAGAAGAGTTAAACTTTCCACCTTCTGTGCGTATAGTTCCAACGCTTTATTCTGTTCTTGAATCAACATATATTGTTCCTCGTTCCTTTTTAACAAAACTACCATTCTATTAAAAGCAAAACCCAGTCCTACTGCGATTGCGTTATTTAAAATATGGGTTAGGGAAACGATCACCATCGAAGGAATTAGAAAAACCCCCGCTAATGGGATCAACAGTGTACCAAGAGCTGCACCCCACCAGACGAATCGTTTTGAATAATTAAAACCTAATATGACAGCTGGAATCAGCAAGATCGAAGAATCCGTTTTTTCAAAAATGAAGAGGTAAACATAAAGACTGCCTGTTATTCCTAGTTCAAGTATGGGATATCCAATTTTCTTTCTAGGAATAAATTGCGGAACCACATATGATGTAATTAACCAAATGATTATACCGATCACTGGGACCACCATCTGATGGAATTCTGGTTTATAGATAAAAATGATCATCCATATTAAAAACCAAAAACCTCTAATCACCGTAAAAACATGATCCACCCATGATTGCTTGAAAAGTTTCATTGTTTCACCCTTTTTGTAGTTAGTATTTATACATTCTTTACGGCTGTGGTTAATTCTTTTTTTACATTTAGTTCATTTTGTGGATAACATTGTATTGAAGCTAATCATTTTTATTTTTATCCTGTTGATAACTATTCCACCAGTCCATTTCTCCACATTTATTGTAGATAACTAGAGAACAATTGTAGATAAAGTGATAAGATGGTGATTTATTACCTGAGTACATGAATAATCACTGTGGATAAAAAAGAGGGCAGATTTAAGGGGAATTCATGGTTACTGTTTTCGAGAAAAATACAAGTTTAGGGCTTCATGAGAGGCTCATGGTAACCATTTTTGAGATAAATACTAGGAAACAGTCAACATAAAAGGTTCATAGTGACCATAATTAAGCAAAAACATGATTTTACGGACATCAAGAGAGGTCCTTGATGTCCGCAAATTGCCAAAAAGTTCACAAATATTTATGTATCAAGTTGATTGTTTCTCTTAATTCCGCGACTTCTACTTGACCTGGTGCAGATGCTTTTTTTGCTGCTCCAAATGTGATGGCTGAGCCAAAAATTTCTCCTGCAAGCCGGCTAATAACTCCTTTACCAGTCATCGACATAGTAATAATGGGTCTATCTGCATACTGCTCGTACATGATATGAGTTGCCTCAAGCAATGTTAATATATCCGCAGTACTTTGCGGCATTACCGCAATTTTTGGTAGATCTCCCCCCATTTCCTGGGCCTTTCTTAGACGTGAGACGATTTCCTCTTTTGAAGGAGTTTTTTCAAAATCATGATTCGAAATGATCACAAATACTCCATTTGTATGGGCCAGCTCAATTAGATCATTCGCTGCATTACTAAATAACTCCACATCAATAAGATCCACTTGACCCGTTTCGATCATTGCTTTGTTCAATGCAACATAATAATCCGCGTCGACTTCCTTTTCTCCGCCTTCCTTCGTGCTACGGAATGTAAAAACAAGTGGAACATCTATTAATATCGCTCGGATAGCCGCTAAAGCCTCTTCGACTTTTTCTATCTTCTTAACTTCTTCAAAAAAATCGACTCGCCACTCAACAATATCTAGATCAAGCTTCTGAACCGTCTTTGCTTCTTCTTGTAATTCCTCCAAAGAACCCCCAATGATCGAAACACAAATTTTCGGTAAACCCTCACCAATGGTAATTCCTTTTACGGTCACCGTTTTTATCATCTTCCGCCTCACACCTTCTATTATTTTATAAAACGGTAACAAAATCTCCAGTGCATTATATATATTAATTCATAATATACCCAACCTAATACAAAAAAGACCGGCTTTAAATGCAGTCTTTTTTAGATTTTATTAGATTCTAGTATTTCTTTAATTCTTTTGACAAACTGTGCAGGGCTAAATGGCTTAAAAATATAATCTGTTGCTCCCATTTGGATTCCTTGTGTCCGTTCGCTAAAACCGCCCTCAACCGTCAGAATCACAATGGGTGTTGCCTTGACCTTTCGCAATTCCTTAAGGACGGTTAATCCATCTTTACCCGGCATTAATATATCGAGGATAATTAAATCATAATCATTCATAAGTCCTTTTTCTAACGCTTCAGCCCCATTATCAACTTCTTCTATAAGATAATTTTCCCTTTTTAAATACATACATAATAATTGACGTAATACTTCTTCATCTTCAGCAATTAGAATTTTCGGTTGCATACGAAGTCTCTCCCCAGAACAAACATTATTCTAATCATAATCATAGGAAATTGAAAGTTCAATATATATTTATCTTGAAAGATTCTAAAAAAGGTGCCTGCACAATAAGTGCATGACACCGAAATTTCGTTCCAGTCTAGAATCAGTTAGGAACCCCCATCCAATACTAATGTATTCATAACAAAAGAATAGGAGACTCACCAAGGAGCCTCCTTTTATTGCTTCATTTTTGGATCGAGAACATCCCTTAAACCATCTCCCATTAAGTTGAAGCCAAGAACAACTAACATGATCGCAACCCCTGGAAAAAATAATGTCCATGGCGCTTGCATCAAATATTGTTTTGAGTCAGATAGCATTTTCCCCCATTCTGGTTCGGGAGCTTGTGCACCTAATCCAAGGAATCCAAGTGCGGCGGCTTCAATGATTGCTGTGGCAATTGCTAATGTAGCTTGAACAATCACTGGTGATACACTGTTCGGTAATATATGGCGGAAAAGAATACGTGTATCCTTCATTCCAACAGCTCTAGCTGCCATAATATATTCTTCTTGTTTTACACTCAGAACTTTCGACCGCACTAGTCGTCCGAAATTTGGAATATTGATCACCGCAATGGCAATAAGCGCATTTTGTAATGATGGACCAAGAATAGCGACTACTGCGATCGCTAATAGAATACTTGGAAAAGCAAGCATAATATCAAAAATCCGCGAAATAATGGCATCGATCCAACGTCCATAATATCCAGCCACAATTCCTAATGTCGTTCCGGCAACTACTGAGCCCAATACTGAAAAGAATCCAACCCATAATGATATTCTAGCTCCATAAACAATACGCGAAAAAATATCTCTTCCAAAGTCATCAGTTCCAAACCAATGATCACTTGATGGTGGAAGTAATCTTTTTGGTAAATCAACACCTTTATAGCTATATGGCGCAATCCATGGTGCGATAATGGCTACGATGATAAAAAAGATTACAATTCCTAAACCAATTAAAGCTAAACGGTTTTTACAAAAAGACAACCATGCTTCTTTCCATGGAGGTATCAGTTTTTCTTCAGCGGTTATCGGTTGAATATGTGCTGTGTTTTTTGCAAGTTCAGCCACTCTAGATCCCTCCTCCTACTATTTATTGTATTTAATTCTTGGATCGACTAAGACATAAAGTAAATCGACAACCAAGTTAATTAATACAAAGATGGCTGCGATGATCAGTATCCCAGACTGAATGACAGGGTAATCACGGTAGGCTATCGCATCATATAAGTATCTTCCAATTCCCGGCCAACCAAAGATCGTTTCTGTTAGAATAGCTCCTCCTAGAAGAAGTCCCATTTGTAAACCGATGATCGTAAGAACGGGGATAATGGCATTTTTTAAGGAATGCTTATAAACAACCCAGAACATTCTAAGTCCTTTTGCTCTAGCTGTTCGGATATAATCTGATTTCATGACCTCTAACATCGTTGCACGAGTCATTCTCGCAATGATCGCCATCGGAATCGTGGCAAGAGCGTTACTTGGTAAAACGAGGTGCTTAATGACCGTACCAAATTGATCGTATCTACCTTGAAGCAGTGTATCAATCAAATATAGATTGGTAACAGCCGTTACTGGGTCCCGGACATCATTTCTTCCCGTTGTTGGGAACCACCCTAATTCTATAGAGAATGCCCATTGCTCCATTAATCCTAACCAAAAGATTGGCATGGAAACACCGATTAGGGCAAGTACCATAGCAACATAGTCAAACCATGATTTGGAAAACCAAGCGCTAATAATTCCCGCGTTTACACCAATAATGATAGCAATAACCATGGCTACAACGGTCAGTTCAACAGTTGCCGCTAAGAAAGGCCATACTTCTTCATTAATTGGTCCTCTAGTCCTTAAAGAGGTTCCTAAATCTCCATGAATCAATGCATTTAAATAGTCAAAATATTGTATGTACCATGGCCTGTCCAATCCTAATTCCTTAGTTAAAGATGCAATCGATTCTGCCGTTGCTCTCTGTCCAAGAATGACTTGGGCAGGATTTCCTGGAATGGCATGAATAATAGCAAAAACAACGAGAGTCATCCCTAACAAGACAGGTATTAATGAGAGTATACGGCGGACGGAATAAGTAAACATCTTTTCACCTCTTTATGCTGAATTACCTGTTTCGTTAACAAAAGGGGAGGCAAAGCTCCCTCCCCTTTTTGCCCTTACTATTTGAATTCCACCTTAGTCATTGCTTCAGAACCAGTTGGATGTGGTAAGTAGTTTGCAACATCTTTACCAGCTGCTAATAATGGAATGGAGTGAACAAGTGGTACCCAAGGAGCATCTTCATGGATGATTTCTTGAGCTTTCTTGTAAAGTTCGTTACGTGTAGCTTGATCTGTTTCTGTTTGCGCTTGAATTAAAACTTCGTGTAGTTCGTCACTGCTATAGTGAGCATTGTTGTTACTTCCAATGCTATCTTTGTCTAACAATGTGTATAAGAAGTTATCTGGATCTCCATTGTCACCAGTCCAACCAAGCATGAAGGCATCAAATTCACCTGCAGTTGCTTTATCTAAATAAGTTGCCCAGTCAACAGATTGGATTTTTGCAGTCACACCGATTTCAGCTAAGCTTGCTTGAATAACTTCTGCTACCTTCATTGCTTCAGGCATGTATGGGCGAGCTACAGGCATTGCCCATAAGTCCATTTCAAATCCTTTTGCATATCCTGCTTCAGCAAGTAATGCTTTTGCTTTTTCAAGATCATATGGATATGGTTCAACTGCATCGTTATATCCTTCAATGGCAGGTGGCATTGCATTTACTGCTGGAACTGCCTTTCCACCATAGAATGCGTCAATGATTGCTTGTTTATCGATAGCATGGTTAATCGCTTGACGAACTAATTTATTATCGAATGGTTTACGAGTGTTTGTTAAACCGATGTAACCAACGTTCATTGATGGACGTTCAATTACTTGTAAATTTTCGTTTGCTAAAACTGTCGCTTCATCAGAGTTATTTAATCCATCCATAACATCAATTTCGCCATTTGCAAGAGCGTTCAAACGAGCAGTGTTTTCAGGAATAACTCGGTAAATAACCTTGTTTAACTTCGGTAAGCCTTCTTGCCAGTACTCAGGGTTCTTTTCAAGTGTGATAGTATCGTTTTGTTTCCACTCAACAAATTTGAATGGTCCAGTACCTACTGGATTTGCTCTGAAATCAGCGCCGTATTTTTCAACTGCAGTTGGGCTAGCTATTCCAAATGGAGACATAGCTAAATTTTTCAAGAAAGGAGCTTGTGGTCTTTTCAGAACGAACTTAACTGTATTTGCGTCTACAGCTGTTACTTCTTTAATAACATGGCCTTCATCTGCCTTATATCCACCAAACATTGTGTAATAAGGGAAGTCCTTTTCGTTCCCATTCATCCAACGGTTAAAGTTGAATACAACTGCATCTGCATTAAAGTCTGTTCCATCATGGAATTTAACACCTTGACGTAGTTTGAATGTGTAAGTTAGTCCATCCTCTGTAACTTCCCAATCTTCTGCAAGTCCAGGGTTGATGGTTGTATCTTGATCACCAAATGCTACTAAATTTTCAAAAATATTTTCTGTAACTTTGAACGTTTCACCTTCCGTTGTTGTGATTGGATCTAATGAAACTGAATCCCCACCACGGCCATACACAAGTGTATCTTTCTTCGGCTTCTCGTTTTCTGTAACTGGTTCCTTTTTGTCGTCGCTATTTTGGTTTGTTTTGCTATTACAACCAACTAGAAACATACTGATTGCTAGTAATGCAACTAGCAACATTTTAAACCTGTTTTTCTTCATAAGCATTCTTACCCCCTGTATCTTTTTTTATATATCATCAATGCAGCATGTTACTTATATAAGTGACATGCGACAAAATGACCGTTCAAATTGCTTTCGTCTGGTCTCGTTGTTTTGCAAATATCCATTACTTGTGAGCATCTTGTATGAAAAGCGCAGCCCGAAGGAGGGTTTGCAGGGCTTGGAAGTTCTCCTTCGATTAAAATCGTTTCCCTCTTAATATCCGGGTCTGGAATAGGAACGGCTGAGAGCAGTGCTTTTGTATATGGATGCTTAGGATTTTCGTATAGCTCTTCACTTTCCGCTAGCTCTATTAATCTACCTAAATACATCACGCCAACACGGTCGCTTATATGTCGCACCACGCCTAAATCATGTGCAATAAATATGTAGGTAAGCTGAAACTCTTTTTGAATATCCTTCATTAAGTTAAGAACTTGCGCTTGGATGGAAACATCAAGTGCTGACACTGGTTCATCAGCGATAATAAGCTTTGGTTTCGTCATCAGTGCTTTTGCAATCCCAATCCGCTGACGCTGACCTCCACTGAATTGATGAGGATAACGCTTTGCGTGATAACTACTTAGTCCGACTACTTCGAGCATCTCTTGGACTTGCTTCTTTCTTTCCTCTTTTGTCCCAATTCCGTGTACAATGAGTGGTTCCTCAAGGATTTTTTCAATAGAATGACGAGGATTTAAGGAAGCATAAGGATCTTGAAATACCATTTGAATATCACGACGCGTTTTTCTTAACTCTGATTTTGACATTCTCGTGATTTCTTTATCTTCAAAAGTGATTTTTCCGTCACTTGCTTCAATCAACCGCATCAACAGTCGCCCAGTTGTCGACTTACCACAACCACTTTCTCCAACAATCCCTAATGTTTCCCCTTTTTTTACGAAAAAGGAGACATCATCAACTGCCTTCACTTCTCCTACTTTTCTTCCTAACACACCACCTGTAATTGGGAAGTATTTTTTCAAACCGTTAACTTCAAGAAGTAACTCCGACATGTATGTCACTCCCCTCTTTCAATGTATGTAAGAAACATCGTATTTCATGTCCTTGTTTTTCTGATTTGTATAATTCAGGTGATTCTTCATGGCATCTTTCGATAGCTTCAGCACAACGTGCAGCAAATCGGCAGCCTTTCTGTATCGTACCTGGTGCAGGAACATTTCCAGGGATGCTGTACAAACGATCCTTTTTCCCCCTTAAGTCTGGCACTGATTTTAATAGACCCTTCGTATAAGGGTGCTTTGGATTCTTTAGAATCGTTCGAACGTCTCCTTGTTCGACAATTTGACCGGAGTACATGACAATCACTCGTTCACAGATTTCAGCAACAACCCCTAAATCATGTGTGATAAGAATGATGGATGTATCGGTTTTCTTGTTCAAATCCTTCATTAAGGCTAGAATCTGTGCTTGTATGGTTACATCCAGAGCAGTTGTTGGCTCGTCCGCAATAAGTACTTTGGGATTACACGCCATCGCCATTGCAATCATGACCCTCTGTCTCATCCCACCTGACAACTGGTGCGGATGCTCCTTTAGAATTCCTTCTGCTCGTGGAATTCCGACTAGCTTTAGTAATTCGATGCATCGAACTTTTATTTCCGCTTTTGAAAGATCAGTATGTAATCGAATAGCCTCCATTAACTGGTTTCCAATTGTAAACAGTGGATTTAAGGAAGTCATTGGTTCTTGGAAAATCATTGATATTTGATTCCCACGAATTTTTCTCCACTCTTTCTCAGAAAGGTTATTCAAATCCTTTCCATCGAAGGTAAGCTGCGCAGCCTCAATTTTGCCTGGCGGGGAAGGAATGAGTCCCATCGTAGTCAAGGACGTAACGCTCTTACCACTCCCTGATTCACCCACGATTCCTAGAATTTCCCCCTCTTTTAATTCAAAACTAATTCCATCCACAGCAGGTACGTATCGCTTTCCAGATTGAAACGACACTTTTAAGTCCTTTATTCGAAGAATAGGTTCTTTATTCACCACTTCACCGCCTATTTTTTCTAAAATATCAAATAATTGTTACAATTCAGTAAATATTATGACTAATATTACACATAATATTTAGAAAATTCAATCGAAATTTGACGATAAAAGAAAATAAATTATCAAAACTAAAAAAACTTTAGCGCATTAACGTATCGGGGGTCTGACCCCCGATACGTTAATGCGCTAAAGCAATTAGTTTTTAAGCAATATTTTATTTACTTTCTTCTCTACATGCTAATCCTAGCCAGTAGTCGTTCCAGAAGGAGCCGATGGATTCTTCATTGATTCCAGGTACTACTAACATCCAAGATAATAAACCATCTCTCATTGCTCTGAACGACATTACTAACTTTGAAGGAATGTCTCTTCGAATGATTCCTTCGTCCATCGCGGACAAAAATATTTCTTCCATTTTCATTTGGAAAAATTGGTCTTTTTCTGTTAAATCCTTTAGGATAGTTCCCCTTATTTCAAGTGGACTTAAAAGAGTCATCTGACTCCAAAACATTTGTATTTCTGTATGATTGTAGTAAAACTTAATATAACCATCAAAAATATGTTGTAATTTATTTTGTACATCTAAGTCTTTTGCTTCTTCAAACAAGGTCTTATTCAGTTCTACATAATTTTGGACTAAATCAAAGTAAACGGCCATCAAAATTTCTTCTTTACCTTTAAAGTGTGAATATAACGATGCTTTATTCAGCCCCAAATCATCAGAAATATTTTTCATAGACGTCCCTGCGTATCCTTTTGTTGCAAAATGGGTGAGAGCAACTTTTTTAATTTTTTCTTTCGTTGAAATCATTTAAAGCACCTCAATATTTATATACAACCAACCATTTGGTAGTTTCACTTTAGCATGACACTATTTTTTTTACAACTTAATTCAAGTTTGACCTTTTAATTAGAAGTTCTCCTTACTTCTTCCAGACTATTTACTTAAACTATCTAAATAGGAAACTAGTAATTGTGGTTGAGACAAAAATGGTGAATGGTCTGCATCAAGTGTGAATACTTTTTCACATGGTGTGTTCGAATACATCTCCCTTTGAAATTCAATCGAGAGGGATCGATCTTTAAGCGTTTCTATATAGACCTTCCGAACGAACCCAAAGCATTCGTTAGTTAGACTTACTGGTGTCATAAAAGGTGCTAATGCTTGGTCACTATGTTTAATTTTCGCTTGTTGAAAATCTTCTTCTGTACATTCACCATAGAAATGCTCTTTTATTGCTTCTACATTTAACTTGAAATACGTTTGATCCTCACTAATGGAAATCGGTAAAGGAAGTGCCTTCTGATTTCTTTCATTCATTTGTAAAAATGTTTGACCATCTTCCGGAAGAAGTGCCGCAACATAAACAAGCAAATCAATCTTTTCAGAAATGTATTCCGCCACTTGTGAAATAACAAGCCCACCTAAGCTATGCCCAACTAAAATGACTTTTTCCAACTCATTTTCCAACAGCTTTTTTACATATTCGGTATAATGTTGCATTGTGACTACTGATGGAGAAGTCATATCCTTTCCATGAGAGGGTAAATCCACTGCTATGACGCGATGTCCTAATTCTTCTAATCTTGGCGCAACCTTTTCCCAACACCAGGCACCGCTAAATGCTCCATGAACCAATACAAATGTACTCATTTGATCTACTCCTTTTTTTCTGTGTATTTCAGACAATTTCCTTTAATAATTTTTCATAAAGATTCGCTACAATGTCTGCACCTTTACTATTGAGATGTACCCCGTCAAGGGTTAGATGTAGTCCCCTTTTTTGAGCCGCTTTATCCACTTGAAATCTCTTACGCATAAATAGAACATCTATTAAAACCTTCATAGGTTTGATCGAAATATAATCAGAACAATTTTTGTTTCTTACTTCATTAGCAAAGGTTTGATGCAAATCTAAAAAGGTCACTTCTGTATATTTCGAACTAATATCCTTTATCAGATTAGATAATTCTTTAAGCTCCCTATTCCACTGATTACCTACACGCTCTCCTATAAGCGCAGGTGATACAGTGATAACTTTCTTTGACCATGTTAGTGCAGTCTCAATTACTTTTTCATAAAAGTGTCTGAACTCCGTATGGCTTCTAACAACTGGGTGCTGTTTTACTCCCAAAACATTGGAATATAGATCATTCACTCCAATCCAAATAAAAGTTATGTCGTATTCAAAATCAATTTTCTCTTTCTCCATTCTCTTATACATACTGATTAAGGTGTCGCCAGGTTTACCATAGTTGGTAAACGAATTTTCAGGCATTCTTTGCTCTAATAGACTTGAAAAAGAAACCCCTGGTCTTCCTTCCGTAAGGCTATCTCCCCATAAAGCAATTTTCATGATGGACCTCCCTCGTATTAAAAGAAATAATTGGTCGCGACTTCTGTGATATTTAACTACCAACCGTTCGGTAGTTAAATATTATCATACGTTTCACTGTTTAACAATAATTTCTATCTCTTTTTTACAACCCTTTAGCGAATTAACGTACCGGGGGACTGACCCCCGGCACGTTAATTCGCTAAAGGAATGATTCTCAATCATTTTTCTTTTACTAAATATTCGAATAATATAAAATAGTTAGTGAGTCGAAGAATTATTATTAGAGGAGGAGTTTCAAATGGAAAAAACGGTAGAAAAACGGTTAAACCGATCGGAAGTACCTGTGGAACTGACATGGAATCTTGATGATTTATTTGTTTCGGATCAAGCTTGGAATACAGAATTAGAACAAATAGAGAAAGAGATTACAAATATTACGAAATATAAAAGTACTCTACATACTGGATCAAAAGCATTACTTGATTGCTTACTTGCTCAAGAACAGCTTTCAATGAGGCTAATAAAAGCTTGGACATTTGCTAGCTTACGACAATCAGCAGACGGAACGGACCCTATTAATCAAGCAAACTCTGCTAAGTTATCTGCACTTAGAACAAAAATGCTTGCTGCTGTTTCGTTTATTGATTCAGAAATTCTTGCACTCCCAGACGGTGTGATTGAAAAATTTATACAAGAAGAAAGAGAGCTTGAACCTTTCCAGAAAAATTTACAAGAGCTGCTTGCAAAGAAGCAACATACTCTTTCACCAGAAACGGAAGAAGCACTAGCTGCACTTGGTGAGGTTCTAAATGCTCCGCACCAAATATTTAGTATGAGTAAATTAACCGATATGCAGTTCTCATCTATTGAAGATGAAGAAGGCAATGAACTGCCTAACTCGTTTGCATTATTTGAAACTCGCTATGAATTTTCACCAAATACTTATGTACGCCGGAAAGCATATAAATCTTTCGTCAGTACGCTAAAGCAATATAAGAATACATTTGCCTCCACCTATGCAACAGAGGTCAAGAAGCAAGTAGCCCTTTCTCGTTTAAGAAAGTACGATTCGGTAACACAAATGCTATTAGAACCACAGCAGGTTACTGAGGATATATATCACAACCAACTTGATATTATGGTAAATGAGCTGGCACCTCATATGCGCCGATTCGCTCAACTAAAAAAACGAGTATTGGGACTAGATACATTACTTTTCTGCGACTTAAAAGCACCACTGGATTCAGATTTTAGTCCAAAGACCTCATACGAGGAAGCAAGCCAATTAATTTTAGAATCTTTAAAAGTAATGGGACCTGAGTACAGCGAGATTATGGAGCGCGGACTATCAGAAAGATGGGTAGACCTAGCAGATAATGTAGGTAAATCAACAGGTGCCTTCTGTTCAAGTCCATACGGGTCACATCCATATATTTTGATTACTTGGCAAAATACAATGCGAAATGTCTTCACTCTAGCTCATGAGTTAGGACATGCAGGTCATTTCTATTTAGCTAATAAAAACCAACGAATCATGAACACCCGTCCTTCTACCTATTTCGTTGAAGCACCTTCTACGATGAATGAAATGCTATTAGCGCAGCATTTACTTGCAGGCACAGAAGATAAACAAATGCGCCGCTGGGTGATTTTACAACTATTAGGAACGTACTACCATAACTTTGTCACACATGCCCTAGAAGGCGAATATCAACGAAGAGTGTATCAACTTGCTGAAGATGGAAAGGCTTTAACTGCCAATACGTTAACTGAAGTAAAAGGAGCTGTCCTAGCTGAATTCTGGGGCGATTCTGTGGAGCTTGATGAAGGGGCTAACCTAACATGGATGCGCCAACCACATTATTACATGGGATTATATCCATACACATATTCTGCTGGACTGACAGCATCTACTGCAGTAGCCCAAATGATCCAAGAAGAGGGCCATCCAGTCGTTGAAAGATGGTTAGATGTACTTCGTGCAGGTGGAACAATGAAGCCACTTGACTTATTAAAACACGCAGGAGTAGACATGTCTAAACCTGACGCCATTCGTAAAGCCGTTTCTTATGTGGGATCTCTCATTGACGAATTAATCCAATCCTACGAGTAAACACTTTAACATATTAATGCATGTGGGGTCAGTCCCTTGGCGCTTTAAAGCGCCAAGGGACTGACCCCCACCACGTTAATGTGGTAAAGAGTCATCTTTTATTTATTCCAAAGCTGACTAAACCGGCCTATGATGAAGATGAAAATGTTACCGATGAATGCCAATATGAAAACGAAACTTGGATTGGATAGGTCTGATATCCATCCTGCTGCAAAGATGGCGAATGGCATACCGAGTTTGAAAATCGATCCAGTAATACCGCTAATTCTACCAATCATGTGCTGCTCGGTAGACTCCTGGCGAAACGTCCAAACACAAACATTACTAATTGTGCCAAATAATCCATTCAACAAAAGACCCATTCCTACTAAAATGTAAATCTCCGAAAATAAGAATAGGTAGGAAAATCCGATTAAAAGAGTCGTTACCACGATGATTGGTCCCGTTGACCATCTCGCACGAACCTTTCCTACAATTAAACTACCAATCAATCCCCCTATTCCTGCAAATGACAATAGGAGACCAAGCTTCGCATCGGTTAATCTCAAAACATCCTTTGCATAGAAAATAACCGTAGTATCCACCATTCCAGCAGTGGAATTTAGAAAAACGACAGTAATCGTAATTAGCCAGAGTGTTTTATTCCGATATAACTCCACCCAACCTTCCCTTAACTCCTTCCAAAAACCTTTTTTGACTGAACGTGAACTAGATTCATCTGTTTTTAACAGCATAAGAATAAAAAAGGTAAATGAAAAGGCAACTGCAGTCATAAGTAACCCTAAATGAAGATTAGATAGCATTAAAATAACACCTGTGATTGCCGGCCCCATAATGCCAATCAAAGTAAAAATAAAATTAAAGGAAGCATTAGCTGAAGTCAACATCTCGTTCGGAAGTGATAGCTTGACGATACTTGCCCTTGCATTAAAGGAAGCATAGCTGAAAGTCATCAATAAAAAACCACAGCTATAAAACATAAGATTAGAAGTTTTACCATATTCAATCGAAAAAAACAGCCCAAATAAAATCAAAATTTGAAATAGTACTGCCCACAAATACCAGCGCTTTTTATGTGCTCGATCCACCAATACACCAATAAACATCGCCAAAAGGAGGTTTGGTAAAAATTCAATACCTCTCATCGTTGACATGACAACTGCTGAGTTTGTGTTTTGATACAAAATAAGTGGCAAGGCTAGCTCATATATTTTGCTACCTATTGAAAATATAGCACCAGAAATAAATAAGATAACAAAATTGGAATTTTGCCATACCGATGGTTGCGTTCCTTTCGTTAATGCATACATTCGCTTTTTCTCAGTCCATAGCATTTTGTTTCTTCCCCTTTACCAAATGGATAAGGAGAATTATACTTTTAGAAAAGAGGAAGAAAAAGTGAAAGGTTAGAAAAGGTATTTTCGCCTTTTCTAAAAAAACTAAGATGAATATAGAACAATACTACATATCGTTAAGAAAACATTTTCATTTTAGCCTGGATGGAGAGAGCTTTTCTGTATCCATGGATGAGTTGACGTGCGCTTTAAGTTGTACTCGAAGGAATGTCCAGTTAGTTTTAAAGAAAATGGTAGATAAAAACTTCATTCAATGGCAGCCTGGCAAAGGGAGAGGAAATCAATCTCAGATGACTTTTTTAATGCCATTAAATGAATTAATATTAGAAAAATCGAAACGCCTAGTTTTAGAGGGAAAACTGAATGAGGCTTGGATGCTAATAGAAAACCTTCAGATTCAACGAACTAAATACGAATTCTCAGAATGGTTATACCTACAGCTCGGATTTCAGCAGCATAGTGATGAGGAAGATGTCCTTCGCTTCCCGTTTTATCGACCTGTTCTAGACCTAGATCCTACTTTTGTACATCGACGAACAGAAGCGCATATCGTAAACCAAATTTTCAATACCCTAGTTTCCTTTGATGAAAAAACAAGACAAATCACACCTGAACTTGCCCATTATTGGGAAAGCAATCATGAACGGACAGTGTGGCGTTTCTACTTAAGAAGAGGGGTCCGATTTCATCATGGAAAGCTGATGTCCGCTGAAGATATTGCCTATTCTTTTCATCGCATTTTAAATGAAGCGAGCTTTGATAATATTAAATCCACCTTAAAAACAATAAAGATTCTCGGAAAACATTCGTTAGAGTTTATTTTACATGAACCCGATGTTTTATTTGTTCATTACCTTTGCTCAGAAAAATGTTCAATCATTCCTTCTGATCTCAATGAAATACAAAAAAGTAACTCTTTTACTAGGTACCCCATTGGCACAGGACCGTTTCAAGTAGGAGAAAATAATGAATCCGTACTTACACTTATCGCAAATGACCATTATTTTGAAGGAAGACCTCATCTCGACCGTATTGAGATGTGGATTTGGCCAAATTATGAGGAAAACCGTATGATTAGAAAACTTAAAGAAGATGATATTTATTATGGTGTTTTTCCTGTGGCAAAAGAATCCCATGTCCAATTAGAAAGCTGGGAAAAAGGAGCCACCTATTTATCCTTTAATAGGCAAAAAACGGGGCCACTTCAAGATGAATATCTTCGCTCAGCCATACATTTTGCACTTAATCGTGAAAAAATGATTGATGAATTACAAATTAAAGGAGTACCAGCAAATAGTTTTTTTCCTGAACAAAGTCGGAAAACATATAACAGTGAGGCTAATACTAAAAGAGCTCGCCAACTTATCAACGATTCGAATTATCGAGGAGAATCTCTTCAACTCTATACATATGAAATGCACAGTAATGAACAAAATGCAAAGTGGATTCAACAAGAGCTCCGCCCTTTAGGGATTCCAATTGAGATTGTTATTCTTCCCATAAAGGAATTTACGAAACAAAGAGTGCTTGAATCAGATTTAATCGTTGCCGGAGAGGTTCTTGGAACTCAAGAGGACATCTCTTTAATCGAAATGTTTATGTATTTAAATGGCTTTATTTATAATCATTTAGGAGAAGAACAGAGAAACTTAGTAAAGGAATTCATTTCATTATGTAAAAGAGAAGAACAAATGGAAAAGAGAATAGAATACTTAAACTGCATTCAAGAATCATTAAAAAAGGATCATAGCCTGTTATTTCTCTATCACGTACAGCAAACAGTCATGCACAACCATTCTTTACAGGGAATGTTATTGAACTCATGGGGAAAGGTTGATTATAAGAATATATGGTTAAAAAGATAACTCTTTTTTACTTAGGCCATGTTAAAGGACCGTGTTGTTTATGTGCACTGTTGATTGGAGCGGAAAGCAATATTCTACTTTAACAGAGCTTTTATTTAAAGCAAACAACGAGGCACCCCGTAATTCTGGATGGTACCTCGCTGTTTTATTATTTAATAAACGCTAAGAATAATTTTTCCAAATTGCTTCGCTTCCTCGAGCTCTTGATAAGCATCCTTGTATTCTTCTAAACTATAAACCTTTTGAGATAGTACGGGTCTAAGTTCTCTTTCAGCATAAAACTGTAATGCCTCTTCTAAATCATGTTGTTGTACCATTCCTGTTTCAACGAAATATTTTTCATTTTTTAACTTTTCCCAATCGACTCCACCAGTTGTCGAACCAAAAACAAGTAACCGTCCATTTGGGGTAAGCGATTTAATACTACTTTCAATCGAATCTTTCCCACTACTATCAATTACCACATCAACGCCTCTACCAGCTGTAAACTCTAATACCTTTTCAGAGATGTTTTCCGTTTTATAGTTAAAGCCAACCATCGCACCCATCTCTATGGCGCGCTTAATTTTATCGTCTGAGCCTGATGTAACAATCACTTTTGCACCTTTTTCTAGAGCAAGTTGCAGTATAAATAAAGCAACTCCTCCCCCAATTCCTTGTAATAAAACCGTTTCTCCCTCCATGATCTTCCCTTGTGTTACTACATTTCCCCACGCTGTACTTAACGCAAGTGGAACGCCAGCTGCCTCTTCAAACGATAAATATTCTGGCTTTCTTAAAATTGCTTGTCCTGAAATTCTCACATACTCTGCAAGCGTTCCATCAACTGGCCCACCTAGAAACTTTTCATTCACCATATCATAAGGGTTTAGTATAACTTCATCTCCGATAGACCACCCATTAACACCCTCACCTATTTCAACGATAGTACCGGCGCCATCTCCACCAGCAATTATTCTCTTATCGATAGAATTTAAGGCACGCCACTCATTATTTACATAAAGATCTCGATGATTTAAAGCTGCTGTTTTGATTTTTACAAGTACCTCCCCAACTTCAAGCTTCGGAACTGCTACTTCCTCTAATTGTAAAGACCTTTTAACTTGCGGATTCACGGTAACTGCTAACATTAAACATCTCTCCTATATCTTTTTATTAAACAGTAAGCATTTGATCTTCCTTCAATTGTCCACCTTCATAGTCCTCTAAAGGATGGAACGCTATGGTCGGTAAATTCTCTAAATTCTCCATCCGTTCTTTTAAAAGTTCAATATAGTCCTTACGTTCTTCTTCACTCACACCTGATGGCACAATAAACGGTTGGATAACATCCAAACCACTGAAATATAAAATTTCATGTTGTAAACCAAATAGTCGTTCTGACATATCCCCTTTTATCCCTTTAGGCCCATAGCTTTCCAGATGCCTTCCACCTGTTGTAAAGCTGAGCATTGCCTTTTTCCCTTTAAGATTCCCATGGTTATAAATTCCTGGCCCATAAGCAAAACCTGCAGCAAAAACTCGATCAAACCAACCTTTCACAATTGCTGGTGCAGAAGTCCACCACATTGGGAATTGAAAAATTATAAAGTCTGCCCACTCCACTTTCTCACGTTCGATTCTTAAATCCATTGGAACATCGTCAGGATTTTTAGGCACAGCCACCTCGCTTAACTGTGCGACAGGGTTAAAATTCATTCCATATAAATCGGAAACTTTAACAGAAGCCCCTCTTTCAATTAAAGCCTCAACGGCTGCATCTTTTAAAGCGGCATTATAAGATTTCGATGACGGATGCGCAAAGACAATTAATACATTCATTTTATAACCTACCTTCACCTATTTGATATTGTTCTATTTTTATAGAACTAATTGATAAGTTCATATTATTATAAAGCAAATAAATTTGCAACATTTTCCTCATTTAATATTTTTTTCTATCGTGGTAGAATAAAATTAAGAGGTGAATCAAATGAGTTATCGAGTAGTATTCGAGTTCTCCCCCTTGTATGAATTGGTCAATAGTCTTGAATTATTTCTTTTCAAAAAATCGATCAAAAACGCTGACCTCGGTCCTGAATGGATTAAAGCTGTTCAAGAAAAATTAGATGCACAAAATTTGGACCTTGGAAATCCAAAGGACCTTCCTTGCTTTCAATATTTAAATTTATTAATTTGGCAGTCACCTGAAAAAGAAAATGTGGAGGCTTTTATCAAATGGCTACATTCTCTTGAACCGGGTAGCATCTATGAGAAATTATTTTCATATGTATCTGAATCTTTACCGTCAAACTTATCTGCTATCAGAGATCGATATGTAGACTTAATTAAAAAATGGAATGATATATATTTTTCAAAAATGGATACTGAGATTCTAGTTCTATTAAGGGAATCTGTAAGCAAATGGGACGGAAAAATAATTGCTAGGGATTCCATTGCATTTGTTGAGCAAGTATCTGGTGGTTTAAGAATTGAGGCATATGAAGGTTTAGAGCAGGTGATAATGACTCCAACGTTTCACATAAGCCCACTTGTATCGATTAGTAAGTTTAAAAATATCGCACATATTTTATATCCTGTTGATGCACTCGTTTCAGATCCGCACCAACCTTCTAAGAAACTAGCCAGAATCACTAAAGCGTTAGCCGATGAAAATCGTCTTCGCATCATTAAGCTATTAAAGGAAGGTCCGAAAACATTTACTGAAATATTAAAGCACTTTGATGTATCGAAAAGCACCGTCCATCACCACGTCATGTTATTACGGACCGCAGGCCTTATAAGTGCTTATCATACAAATGAATGTTGCAGTGAAACCTTTGTTTATCGACCAAATGGGATGAAAGAGCTCACGGAACAATTTAATGAATATATTGAAAAATAAGCTGCCGGGCATTGGCAGCTTATTTTCGTTATTAAATGCTTAAGCATAAAGAGGTATAATCTATTGACAAATTTTTAAAATATTTATATAGTTTAATTGTTAACCAACCATAAATATAAGTTTACAATCCAGAGAAGGAGCGACATATGACCAACCAACAACAAAAATTAAAAATGATGATTGTGACTGCCTTATTTGCGGCAATCATAAGTGTATTAGCACAAATTACAGTTCCACTTCCGCTTGTTCCTATAACAGGCCAAACACTTGCAATCGGGTTAGCAGCTACTATCCTTGGATCGCGTTACGGAACGTTGTCAGTACTTTTGTATCTTCTTATTGGATCAGTAGGAGTACCAGTATTTGCTGAGTTTTCCGGCGGTATTTCCAAACTTGTCGGTCCAACAGGAGGTTATTTAGTAGGATTTGTCCCAGCAGCCTTCTTAATGGGCTGGATTATGGAAAAGACATCCTTCAATCTGATGAATGCCATGATCGCTAATACGATTGGAATGTTGATTACCTTAGCTTTCGGAACGGCTTGGTTAAAAATTGCTGCCGATTTAACTTGGTCAGCAGCTTTAGCAGGTGGGTTTACTCCATTTATTATTGTGGGATTAATTAAAGCAGCACTTGCTTCATGGATTGGTATTTTAGTAAGAAATAGGTTGATCTCTGCAAATCTATTATTTTCAGAGAAGACTAATTTACCTAAATCAGCATAAATGAAGTAATTCATTACAAAAAATTCTAAATCAAAGTATTCAAGACGCTTAAAACAAAAGGGTCGCAATTCATGAATTGCGACCCTTTTTAGTACATTATTTTATTTCAAAATTCACTCCACTTTGAGTTGTTTTACCAGCATACGTCGCATTGGAATATAAATTGTAAAAGCCTTTACCAAGCTTTTGTCCATTTACAGTTCCATCCCAATCAAAGGTATTATATCCTGCAGGTACATTAGTATGCTCGGAAATTACCCCTATAAATTGTACTGGTGATCCTGTTGAAGTTGCCGTATAAATGAAAAATACTGCTGTTTCTGCTCCACCTGGGAAATATCCATTAATAGCTACTGGCCCATTACTATCTTGTGATACTGACATGCTTGATACACGAGGATAATCAGGCTCTTTTACAAAAAGTATGGTTGGAACATTTATAGTTTTATTTCCGTTACTAATATTAATCGTACCTTCATAGTGGCCAGGAGCAAGCTGCCCGGCATCTACTTGTACATTTAGGTTCACTTGTTGGGATTGACCAGCATTAACCTTAAGGTTATTACTTGTTGATACTTTAATAGCGTCTGAGCTTTCTCCAAAATTTACTTCAAAGCTATAAGTTTGGCGATCGGAAGAAAGATTTTTAATGGTGAAATGTTGTTTTTCTACTTGCTTCCCTTTATCCTTATAGAACGTCCCAAATGAATGACTTCCTGGTGTAACAAGTGTATCCGTTTTAATGGCATCAACTACCCGAATACTACCTGCACCTTGTGTATTATGAGGATAAACTAGACCTGTCGCTGGGTTAATTAGATCTTCAGCCGTATTCATAAACGCTGCTTTAACATCATCCACATTCCAATCTGGATGAGCTTGTAATAATAATGCTGCAGCACCTGCTACATGTGGAGATGCCATACTTGTTCCTTGCTTCGATCCGTAACCATGAGGATTTGCAGGGTCATGTGTTGGGATTGTACTTCTAATGTTAACTCCAGGAGCAGAAACATCAGGCTTAATCATCCAAGTACCTGTAGCTGGACCACGAGATGAGAAATCAGCCATTGTTTCAGGGTATCGTGAATTAAAATTAACATCGAATGTAACTTTATTGTTTCCTTTGGTTAATTCGCTTTTTAATTTTTCACCGTCTTCTTGAGTTGTTCTTAGTGTAGGAATTGCTGTACCAGGAACAACGACAATTTCACCTGCTACGTTATTATAAATAATCGCTGCAACAGCTCCTGCATCTTTTGCAGCCGAAGCTTTATCAACAAATGCAATTCCAGCCCCACGGCTAATTAACGCTACTTTCCCTTGTATATCTTTTCCAACAAACTCCGCTGGAGAACCAAATCCGACATCTACAAACTCAAGAGTTTGTCCCTTTAAATCTGTTATCGCTTTATCGTTCGGGAATCCCATTACTTTACTAGAAGGATACGAAATTCCTTCTGATGTAGTAATCGATGCATCAAATACATTATAAGGAAGCTGTGTTGCTCCAACAGAAATGGCTTGACGAGAAGTACCTGGAGAACCAACCGTCCAGTTATTTGGACCACTATTTCCATTTGATGTGACGGCTACAACACCTTCAGCCATTGCCCAGTCTAAAGCAATGCTTGTAGCCCAATCAGGCGCGTTTAATGAATTACCTAATGATAGGTTCATAACATCCGCTCCATCTTGAACTGCTTTTTCAACACCTGCAATAACGTTTTCAGTTGATCCGCTTCCGCCAGGTCCAAGTACACGGTAAGCAAGTAATGTTGCATCTGGTGCAACCCCTTTAATTAAACCATTAGCAGCAACTGTTCCAGCAACGTGAGAACCATGATCCGTAGAATTACCTCTTGGGTCACCTTTTGGAGTTTCCTGTGGGTCGTTATCATTATCTACGAAATCCCAGCCTTTATAATCGCTAAATGCATGTGCTAAATCTGGGTGGGTATAATCGGCTCCTGTATCAATAACTGCTACCGTTACTCCTTTTCCAGTAAATCCACTGTCCCAAGCTTGATTAGCCCCAATATGCGGGGCACTATCTAACATATTCGGACTGTATTCTTCTTCAGAAATCGCTTCCCCATCACCGACGCTTGTCACATTATATGTAACATTAGGATATACTGCTTTAACTCCCGGTAACGCCAAAAGTTCAGGTATTTGATTAGCGGGTAATTCTACCGAGAATCCAGAAAATACATAATCATATTCACGATTTACATTTGAATTTTTTACAATTTTACTAAGATTTGATTTTACTTGATTACGAGCATTTGAAAGATTTGATTTTGATTGACTTTTACCTTTGTGTTTTGCTTCTAAGATTGAAGGCTCTTTTAGCTCAACGATGACTGAAGTAGTTTGCGAGGATGCGAAATTATAATCACCAAATAGTTCCGCTAGCTGTACGTTTTCAGTTGTGCTTGTTTTAACATTGGCACCTACTCCTAATGGTGCAAATGTTAATAGTAATCCAGATGAGATAATAACGGACTTAATAAACCTTTTTGACATTTTTCCACTCCAACCCCTTATTTATATTTTATAAGTTCTAAAGTATCCTCTTAAAAAATCACACCTCCGCGTTATTGACATAATATTATTAATATTCTAAAAACAAATTAGTTTTCCCTTGAGCATTAATGACTATTGTTTCGACGTGATTAGCGGATTATTGACAATGACATTACAACAAATGGGATATTTCGGCAAAACTGCGATTATTGTCTATTAGCAATAATCATATTAATCTACAGTTCTTTCTTAAAATGCATTCTTTCGAGGTTAGCCAGCATATGTTTTCTCCATCACAGGATGTAGATTGAAAGAATTAGCCTAATCAACTGTCAATAGAAAAAAGTCCTGAAAATTTTTTCAGGACTTTTTTTACTATTTTATCCGTCTACTTTCCAAGCACCCTCGCATATGATTAATAATTAAGGGCTTTCCAGTCTCATCCTTATTTTTAGAAGGGAGCATTTTTTCCATGTCTAATGAATTGCGTAAGGCGATTGAAAAAGCAAAAAAATACTACAAACAAAAATTAGTAGATGCGGGGGTTTATAAATCTACTGACCCTGAGTTACATGGGCTTACCTTGAGCGATATGATCCAATTATATCAAAAACACAAAGCATCAAAGTGATTTCATAGCCACTTATTCTCCGTCTTCCCAATAACTCTCTCAAATCTATTTGGCGATAGCATGATGCTGACTCTTGCCTGATTTATTAACATAAATAGTCGTTCCAATAATCATCACAATCAATACGAATTGTGGAATAATTGTTTCCAATGTTGGAAAAAATCCAAGCCCATCATAATAAGGTACATTTGCTAATGAATGAACTGGTAAAGTGTTGGCAACCTGTAGGGCATGAATGCTGACTCCAAGCATTTTAAATGATAATACATAAATCAGTAAGGTTGCCGTAATAAAAAATGGTCGCATCGGTATAACAGAACTGTAGCGTATAATGACAAATCCAAGGATGACTAAAATGACAATGGCAATTCCAATTCCTAGAATAAGCTGGTTCATCTCCATTGACGGCGCCATTCCGGCATAGAAAATGATAGTCTCAGCACCCTCACGGAAAATCGATAGAAAGCTTAGTAACGTCATGGATAATAAACTTCCTTTTGCCAGTGCGTTTCCAAGATTCTCTTTAATATATTGATTCCAGTGAGCAATATTGGTCTTTTTATGAAGCCAAGCTCCTACTGTCAACATCATGACCACAGCAATAATCCCAATAACTCCTTCAATGTATTCCCGGCTGGATGCTGCTGTCAATTTAGAAAAGAATACATTCATCACAATTGCAAGAATGGCACTAGCCACTATTCCACCGAACACTCCACCCCATATCCAACCTTGTTTATCCTGATGATTCGTTTTCTTCAAAAATGCTAATAAACCTGTGATAATTAATAATGCTTCCAAACCTTCTCTTAGTAAGATTAGTAAGGCATCGATATAAGAATAGCTTGTTTTTCCAGAAAGCAATTGTAGACGTTCTTGTAAATCATTAACAATTGATTTCGCCTTTAGGATATCCTTCTTTTCAGAATTTAATAGACTAATTGCAGCAGGGATTTCATTTTCCATACTGGCGTAAAGTTTTGTGTCTTTCGTTCGCACTTCGCCTTCTACCGCTGGCCAAATCAGCAATACTTGATTTAAGTGATCAGACGCCTTAGCAGGCTCTTTCCCCTCTAGTGCTAGCTCACTTTTTTCTAATAAAGCAATCACTTCACTTAGAGAGTGATCACTTGTCGTTTTTTTTGTTATTTTTCCATTTATAAAATTATCTAAAGCCACTTTCATTTTCTTTGCACTTTTCAAAGCTTTTTCTTGATCTGGAGGAGTTTGAGTGAGTGAAATTCTTAGTAAAGCGAATCCAGTTTCAATTTCTCCATAAGACACAACGCTTTCGTTTCGAACAATGACTTCATAGGAAGTCCATTTCGCTAACAACTGCTCGTATTTTGCTTTTGCCTCTTCTAATTGTCCATTTTGAATAATTTCACTAAGCTCATCTACATAAGGGATAAGCGCAGTAAGCTTTGCTTTTTCCGATTCAGAGTTGGAAGGGTTTTCAGCATTATGGTAGGATGCTAACGCTTTCGATAACGAAGAAAGAGCCTTTCCAATAGCGTCAGCATCTTTTTCGGATTTTACTAACTCATTTTGCACTTCTGTTAATGAGCGATTAACCTCTACCGCCTTTTCTCCCGCTTTTATTTCCTGCCATAGCTGATTAAATTTATCGATACTAGTATTTACAGAAACCCAATCAGCTTCCTTCGTCTTCATAATTGCATCGCCAATCTCAATGTATAGATCATCATAACTATTTTGGCCTAATACGGAATCGGCAAATGCACTAACGAACAAAAAAATAGTCAGAACAAATAAGCCCGCTTTATAAAAAACTCTCACATTTATTCAGCTCCTATTATAGAAGAAAAAAAGAGAAACTATAAAAACAAAGTTTCCCCAATAAATCCTCCCTTTTTTACACCTGGAAGGCATGCAAACATAGCACTGCCCCGATGGACTATATATTCATTTAATTGATCCATTTTTGATAACCTTTGTTGGATAGGAACGAATTGCTTTTCGGGGCTGCGCTGAAAACTAATAAATAATAATCCAGCATCAAACGTTCCTCTTTTGATATCCATTCCTTCCGCGTATGAAAAGGAACGGCGTAAGATTTTCTCTTTTCCCTCACCGCGAGCAACCTTTAAATGGGCAGTGTTTGGAATATATTCCTGCCCATGATCATTCTTCTTCTTAAAATCAGCCTCATCAAATTCTTTCTGCTGACCAAGAGGGGCACCACTGTCACGATAACGTCCGAATGTGTTTTCTTGTTCCTTAAGAACGGTCCGATCCCAAACCTCAAGGAACATTTGAATACGGCGAACGACAAAATAGGAGCCGTTAACAAGCCAATCTGGACCATCTCCTTCTTGGACCCAGACATGCTCATTCATTTCCTTTTCATTATTCACATCAGGATTAATCGTACCATCCTTAAACCCAAATAGATTACGAGGAGTTTCACTTTTCACATTCGCCTGTTTTGTCCGTTGAAATCCAGCTTGACCCCATTTCAGCACCGCTTTTCCACGTGCAATTCGTGCAAAATTTCGAACCGCATGAAAAGCAACCTGAGGATCATCTGCACACGCTTGAATACAAATGTCTCCTCCTGTCCACTGACTTTCTAAGGCATCAAGCGGAAATTTTGGCAAATCCTTTAACTCTTTCGGCTGTTTATTTTGTAGACCAAAACGATCTTTGCCATCTTTAGTAAACAAAGTCGGTCCCACTCCAAAGGTAATCGTTAGATTCGAAGCAGAAAGTCCTTCAGCCTCTCCTGTATCATCTGGTGGCATCAGTTTGTTATCCGTTAAATCTCCAACCGCTTTACCTTCCGTAATCGCAGCCGCTGCAGCCGTCCATTCTTTAAAAAGCTTAACCAGTTCCTCTTTGTTTCCTGTGATCACATCAAAGGAAGCAAAGTAAACATGGTTTTGGACCTCTGTCGCCACTCCCGCTTGATTCTTACCGTAGAAAGGAACGATGTCTTTTATGGTGTCTTTTTTTATGGATGAAGACATCGTGTCAGCAACCGCTAATGCTCCTCCGACTCCTGCTGCACCTAGCAGAACACCGACTCCACCTATCCCTGCTGCTTTTAGTATTTCTCTTCTAGAAATTTGTTTTTTCAGTAGATTGGAATCTTCTTCTCTCTTAATCTCTGACAAGGTTTATCCCTCCAGCACAATTCCTAACTGGGAAAGCGGTTCTGCTAGCCCGTTAATGGATTGACTTAATTCTTTTACTTGTTCTGGTGTCAATTCTGTGTAAGTAATATAGCCTTCGCCTTTTCTATACAGATCAAGCAATCCGTATAATGAATTAAAGTGATTACCAATTTCATCTGATAGATTGCTATTCTTTTTTTCTAGTGCAGGTTTTAACAATTGATAAATTTTCTCAGCACCTTCAACATTTGCTACAAAATCGTATAAATCAGTATGGGAGTAGCGATCTTCTTCCCCTGTTACTTTAGACGTTGATACTTCATTTAAAAGGTCCACAGCCCCTGTTATAAGTAACTCTGGTGTTACTTCAACTGTTTCTACCTTTGCACGTAACAGTTTCACATCTTTAATCAGCTGCTCTGCATACGTTTCATAGCCTTTTGTTGTATTATCTACCCAAAGACCCATTTCAATTTTATGATATCCACCCCACTCTGCCTCTGGTACATCACCTTCACGAGCATCAATTTTAGGGTCTAAATCTGCAAAAACTTCTGCAATAGGTTCAGCACGTTCATAATGCATTCTTGCAGGTGCATATAGTTCTTTCGCTTTATCAACTTCCCCAGCAATTACCGCATTGGCAAAAGCCTCTGTTTTCTTCGCAAATTCATCAATTTCATTGATTGCGTAGGTACGGTAATCTGTTGAAACTTGGCTTAAATCCACTTGTTCACTTTTTACATTTTCATTTTCTTCTTTTTTCGGTTCAGAAGAATCTTGATCTTTCGCCGTGCACCCAAACAATAGACTGCTAGATAATAATAAAATAAATGGGACTTTATATTTTTTCATAAACATGAACGCTCCTAATTTACGATTGATTTCCATTCTCAATTATAATGAGTTTGAAAATCATTATCAATAGATTATTTGTGAATATATTAAGAAAAGACACCTAGCAAATACTCTAGGTGCCTTTTAAAGTGACTTATTAATTTTTTCCAGTTACATCATAACGCACTAAACGTGGCGGTTCGACCAGCATTCCTTCGGTAGCTATCTTGAATGCTTGGTAATGTTCTGTCTTAAAATGATATTCAAGTGCAGCAGTATCCTTCCACTCCTCCACCATCACAAATGTATTTGGTTCAATTGTATCTTCATAAAGATGATAACTGTTGCAACCAGCCTCCGCTTTAGAACCCTTCATTACTTCCTTAGCATGCTGTAGATACTCTTCTCGTCTAGCAGGATCCACTTTAATATACGCATGTAGTACGAGCATGTTGATTTCCTCCTTTTGCTTGTCCATATTCCATCAAACCTATCATACGTCTTTTTATGACCTTTTCCAAATAATTGTTATGAATAAACCCGAATCGATTTGATAGAGGTCATGATCGATGCAATGACACCTACGATCGTTACGATAATTAACGAATAGAGCATTTTTTCATCTTTTAATATTAAAACCGCCGTTAAAATGATTAGTGCATCTATACATAAAATCACAATACCTACATTGATGGATAGCCATTTCGATATTATGAGAGCAAGCAAATCTACTCCACCTGGACTCGCGTGTATTCGAAGCATCATTCCAACGCCTGTACCAATAAATAGCCCTCCAAGAACAACATTTGCTAATAAAGGTAGATGATTAAACCCGCTAATCGGGAATAGCAAATTAATTCCAATTGCCGAAATCAATGTCCCTACTAACCCTTTAAAAAAATAATTTAAATCGTATTTGATTGCAATGAAATAAATTGGTAAGTTAAGACAGACAAAGGTGATTGCCAGTTGGAAACCGAACGTATAATTAGCCAGTAAACTAATTCCCCATATTCCCCCGTTAACTAAACGAGAAGGTAATACAAAACCATTGACACCTAACCCAATGAGAAAACTCGCGACAATAATTGTTAATAAAGTTCTTAGCAATTGAATACCCCTTTAAAAAGT
Source organism: Bacillus sp. CGMCC 1.16607 (assembly GCF_042683745.1). Lineage (NCBI taxonomy): Bacteria > Bacillati > Bacillota > Bacilli > Caryophanales > Bacillaceae > Bacillus > Bacillus sp. CGMCC 1.16607. Next base: position 205,073 of record NZ_JBHUJX010000019.1, read on the forward strand.
ATTTTACTATTATCTATATGATAGAAAAGAGGCTTAATTCACAGAAAAAGCGCAAGCTCCTTGATCAGCCCCGATAAAGAAGACTGGTCGATTGGCGAGGTAACGAAGCCAGAGACCTAGTCGCACTTATGCAAACCGTTCTTTGGTTTGCCAAGCAAATGCTTCGCAGGCCGGAAAGTCGTTCTTTGACTTTTTGGCTGGCGAACATTTGACCTCGAGGTCGACAAGGGCTCGGGCGTCCTGTCGCATTGTCGACACTAGTACATCCTGAACGTCGGGGCTAGGACGCTTGCGCTGGACAATTTTCTAAGTCCGAAAATGTTATACTTTCTTATTTTTTAAGAAGAAAAAAAGCAATTGGCCAATTAAAACCAACTGCTTTTGATTGTTTACTAAATTATGCTTTCATCCCAGTGTAAATTAAAATCGCGTCTCTTAAAAAGAGAGCCGTTCCTGGCTGATTTTTATCGTAATATGCTGTAAATCTTTCATCATCCACATACATTTGTCCAAGACCTGCATGCGCTTCTTTACTATATTCACTCCAGTAGTAGCATAACCATTGCTTGTGTAAATCAGCTGCTTTTTGTGCTAATTCCCCTGCAGGGTCTCCAGTAGCAAAAGCCTGCGCCAACGTAACTTGCACCTGCTCCGCTAATTTTGTCACTTCATCATGTTCTTCTTGGCCCATGTTCATGACTTTAGCATTTGATTTATCAATCGTATCATCACCATATTTTTCGCGAATTTCTTTCCCATATTTTTTCTCATTATCCTCAATCATTTTTTTCTTAAATCCTTCAAACTTTTCTTTATTTGACATATGAATTCTCCCTTCCGTTAAGGCGATCGTTTTATCTACATTTCTTATTAACAAATCTAATTGCTCTCTTTTTTCAAGGAGTTTCTCACGATGTTCTTTCAGCGCTGAAGCTCCATCAAAGGAAGGGGCAGTGACGATATCCTTTATACTATCTAAGCTAACTCCTAATTCTCGATAGAAAAGGATTTGCTGTAGGCGATCCACTTCCGCTTGCCCATAGATTCGATAACCAGACGAATTAATTCTTGCCGGCTTAAGAATTCCAATCTCGTCATAGTATCGTAATGTCCTTGTGCTTACTCCCGCTATACTTCCAAGCTTTTGCACTGTATATTCCATGTGATCATCTCCTCATAAAGCAACGATACACCTTTACGCAACGTCAATGTCAACAAATATTTAAAAATTATATTTTAAATCCAGCAGTAAGTTCTTTTAATTTTTTTGCCATATCCGATAACTGCTCTGTCGTACTTTCGATTCCTGTCATTGTTTTAAGCTGTTTATCAATGCTCTCGCTAATATTTTCTGTGCCTGCCGCCATTTCATTTGAAGTTAATGCAAGATTCGAAATAGCGAATTCGATATTTTTTGTAGACAATGCCTGCTTTTTGTTAGCCGTATCGATTTGTTCAATTTCACGTACAATGTGTAATATATGTTCATTTATATTCTGGATATTAGCAGTTACCTCTGAAGATTTATGTACCCCATTAGAAACTTTTTCTTCTACTAATTGAACTGATTTTACAGCAGAAATAGATTTTAACTGATTTTCCTTCACAAGTTCTGATATTTCAAGTGCCGCTCGGTTACTTTCATCCGCAAGCTTTCTAATTTCATCCGCTACCACACTGAAACCTTTTCCAGACTCACCTGCACGAGCAGCTTCAATGGCCGCATTTAATGCCAACAGATTGGTTTGTGCTGATATTCCCGTTATTATCTTGATGATATCTACAATTTTGTTGGATGACTGATTGAGTTCATTCATGAGATTTGAAACGTCTTTTGAAGAATAAGCAATCTCTGTTATGAATGAAACCACTTCAGAAATTTTGTCAGCACCCTCCATTGCTGCTTCCTGAACCTTTTTAGTATTTTCCGTTGTTTGCCTTGTTGCCATTGAGGTTTCATCTGAAAAGAGTGCTGCTTCCCCTAGGATTGATGTTGTTTCCTCTGTTACAGTTGCTCCCTGTGAAGTACCGAAGGCTATTTCCGCCACCATTTTCGATATTCCTTCAAGTGATTTAGTTGTAATAATTGTTGCTTCATTCAATTGTACACTTGAAGTTGAAATGGTTTCCGACGAACTAGCTACTTCCTTTATGATGGATTGGAGCTTGTCTACAAATAAGTCAAAACATTGACTCAGCTCCCCAATCTCATCCTTACTATCATAACCAATCCGTTTTGTCAGATCGCCATTACTTTCAGATATTTCCTTTAATTTAGTAGAGACCTTTTTCGTTGGTATAACGATGGATCTTGAAATAATAATAGACAAAATAAAAGTACTTATCGCCCCTATTATTAAAAGAGAGATGATCACGATCATTGTTATGCGATATGCAGCTTTACTGTCTTGATATGTATTCTTTGCGTCATTAATATGTTTATCAATAATTTTATCTAAAGCAGAGATAGCCCCTTTTCTCGTTTTATCTAAATTAACCAAACCCTCAGGAGGACCACTGGGAACCATGCTGCCGCCAACCTCTTGATCATTTGCAGGCATTCCTTGAATTTTGCCTGTCCCATTTTTCTCAATAAAAGTATCAAAGGCAGTGAAAAATTCCTTAAGACTCACTTGAAAATTTTCATAATCCTGATTGCCCTTATATTCTAATATCTGATTATTTACTGAAGATATATGGGTATTGATATCCTCTTGTATCGTTTTTTTCAGCTCATCATCATTACCAGCATCCATTATGGAATTCGCCTGGGACCGAATATACTCAATTTCGGATTTTATTGACTCAAGTTTGACAATTGGAACAAGCATTCTATCATTTAAATTTTGGATACTCGCATTAATATTTGATAGTTGATTTATCGAGGTCACACCAATGATAACCAGAAAGAGGAAAAAGCAAATGGTCAATATACTTATTTTTTGACCAAATTTTAGATTTCGAAATATACTCATTTGTAAACATCCTTCCAATTAAATTTATATAGCATTACATTATTTCAAGGATATGTAAAAATCTCACTCTACAGCCAATAATTATAAGTGTAAATTGTTTCTAAAAAGAGACAAAAAAATGAATAAAGTATGAATAAAGTCCTAAAAAAAAATGCCAGATTATTCAAAAAGACTTTAGTCCTTATGAATAACCTGACATTCTATATTAAATAAAAAACATCTCATCATTAAATAGATATAAAAAATTCTTCGTTTTCTCAGCTCTAATAAATCGATTTCTTCCTTGCTTTTTTGCTACGTATAAAGCATCATCAACTGCTTTTTTTAATGAATCTACTGTTTTTCCGTGATTTGGGAAAACAGCAACACCAGAACTGACTGATACGATGATTGAGTGTTCTAATATGATAAGTGGATTTTGTTTGTAATACTCCATCAAATTATCATAAAGATTCTCCATCTCGTTTTCTAATGGAGATTTCATGATAATCATAAACTCATCTCCCGCGTAGCGGTAACCCTCAATGTTCTCCCCACAAACACTCTTGATTCCATCTGCCAATATCTTTAAATATCTATCGCCGATATCATGACCGAAATTATCATTTACCTTTTTTAAATGATCTGAATCTATCATGATAAGGGTGATTTCTTGATTATTATCATTAATCATTTTTGATAAATCATCATGGAAAGCTCGGTGATTTTTTAACCCCGTTAATTCATCTGTTTGAGACATGACAAAGATCCTTCTGTATAGTCTGGCCGTTTCGATTGAATTGATCACCTGAGTCCCAATGATTTGCAGTAATTCTTCATGCTCTTTTCGATAGGCAAAATCCGAATAGCTTTGAGCAGAAATCACTCCTCTGACATGATCATCAATAATGACAGGTACAAACAGACATGATCTAGTGATACCATCTGATCCATATAGAGCATTATATTCTTCTGATTGAGCTAACTGTTTCTGATGGACAATTTCCCTTGATAAAATCGCCTGGGTGGTATAATTATCACCTAATTCACGTATAATTGGTGGATAGTATTCCCCTTTATCCATAACAAACGTGAAATCTATCAATGACTCAGCTTCATTATAAAAAGCAATAAAAAAAGATTCCGTGTTCATAACTTGAGAGACCATTTCATACGCTTTTTCAAGAAGTATATCCTCGTCCAATGTTTTACTACAAATTTGAGCAAAATCATGTAAAATTTTATAATGCTTATTCAACCAGCTCATATTTTCCATCTGATCATTTATTAATTCTAATTGAAGTAAGACGGAATCTACTATTTCTTTTTCTTCCCTATCTCCAATATGTTTTTCAAATTCTTCAAGAGTTTCTTTTGAAAGAATATTTTTTTGAACTCCAATATTTTTAAGCAAATGATTAATTAACGATAAAATCTCCTTATTTCCCATATTTAACACTTCCATAAAGGTATTTACACAAACTACAGACTTACTATATTAAAAAACAAATACAAATGACAAGAAAAAAATAAAAAAAAATAGATAAGTCGTTAACCGATTCATCTATTACCAAAAAGCAGGAATTTTCGGTAACTGGCTGGCATTATCATTCGACTTAGCCCCTTTAGTTTTGCGTCCTCATTTTTCAATGAGTTTGCCTTTTCTAAACGTACGCTATTTAATTATTCAGCATAATCCATAAATATCCACTACCTTAAATATATAGTGCTTACTAACCATAGTCAATGGCTAATGGTTAGGCAATCTTCGACAAAATATGGAAATAATTAGGCGCAATAATATAGACAAACTACATGAATTTAGTATGAAAGTTTGTCCACTCTTGAACATATAGTTTAACAAAGGGGGAATGGATTTGAATACATCTCTGTCAACTTATAAATTAATTCGATATACAGTAGCTTATGTTTTTATCATTTCGGGCTTGATGAAGCTAATTAGCGTTGAATTAGGAAACTACTTTATCAATTTAGGCCTGCCTTTTCCACTTTATCTGAAGTATGGGGTAGCTACGGTAGAAATGATTTGCGGTTTATTCCTAATAGTGAACAAACACGTTAAACAGACGACGATTCCGTTAATAGCAATTATGATAGCAGCGATTATATTAACAAAAGTTCCAATACTACATACTGGCTTTATGGCATTTGCTTTTAATGCTAGATTAGACATTATTATGTTAGTTCTACTATTCATTCTTTACACACGTAATCATCATTAATAATGAACTAAAAGGTAGGCACTACTTAATTGAAGTTGCCTACCTTTTTCACTAATTTATCTATTTACGATAAGGCTTTGATTTGCTTTCGATGTTCTTACTTCTATAGTAAGTGCTCCTTTATTAATAACTGCTTTTAATAAGAAAGGCGCCCCTGTCGTATTCTGAAATCGAAAATCAAGTCCTCCATAGGATACAGTGGCATCTCTTCCTTTTGGCACATACCCGACATTCACTGAGTGGTGATGTTTTTCTACATAAGCTACACCGAGTTTATCTACAGCATTAAATAATGTAGAGGATGTTTGGCAAATTCCACCACCAATCCCTTCGACCAATTTCCCATTCACCGCTTCCATTGCTTTTTGATACCCATGTGCCTCATCACTAGGACCAACTGTCGTATTGAAGGAAAAAATGTCGCCAACTCCAACAATGACATTATTGATCGCATGTGCTGATAACTCGATATTTTTCGTTCTTCCCGCTACACTACTATTAAAATACGTCGTAAACGAGGCGATTGCCACTTCTCCCAAATTAGAAACCTCTTCGGGCTTATATCCACTTTCAGTAACATAAAGAGGTAATTCAACCGTTCCACCTTTTAAAGACGCATTTATCACCTTTTCCACTAACTCCGATTCCTCAAGTATGATACGTGGACTTCCTTTTATCACCTGACCATTTTCATCTAATTTGTCTGGAATCATTCTTTGGTCATAGCCGTTGATTGTTTCTGTTCCTCTTGCAATCGTTTTGACCCAACCTTCAATTTCCTTTTTATAATTTTCGTTATCCGTTCCAAATCCTAACTCTAACGGATTAATAGTTTTGATAACTTGTTTCGTGTTAGGATCTACCACTTCAACTAAAATGACCTCTTCTTCGTTTTTTTCCTCCAATGGCTTTTCCTTATCTTTATCCAACGCTTCTTTCTTCTCTAATTCAATTTGTTTCTGTAATTCAACTATTTTTTTCTCTAATTCCTTTTCCCTCGTTGTTTTTTCTGAACATCCAGCTAATCCTATCAAACTAGCAGTCAAAATCATCGATGTTACCCATGTAATCTTCCCCATTGATCTCCCAACTTTTCCTTTTTTTGTCCTAAGTCATAGGCTGTCAGTCACATTCCCCATTGTATTCACACCTCTATGTCCATATTCCTTAAGACAAACTCATTTGGAAAAAAATTCAGAAGCGCCTTGATCAGCCCCGACAAGCAAATGCCGACCCAAAGAGGAGGTTTGCTCTTTAACTTCATCTTTGGGGCGCCATTTGATCTCGAGGTCGACAATAGCACGACGTCCTGTCGCATTGTCGACACTTGTACATCCTATACTTCGGGGCTAGGCGCTGGAGCTAGATTACGAAAAACTCCTTCAGAGTTAACCACAACTTATAAACTATATTTCTAAGCTCACCACAAATTAAACATTTGCCATATGGAAATCTGATTTTATAATAATGTTAGAATTAAACTCCGAGATTCCTAGTTTTTAAATAAGGCACTTTTCATAAATTTTGTTTTTCTTGAACAAGTAGAATGGTTGATTTCCACTGCAGGTTGCTCGCTTTCCGCGGGGCGGGCGGTGAGCCTCCTCGGAGTGTACGCTCCTGCGGGGTCTCACCTGTCCCGCTGCTCCCGCAGGAGTCTCGCACCTTCCGTTCCAATCAATCTCTATATCAACAGTTTGCGTTTCCAAAGTTTTAAAACAACAATCTTTGCGAAAAGAGACTTAAATAAAATTAGGTTAGGAAGGAATAGATATGATTTTACAAGAAAAGGTGCAGACTCTCCCTTCATCCCCTGGTGTTTATTTAATGAAAGATTCCGTCGGCGGAGTTATTTATGTAGGTAAGGCAAAAAATCTTAAAAGACGAGTTCAATCATATTTTCGAGACTCAAAGGGGCATTCTCCAAAAATAAAAAAGCTAGTAAAACATTTGAAGGATTTTGATTACATTCTGACCGATACAGAATTTGAAGCTTTTTTGCTGGAATGTCACTTAATAAAAGAAATCAAACCAATCTACAATCGAAAAATGAAAAATCCTGGGTCATTTGTCTATATTAAGATTCACCAGACAAAAAGGAGCCCCAAGATTGAAATAACCAATTGGTTCATGGAGGATGACGATCATTTTTATTTCGGTCCCTATACAAGTAGAAGTACTGTGGAAAAAGCAATCCAAGGTATTAAAGAATGTTTTCAATTACTTTGCTCGAATCCCGCAAACAGCGGGTCTGCCTGTTTAAACTATTCCTTAGGATTGTGCAATGGAATTTGCCTTGGTGGTTCTGCGGTAGAAGAATATAACCGCATCATTGAAAAAGTCATTTCCTTACTTAATGGTACCGACATGGGCCTTATTAATGAAATGCAGCAAAAGATGCATAATGCTTCGCTTCATTTTGATTTTGAATCAGCAGCCAAGTATAGAGATCATATAGATGCAGTAGCCTTCTTACTAAAAAAAGAAAAAGTGATTGAATTCACAGAGCAGAACAAAAATATAGCCATCATCGAATCATTGACTCCATCAACTATCAAGCTTTTTCTTATTAAGAGGACAGAAATTCTTTTTACTGAAAAGTATGTTCTTAATGACTTTCAATTAGGGGATTTAAGATCAATAATAAAGGAAAAAATATTGATGTATTTTAAAATGAAGGATAGAACATTTGTTGAAGTGGACAGAAATGAAATCGATGAAGCTCAGATTATATATAGTTATCTAACTAGCAAGCATTGCAACTATTTTGTTATCCAAGATAACTGTTTAGAAAATGAGAACAATGCCAAACTAGGTGAAGAAATAACCCAGTTACTTGAAATTCAATACACAAAAAAACACTCAGGTTGAGTGTTCTTTTGTGTTACATATGATTACGAGATCGATTTGTTTTCTCCCATCTCTTTCTCTAATTGAGCAACTCTTGCATCAATCGTACTGCGGTAATAAGAATGATTTACTTGGTGTTCTAAACGATCCAGATAACCTTCAATTTCTTGGAAACGAGAAATTGATGAATCGGAATAAGTATTGGATTTCAAAACTTGGTCCATACGGTGGTTCGCTCTTGTTACATTTTCACGTCCCATTAATTCTAACCGACGTATATTCATATCTTTCAGTTTGTGTTTCATTTTTTCATATTTTCTTTCTAATTCCCCGAGCTGCCCGATTACTTGTTTTAGGGACTCATTTAAGCGTTCGGCACGTCCAGCATATTGCTCTAACTCAGCTACTGCAAATTGATAAAGCTCCGTTTCCCCTGCCTTGGCTGCAATTTCAGCTTGATGTTTTCTTTTCTCCACCATTTCCTCGGCTTCTTTCACTTCCCTAATAAATCCTTCTTTTAATGCGTGTTGACGCTCCACTAGCTTACCTACTTTTTCTGTTTCTTGCTCGCATTGGCGAAGATATTGATTAAGTAGAAGTATCGGATTTTTGCTTTCTGTTTTATCAAGTGCCCCATTTAAATCTGCAGCTATAGTATCCTTTAATCTTATAAATAAGTTTGTCATGTCATTTCTCTCCTTTAATTTTAATAATTTTTCAAGTCATTCCATTGTTTTTCAAAATTAACAAATGGATCTGTTTCTTCTTTTACTACTGCATATTTCTTCCCATTCCATTTTTTATATACTAGGTAGAGTATATAAGCAGCTACTAAGCCGATGATTGCAGGAACATTATGAATGCTTGCCATAAGAACGAAGAAACCGATGATTCCTATGCCAATTTTTCCACCTGTTGATTCTGCCTTTAAAAATTGTTTATAAATAAAGTATAGAAGTACTAAGCTAACTAGTAGCCCAATCATCGGACCAATCGTAGAAAGTAATACAATTGCTGCAACTCCACCTGCTAAAAGTAAACCAAATTTTTTCATTTTGTTTTCACCCTTTCTTGATCTTGATATCATCTTACCTCCATTCCAACTTTCTCATAACGAGCTTGAGCTTTATTTTGGAATAGGTCTTAAGGTGTAGAGAGGGTCAGTCTATTTATAAAAAAAGTGCCAGGAACCACGAAGAAATTCGTGGTCCCTGGCACTTTTGTATGCATTTTAATTGCGAATTTTTTCAATTTCATCTGCAACGAATTGTACAGATGTTCCTACAATCACTTGGATGCTCTGTGGTCCGACAATATTTATTCCCGGAACACCTGTAGATTTAATTTTACTTTGGTCTACCGCGTTCATATCTTTCACTTCGACTCTTAACCGAGTGATACAATTGTCAACCGATACTACATTCGCATCTCCACCAAGCCCTTCATAAATTTTTGCAGCCATTGCTGCAAAGTTTCCTTTAGAAATAGGCTCCATACCTGTATCATCATCCGTATCATCTTCTCTACCTAATGTGATTAAGTTGAATTTTGTAATTAGGAAGCGGAATAATACATAGTAAATGACGGCAAAAACAAGTCCTTGTACTAATAACATATAGGGTTGGTTGGCAATTGGATTTCGCAAACTTAGGAAAAAGTCGATAAATCCAGCGCTAAAGGCAAATCCTGCTGTCCAGTGAAAAAGGGAAGCAATCACTAAAGAAATACCTGTTAATGCGGCATGGACTAAATAAAGAACTGGCGCAACAAACATAAACGCAAATTCAAGTGGTTCTGTAACCCCTGTAAAGAAGGAAGCAAAGCCTGCGGCAACCATCAATGAAGCGACTTGTTTTTTCTTTTTTGTTTTTGCTGTATGGTACATCGCTAATGCTGCAGCTGGGAGACCAAACATCATAATTGGGAAGAATCCAGCTTGGTACATTCCTGTTACACCTTTTTCGCCCTTACCAGACAAGAAGTTACCTATATCATTGATTCCAGCTACATCGAACCAGAAAACAGAATTTAACGCATGGTGTAATCCAGTAGGAATTAATAATCGATTGAAGAAACCATATAAACCTGCACCAACAGCACCTAAATCACTAATCCCTTTTCCAAAGGAAACTAATGCCGAAAAAATGACTGGCCACGCAAAGAATAAAATTAAAGAAACGAATAGCATCGAAACCGCTGTCATAATTGGCACCAATCTTTTTCCACTAAAGAAAGCCAAAGCATCTGGCAATTGAACATGACTGAATCGATTGTACATGATAGAGGCAATGATCCCTGAAAGAATCCCTACAAAAGCATTTCCTATTTTTACAAATGCAGGGTCTACATTTGCCGGATCTATTTCTTTTAGTAGAGCAACTGAATTCGTTGAAAGTAAGGTCGTAACAACTAAAAATGCTACCAGTCCACTTAAAGCCGAGGAGCCATCCTTGTCTTTTGACATCCCTAAGGCTACCCCTACCGCGAATAAAACCGGAATATTATCAATTACGGAAGCACCCGCTTTAATTAAGAAAGCTGCTATGGGACTGCCTGCTCCCCAGCCTGTAGGATCGATCCAATATCCAATCCCCATTAAAATAGCAGCAGCTGGTAACACAGCAACAGGCAGCATCAATGATCGGCCAAGCCTTTGAAGATATTTCTTCATTCGAACCTTCCTCCTTGTCAATATAACCTTTTAACGTCTGTTACTAATAAGAATGAATAATTTCAAATATGTGATGTGATTTTAAGTTAAGTAAATTTAGCTCTCACCTTCTTTCCTTTAATATCTTTGAAGACGTGGAGATCTCATTTTATATGAATATTCGGTAAATTAGGAGCATACCGCTACTCACCATACTAATCATTTTGCATTTACTGTCATAATCACGGTTTCACCTTGAATACCTTCCTTTTCTTCCGTAATGGTATACACTTTATCTCCTCCATGACTATTTGTAATGACGATCGGTGTGATGATGCTTTTTGCATGAGTACGGATATATTCCCAATCAACTTTAACCAGCAACTGGCCAACAGATACCGTTTCACCCAAACTGACATCTACTTTAAAACCTTCTCCCTTTAAAGAAACCGTTTCCAAACCTATATGAATGAGAATTTCTGAACCATCCTTCGCAAGAATGCCGATAGCATGCTTCGTAGGGGCAATTTGAATAATCTTCCCCTCTACTGGAGCACAAATATTCCCCCCAACTGGAATAACAGCTATCCCCTGCCCCATCATCTTTTGACTGAAAACGGGATCAGGAACCTTCTCAATGGGGACTATCTCACCATTGACTGGCATAACTATTTGTAATTTTTCTTTTTTAAAAAGATTAAATAGCATTTCTTCCTTCTCCTTCACTAAGACTTTAGATGATGATTACTATATTTTTATTACTTGTATTAGAGAATAAGTACTACAGGTTCCTCCTAAAAAAATAAAAAGTGTCAAATACGCCCAAAAACAACAGTTTTTTTGGTGTATTTGACACTAATATTATTTAAACCAGCCCTTTTCTTTCGACTGGGTTATGGCTTCGATTCGATTTTTTACTTCAAGTTTGTCCAAGATGGTAGATATATAATTCCTTACGGTTCCCGTCTTTATACTAAGTTCATTAGCTATTTCATTGGTGTTCTTTCCATTAGCTACAAGTTCTAATACTTCCTTTTCACGGTCCGTAAGCGGATTTTCCTCACCATAAACATCTTCAATTAGTTCTGGTGCATATATTCGTTTTCCATCCATGACGCTTCGAATCGAGCTTGCCAACTCTTCACTCGGACTATCCTTCAGTAAATATCCGCATACTCCCGCTTTTAATGCACGTTGAAAATAACCGGTTCTTGCGAAAGTCGTTAAGATAATCACCTTACAGTTTAGACCTTTAAGTTCTTCCGCTGCTTCGAGCCCGCTTTTACCTGGCATTTCAATATCCATTATGCAAACATCTGGTTGGAGTTTCTTTACAAGAGCTATTGCTTCTTCCCCGTTAGAAGCCTTGCCCACTACTTCCATATCATCCTCTAAATTAAGCAATGAACCAAAAGCTCCTAACAGCATTTGCTGGTCTTCAGCAATAACGATTGTAATCATTTCATTTCCTCCCTATCTGCCTGCTTAACATCATTTGGTACCTTCATGATTAAGGTTGTGCCTTCTTTTGTCAATAAATCAAGACTACCGTTTACAAATTCTAAACGTTCTCTCATACCGATTAGTCCGTGACCTTTCACTTCCGTATCCTCAGAAATCTTAAAAGTTCCATTATCTTGTATAGTAATCATAATTTCCTTCCATGATTGTTCAATATAAACTGAACAAATAGTAGCTCCACTATGTTTAACTACATTGGTTACAGCCTCTTTCAAGCACATACTTAAAATATTTTCAGTAAGCAATGAAACATTCTTCAATGCAAAATCCTCGTCCCCAAGAAAGGTAATTTGAGCAGCATCCAATATTTGTTTAATTCGTACCATTTCATCCTTCAAGCGAATTCCACGCATCGAAGAAACCATCTTCCTCACTTCATTTAAGGCAGTTCTTGCGGTCTGCTGAACATCCCTCAGTTCATTACGTGCCTGTTCAGGATTTTTTTGAATTAATCGTCTTGCCAGATCACTCTTTAAACCGATTAGAGAAAGCTTTTGCCCCAATGTATCATGGAGATCACGGGCAATTCGCTGACGTTCTTCTATTTTAATTAGCTCAGAAATCTTCTTATTTGCATCTTCAAGTTTTTCTTCCAACTGACCCATTTCTTTTTTATTTCGAATATTGAAAGGGAGAAGGATTACACTAATCCAAATGATAAAGACAATTGGCAATTGCTTAATGAATAAACCTTCCTTCAGAACGATGCTAAGGTTGATTGAAACAGATGTACTAATTAAATGCACAAAATACAAGGTGAAAAAAGCAACACGATTTTTTACATTGCCAATCAAATACGCTAAGAAGAAGGCAAAATAAACATAACTGAAAAGATTTGTTGCCGTTACTGATATTCCAATCAATATGAAGGTCCAAAGATAAATAGTCCAACCTTTAGATAAAAACGCAATGCGATAAATAATAAAGAATAAGACAGTAAGCGAAACCCCCACAACAATTTGAATCGTTGAAGAAGATTGAAAAATAAAATAAAACGGTAATATCGCAAGAATCGTCCAGATATAAGGAGATATCCCGTTAATCTTCTGGAATGTCAAATACCTTTTAAACATACAAGATACCTCTTTTTAATTTTTTTCAAATATATACCTTACTTCTCTCCATATCTTACCACTTCGTCTATGGTATGAGGGAGAAATTTGTATTCAAAGGAGTACGAGCACATATTTTTTTACGAAAAATCCAAACTAAAAACTGCTGCTATTACTTCAAAGGGAGTTGGTTTGTTTGAAATGGCAAAAGAGGATATTATCCATGATCCAGGACCGTCAAGATAAAAAAATAGCACTTGCTGTTGACACCTCAAGTGTCGAAGTACGCTCTATTTTAATAAACAATATTGTGAAATTGTTTGAAACCGTGAAACCTGAAACCATCCTTGTCCAAGCAGATTTCAAAATCCGAAGTATCACTCCCGTAAAAGCGGATACCATCAAATATTATTCGCACGGAAAATCGTCCTATACGTTAGTATTAGAATGGGCAAAAAATGAAAATATCGATACATTATTCTACATTACCGATGTTACAGGTTATATTTATGAAGAAATAACAAGCGTGGATTACGAATTATTTTGGTTAGTTCCGGATGAATTCCTTCCAAAAGTGCCTTTCGGAAAAGCGATAAAGGTTGCCTAAATTAGAAAAGCGTAAGCGCACTTGTAAGCTCCGATAAAGAAGACTGGTTGATTGGCGAGTGTAGCGAAGCCAGAGACCTAGTCGCACTTAGCAAAACGTTCTTTGGTTTGCCAAGCAAATGCTTCGAAACCCAGAAAGTCGTTCTTTGACTTTTTGGGTTTCGAACATTTGACCTCGAGATCGACAATAACGCGACCTCCTGTCGCTTTGTCGACACTAGTACGTAGTACGTCCTGTACGTCGGGGCTAGGCGCTGGAGCTGGACAATTTTCGCAGTCCAAAAATTTCCTTCAATTCACTAACACATCAATTAATGTTAATTCTGATGGATTGCTTAAGGCTGTCGTCAACATTTGTTCGAAATCAGCTAAATCTTTAGGTCTTACTCCTTTTATTCCAAAGCTCTTCGCTAATTGAACATAGTCAGGGTTTCCGAATGGTGTCCCGAAAGTACTATTAAATTTTTTTAACATCATTTGTTCTTCCAATTTCAATTTTCCATCGTTTAAAATAATGATAATCAATGAAGTGCCTAGGCGTTTTGCCGTCTCGATTTCAGCAAAATTCATCAAGGCTCCGCCATCGCCAGTAATACAAATAACATGTTCATCTGGGCATGCTAGTTTAGCCCCTATCGCACCAGGTATCGCGATTCCCATTGATGCTAAACCATTTGAAATAATCAGACCGTTCGCCTTCTTTGGTTGATAAGTGCGAGCAATGGATACTTTATGAGCACCTACATCCGAGATGACAATCGATTTATCGGACGACAGTTTTTCTATTACGCTTATTACATTTTCTATTGATAGTAAAGGGTTCACTTCATTCGTATCGATTTGATAAGATTGTTTGATCTGTTCTTTCAGATTCCCACTTGGAACCCATGGTTTAGGTGAGGGCTCAAGCTTATGTAAAAATTGTTTTACTTCTCCCACCAATTCTAATTGCACAGGATAATATTCATCCATTTCTGCTGGTAGTGCATCAATATGTAATATAGGGAGTTTCTTTTTATTCCAATCCTTTGGTAGTCTTTCAACTAAATCAAATCCTATAACAATCAGTAAGTCTGATTCATCTATCACACGAGTAGCTTCATCCTTCTCTTTAAACCCAAACGTAAAGTAATTGAGTGGGTGATTTTTAGAGAGTATACCTTTAGCCGTAAAACTATGAATAGCGGGTGACTGAAGTTTTTCAATAAAGGCTTGTACTTCCCCTATAGCGTTTTGCCTAATCACTCCATTTCCAATAATAATAAGTGGTTTCTTAGATTGTTGAATGAGTGAATAGGCATCTTTTATTGACTGTTCCACTGGACTAGTTGAAGGAATAGGTATAACTGGTAACGGAATAGTTGAAATCATTTGCGCTGCTAAATTCTCTGGTAATTCTATTAATACAGCTCCTGGCTTTTCCATTTTTGCTAATCGAAATGCCTTTCTAATGATCTCAGCCGTCGTTTCGGAATTTTTTATTTGGACACTCCACTTTGTTGAAGGTTCAAAAATTTTAACTAAATCCAAATATTGATGAGATTCTTTATGTTGCCTTTCAAAACCTGCCTGTCCTGTAATTGCTACAACCGGTGAATAGTCTAAATTTGCACTTGCAATTCCTGTTAATAAGTTGATAGCTCCAGGTCCTAATGTGGCTAAACATACTCCAACCTTATTTGATAATCGACCGTAGACATCTGCCATGAAAGCAGCACTCTGCTCATGCCGAACAGTGATATACTGAATGTTTTGTGATTTTGACAAAGAATCAATTAGGTCGACTGTTTCTGAGCCCATGATTCCAAATATATACTCGACCCCTTCATTTTCTAAACATTGAACCATTAAATCTGTAACCTTCATCGTCCTCTTCCCTTCCAAAAATAGGTCAATAAAACTGTTTGAAATTAGTTTTATCCAATATTTTCTTTTTCATGTTAAGAAAAGCGGAAGCGCCTTTATTAGCCCCAATAAAGAAGACTAAAAAAAGTTTGTATAATTCACTGGCTAGTCAAGTATGATTAAGTTAGAAATTCATTTTTATGGGGTGGAAATCGTGTATTTGTTTTCTACTATTACTCATGAAACCCGATCCATTGTACAGTCTTTTAGTAAAATTTCTAAAACAAAGCGAATGATTATCGGTTCCATATTTAGTTGTTTGGCCGCAGTATTCCAAATGGCGGGTGGTCTTCTGCCGGTTGTAGGATACTTTATTAGCCCTTTAGCAACTGCACCTATTCTGATTTGTTCCATTTTTTCTAAGTCATTCGGATTATCTTCCTACCTACTAACCATATTATTACTACTAGTTCTGGAACCAAGTGAATTGATCATTTTTCCTTTTACAACGGGGTTACTAGGATTAGGAATCGGATTTGCCTTTCACTATTTCGAAAAAAGGTTAAGTATTATTTTGAGTGGCGCTATCTCATTAACATCTGGAATCACCATATTATTATTCGGCATGCAATTTCCCGTTTTAGGACCAAGTGTTTCTCATGATTTTGATCTATTAATGATCGGATCCATTTTTTTATGTTCCATTTTTTATAGTTGGCTATGGGTTGGCTTCGCCTTCAAGAATATTAAAAAATTTCATAAAAGTTTATGGACATAAAGAAGCAGGGACCTTCACTGGCCCCTGCTTCTTTATTATTCATTAAAAAAGTATTAAGAAAATATTGGAAGTGTGACAATAACAGCCATTAGGAATATGATCGTTATATAATTCACTGAATAAATGAAATTCACGCGCGCCCATTTTAGATCATCTTTTGTGAAAAAACCACTAATACACACAACTAACCAGCCAATATTTAGTGCGGTCGCAATGACAATAAAGGCTGTACCAAGTGACCCTAAATAAAATGGTAGTGGCAGTAAGCCCACAGTATAAATAGCCATTTGCCGCTTTGTCATTTCGAAACCGTGGACAACTGGAAGCATCGCTACTTTTGCTGCTTTGTATTCTTCATATTTTCTTATGGCAATTGCAAAAGTATGTGGCATTTGCCAAATAAACAGGATCAGAAACAACATAATCGGAACGACATGAAAACCTGGTGCAATGGCTGTCCAGCCTATTAATGGTGTAACTGCACCTGAAATACTTCCAATAACTGTATTAAGTGTATATCTTCGTTTAGACCACATCGTATACAAAATAACATACGTAAACCAACCAACGAATGCGTAAATAACTGATTCAAAGGTCGTAAATAATAATAGAATAAAGCCAATAATAGTTAGGGCAATTCCTAATGCTAAAACCACTTTAAGAGAAATATTGCCTGTTACAGTTGGACGGTTTTTCGTTCTTTCCATGATTGTATCAATGTCGACATCGTACCAATTATTAAGAATAAGTGCTCCAGCCATAACTAAAGTACTTCCGATTAATGTTAACCAAAATAAATCCAAGTGATCAGCTAATGATGCATCGGTAAAATAGAGCGCTAACCAAAAACCAGTAAATACTGGTAAGACATTTGCAATTAAAACAATTCCTTTAAATAATGACTTTAGATCAGAAAGCAAACTAAAAAAACTTCGACCATTCGATAAAGCCGTTCCCCCAACCTTCTGTTGAGAAGGTATCTCATATTTGCTCATTTAATATCCTCCTCTAAGAAGAAATCATACATTTGCAATGATACTGTATTTTGGACAGATTGTCATTTCAATTACATATATTTAGAAAAGAATATGATGGAAATTTAATTAGTTGATAGAAAAGCGGAAGCGCACTTGTAAGCCCCGATAAAGTAGACTGGTCGATTGGCTAGAGTTACGTCGGGGCTGAGACGCTTGCGCTGGACAATTTTCGTAGTCCGGAAATGTTATACTTTTTACTGAAAAAAGACACTCCAAATCGAGTGCCTTTTCATTTATATTTATTATTTTAGGCATCCTCTTCTACCATTTCATATTCAGAAGGGTCAATGAAAAAGGTATAACCTAAATAGATAACCATCCCTATAGCTGTTGTTAAAAATCCCCAGCCTAGAATAATTTGGTCAATCACCAAATAGTTATTACATAATTGGTCTTGGGATTGAATGTACAACCATCCTAATCCTAAAAATAGGATAGTAAAAAAAATAATGATGATATTTTTCCCTCTTGCCCCAAGCTTTTTCCAACTATCCCGTAACGGAATTCCCGCTAAAAAAGGTAGACTTATAAATTTAAACATTTCTACACCTTGTACCGTTAACGCCTCATCCATTGTCCGCGGAAGCATCCAATACACCATAACAATTGAAAAGAGGATCATTCCGGGGACTCCATCACTATTCCATTTTTCAAAAAATCCTTTAAATCGTACTTGGAAAAAACGTGCCATTAATAATCCGGCAATAACGAACATAGGCATTTGCATATGCATATGCATGATCATGACCGATTCCATAAACTTTGCTACAGGAGGAATAATTAAAAAGATAAATAACAATAACCCATAGAAAGATTGGTTCATCGTTTATTCCCCCTTTCCTTCATTAAGGATATTGATAATCGTTTTAGCTGCTTCATCAGGCTTCGTATAATCCATCACATTAACTAGGTTACCTTTTTTATCGACTAAATAAAAAGCCGAATTATGCGCAAAATTTCCATTTCCATCTGGAATAACTGTTACTCCGAACCTTTTTAATAAAGAATCTAATTCGGTTTGGTTCGGAATTCTTGCCATTCGCCAGGTTTCCCCATCACTATTAAAGATTTCTTTATATTGATCAAGTCTTGCTGGATCATCTCTGGTTGGGTCGAAGCTAATACTTAGAAATACAATCTCTTTTCCTATATTTTCACTGGGTAACAAATCGTACACTTGACCCATGTTTTTTTCCAATTGAGGGCATACCGTTCCACACGAAGTATACATAAATGTGATCAACACATATTTATCTTTGAACTCAGAAATAAAATATTCCCGTTCCTTGCTATCCTCCAACGTTACTTGAGGAAAGCTAGGCTTATCATCAATGAGTCGATTGACTCTCGCCGTTTCAGCTGTATAGGCTGTAAAACCATCTGTTCCAATATAAAATAAAACAATTCCAAAAAAGAAAACGAATAAATATGAAATGACAGTTTGCCGATTTTTAATCATATCGACCACTTCCCAAGTTAAAATTTCCAAATAAGTGTATAAAGAGATAGCCCTAGACACCGAGCTATCTCTTTTTTAAAAGATCATTTTTTCTTTTCTAACTGTCCAGCTCCAGCGGCTAGCCCCTCGAGGTCAAAACCCAATCCGTCATGAAGGTTAAAGAACAACCTTCAAGCCGGCTCGTCTTTTGCTTGTCGGGGCTGATCAAGCCGCTTCCGCTTTTCGTTTTACCAAGTCTTAAAAGGTGGTGAACCTGGAGGTGCATTTACAATCATATCTACTACTGGAATTACATAGGCCATTGCGACAACGATGATCATAAGTACAACCCATAGTCCCCATCTTTCTGTCCAATATGGAGTTTTCGGTGCATTCTCTTCTTCTTCTGCAACTGGGAACTCTGTTACTCCTTTTGGTGCAAAGAACATCATATTAAATACGGCAAACACCTGAATCAGAACAGCAACCGTTAACACGGTTCCACCAATAGCTAACATCATCATATATGGATCCCAGCCTAATGTTGTTGCAAAGTCACCATATGTTGTATAGGAAGTTCTGCGTGGTGCACCAAACAATCCAACTGTGTGTTGAGCGCCTGACATTAATACCATACCAATTGTCCAAAGAATCGTTTGGATAATACCTAGTTTATTTATTTGAGGTGTTAGTACACGTCCTGAAACATAAGGAACTAACCAATAAGAAACTCCAAAGAATGTTACGGCAACTGTTATACCTAATGTTAAGTGAAAATGGCCAACAACCCAGAGAGTGTTATGAACAACTTGGTCTAATTGGTTTGTGCTTTGAACAATACCACCTGCACCAGCTGGAGCAAACGCTGCCATACCGATAAATGGAGCTAAGAAGCGAACATCACCCCATGGTAATTTCTTAAACCAACCAAAAGCACCTTTTCCACCTTTTGCTCTGCCTGTTTTTTCAAATACTCTAAACATCGCGTAAGCTGTCATCAATGATGGGAAACCGATTGCTAAACTCATAAATACGTGCATAAATTTGATTTCTGGTGAAATCGCAGGGTCTACGATTTGATGGTGGAATCCACCAGTAATATTCATGATTACTAATGGAACGATAACCATACGAGTTAGTAGGTCACTCCAGCGATTACCACCGATTATTTTCGGCACGATGACGTACCATACAGATACAGCTGTTAAATACCAAATATTAACGGCTGTGTGTCCAAATGCCCAAAATAATGTACGTGCAAGCATTACATTAATTCCATCAACCCAACCATGAACCCATGGAATGATCATGAATAGTACTTCTGCTGCAACAAATAATGTAGATCCTACTAAAAGAACATGAACGCCTGTAGCAAAGTAAGCTAAAATTGGTAGGTGTTGGCCTTTATGGGCTTTTCTCCAATTTGCTACTTGAATAAAGATACTGATTGAATTCGTCCAAATACCTAGTACGATCAGAACTAATCCATAATAGAAAACTGGATGTGCTGCCAATGGTGGATAGAAGGTAAACATAACAGAAGCTTCACCTAGTATAATCATGGTAGCAACCATTGCAACACCAAGAACTTCTAATGCAAAGCCAATCCAAGCCATTTTTCTAACGACCGGCAATAGACCGCCTAATGTATGGGAAACACCTGCATAGAAGTATCCAATAGTAAAAGTGGCGCAAAAGACTAAAAGTAACAAAATTCCATGTGCGCTTAATACTTGATAATAATTAAGCCATGATGGCAACTCTAGCAGACCAGCACGGTTCAAACCTTGAACTAATCCTAATAGACCACCAAGAAGTAATGCGATAAAAGTGACAGATAAATATGATTTCGTTATAATTGCATCTTGCAGGTTTGCACCTAGAACCTTATTTGTTTTTTCTTTAAAGACAGATTTCGTTTTTCCTGTTTGTAAGACTGATTCCACGGTTCTTCCCTCCTTTATTTAACTGTTATCGTTGTACTCATTACTTGGTGGCCGGCACCGCAATATTCATTACATAACACAAGATACTTACCAGGCTTATCAAATTTTTGTGTGATTTTTTGAATATGTCCTGGCATAACCATTGCGTTGATATTCGTGTTAGCCACTTGGAATCCATGTACAACATCCTTTGATGTTAAGGTGAAATGTACAGTCGATCCTGCCGGTACTTCAATATTCCCTGGGTTAAAGCTAAAAATCTGAAGCGTCATAACGACTTCATATTCATTTTCACCAATCTTTTTAACACCTGGTTGATCGAATGGGGCTGTTTGATCTACTTTTTGTGGATCAATCGTTTCTTTATGACTTGGTGGTTCCATTCCTAAGGCAAATCCTTGGTAACCTGTAATAATCATAAAGATCATGATCATACCGAAACTTAAAGCAAGCCATATTTTTTCATCTTTATGCATTTTCTTTCCCCCCTATACTCTAGCCATAAATAGACCGAATAGTACAAAATACGTAATAAGAATGACTCCTCCAACTATTCCTACAGAAATCCACGTCCCTACTTTCGAATCGTGGTCTTTATCTAACTTTTCTTCACGGTTAACTTTTGTAGTTGCCACTGAAAATCAACCTCCTTATATTGTTCATACTCATATTTTAAATGCGAATCATTATCAGCGTAGTGAACTGAATCACATGCAACTGTGATTTTACTAACACTCCAAATAAAAAAGCAGCGAACAACCTCTTCAAAGGTTTTATCGCTGCTTGTTCTTGAACACTAGATTCACATGTATCATTTGAGATAAACTTTCACTCCTACTTCCCACCTCATTCAAATCAATATTTGAATATCAATATAGTCAGTTCATGCAGAATTTACTAATTTGCCAAAAAATATTCAAATATTTGTTTGAATGATTTCATACACATTTTTCATGCAAATAGGCAGCAATATTACTCTTCTACCAAAAGAAGGTGACATCCGCTGCCTTTTTCCTATTTACTATTTATACTAAATAATCTCTCTACACATTAGCCGAAAAATAGTGGCTTCCTTGTGTTTGGAAAAACCAATTAGCAAAATCTAATTGAGCCAATGGCTGACTAATGTAATAGCCTTGAACTTGATTGCACTTAATTTCATGTAAAAAGTCTATCTGACTTATTGTTTCTACACCTTCGGCTATTACTGTCAGTTGTAAATTGTGCCCCATTTCAACTATGCTTTTTACAATGGCCTTTGCTTTTTCATTTTCAGCTAGTTCTAAATCCCGAATAAAGGTCCTGTCCACCTTTAAAGTATCAATAGGTAAATCTTTTAAATAACTAAGGGAGGAGTATCCCGTTCCAAAGTCATCGATTGAAATTTTTATACCCAAATCTCTTAGATCATAGAGCAGTTGAATAGCATGATCAGACTGCTGCATGATACTTTCTGTAATTTCCAATTCTAAATTTTCCGGTCTAAGTTTTGTTTGGGCTAATGTAGTGCGAACGATTTCGACTAGGTTGGGTTGGTGGAGCTGTTTAACAGATAGATTCACAGACATTAATATATCGATTCCATTATCCTTCCAAGCATTCAATTGCCTACATGCTTCGGCGATTACCCACTCTCCAATTGAATCGATTAACCCTGACTCTTCTGCTATTGGAACAAATTCTAGTGGGGATATAATACCAAGCTCAGGATGCTTCCATCGTAACAACGCTTCCGCACCAACCACTTCTCCATTGGTAATACAACATTTTGGTTGGTATAGAAGATAAAGTTCTTTGTTTTTAATTGCCTTTCTTAGTCCTTTTTCAAGCTCGATTCTTCTTGCATACATTTCTTTCATATCTGAATTGTAAAATTGAATACGATTATGATCCTTTTCTTTTGCAAGATAAAGGGCTGCATGTGAATTTTTTTTCAATGCTTCCAACTCAGTTCCATCCTCTGGGTATAAAGAAATTCCTATTCTTGGTGAGAGGTAAAACTCCTGCCCTTGAATTAATAGCGGTTCCGATATAAGTTTCACTATCTTTTCGGCTAATCTACTGCATTGATTCTTCGACTGGAAATTAACAATGAGAGAAAACGTATCTCCTTCGATCCGAAACACATCGTTATTCTCATTTAATTTACCATTTAAACGATTGGCGATACTCTTTAATATTTCATCACCTATTAAAAAGCCGAAGGTTGTATTAATCACTTTAAATTCATTTAATCCTATGAAAAAAATCGCAAATGGACGTTTGGAGTTTGTTAACAAGGAGGAAAGTCTTTCATTAAACCATTTGTAATTTGGTAAATTAGTCAGTTCATCATAGTATTCTAAATTATCTAATCTTTTTTTCACATTTTGTTGTTCAGTAATATCACTACCAAAACTCATAATGTGAGGCTCATTGTTGTAAAGAATGTTAAATCTATTTGATACGACATCTCTTTCTTTTCCGTCCATAGCCACTAAAGTGGAATGATTGTCACTCTCCTTCTTTGAACCCATAAAATCAACCATTTTTTTACCGATAACTTCATCGAGTTTATTCACCTTAAGCATATTTAATCCAGCAGGATTCATATAGGCTATTTTCTCTTCCTTGTGTATTGCAATTGGATTCGGGACATTTTCGATTAGTTCCATCATTTGGCATTGAACGGTTAATAACAATTGTTCCGCCTTTTTCTGTTCGGTGAAATCGTATACTTCTCCTATCACATAATCTTGATCTATAGAGGAGAATGGACAACCCTTTACTTTAACCCATTTGTATACATTCCACTTATTTTTTAGTCGAAACACTTCTATAAAATCCTTTTTCTCTTGTAATTTCCGATAAATTCTAAGTAGAAGCCTTTTATCACTAGGGTGAACAATCTTGAGTAGCGAAATCTCTCCATCCTTTATTTCATCATCATAAAAAAAATCAAGGAGCGAGGATTGTCCTGATAGAAAACTTACCTTTCCTGTATTTTCATATTTCCAAATGACAGAATCTAAATTTTTCAAAGCATCTGTATACCTATGATCTTGCATTCGCTTCCCCTTCTAATAAATATTACGAATTTCATGTCGTTTCTTTATTGGTTTTACACTGTATGAAATAAAAATGGAACACTTCAGGAATTCCGTTAGTCCTGATGGCATGATTGGAGATTAACAGTATGGAGCATTGAGGTGATTTCTTCAGATGATATTGTACAACCCTTGATCTAGCTTGGATGCTGCATGAATAATTATATGTGATACAGCTAGTTCTTTTATACTACTTTCCATAACCATAATTGATTTTAGAAAAGAATACCAGAATTGTAAATAGCAAATGATTAATAAACCTAAAGATGTAAAATTCGAAATTTTTAAACGCAGAATACTATTTTTGCAAAAAAATAGAAATGACTAGTTTAAATTAACGGTCATTTCTATCATCGTAAGACTGGAAAGTTGCTAAATTTTTGAAAGGGAGTTTTGGATTGTTTGTTTTTTTAAAAGTTAAAAAGTAGCGGCCTGAAACGCTTTTTCCATCGCTTCATCACGATCCTTTACTTCCAATTTGGAATATATACTAGATATATAATTACGAACAGTGCCTTCAGCAAGGAATAGCTGTTCACTGATTTCTTTATACTTTAAACCGTCAGCTAGTAGCTTAAGCACTTCTGTTTCGCGGTCGGTCAGACTGTACAGTTTCTTCCATTTCTCAAGCTGGTCTTTTTCTGAATCGACCGATTTTGTTTTAAGAATAAGTTGCTTTGCAACAGTCTGAGAAATAATCGTTTCTCCCATATGAACGAGCTGAATTTTCGTAATGAGCTCTCGAATTGGTGTATTTTTGCTAATATAACCTTCCGCTCCAGCATGAATTAACTCCACTGCCTCATCAATATCGTCCTTGCTTGTAGTAATCATTATTCGAGTCAACGGGTATGTTCTTTTTAATCGTTGTGTAAAAGCAATGATGTCCGTATCTTTAAACTTTACGTCAAGAAGGATAATGTTCGGCCGCTTTTCCTCGCAAATACGATTCGCTTCGTCCTTATGATCCGTCTGTCCAACTACCTCAATATCACTTTGAAGGGTGAGCAATGTAACTAAGCTTTCTCGTACATGAAGATTGGAATCCATTACAAGTACTTTAATGGATCCTTCGTTGTTCTCTTTTACAATAGGGGCTTTACATACAGCAGTAATTCCTTTGTTAAGAAACGATGTAACTGAAAATTCACCCTTAATCAAGGTCATCTGTTCATGGACAGTGGTTAAACCGGCCTCTAACCGTTCCTGCTCTGAACCCAGTCCATCATCTTCAACCCATATTTCTAAATAGTCATCAAAAAAATGTAGTGTAACACCAAGCGTTTGAGCGTTTCCAACCTGAATCGAACAGTTCAAAAGTTCCTGTAGGCAGCGAGTAAATGTATAAATAGCTTGCTTAGGGAGAGGTGGCTCTTCACCCTTAACAGAAAATGCAAAAGTGCAGGCTGTCTCTTTTTGAACATCATCAATCACGCGTTTAATTATTTCTACGATTGATAGATCTATGTCAAGGGGCTCAAGATGCTTGATAGCCTCTCGTACTTGATGCAATCCTAACCGTGTTCGATCAATAAGCTGCTGAAATAATGGATCTGTCTTCGCTCCTAACAACTGATTACGAAGGGTCTCCATTTCTAAGATGAGAGCAGCAAATGTATGACTTACTGAATACTGCAGCTCAGTCGAAATCCTATTTCGTTCTTGAAGAATTGTATTTTGCTCAACTTGCTTCGAATATTGCGTAAGCATTTTGTTTTGCTGTTCAATTAATTCGTTTTTCTTCTGTACTTCTTCCTTTGCATGAAGTAGTGCGTTCAACATAAAGCCCAGCCCGTAGAATACAAAAGCTGAGATCAAAATGGAAATATAAGTAATCGGACTTTCAAATAGGACTAAAATTGGACCTAATACTATGATGGTTACTATGATAGAAGTTCTCCATCGTCGTGAATTCCGTTCCTGATAAAAGCCTAACATCAGGCAATAAGACACATAATTCCCTGCTGTACTTGCATCAATTTGAGCAAACATAGGGGTCAATAAAGCTAAAAAGAAAATTTCTCCCCAAAAATAAAAAATCCGATTTCTCTGCAACAATAGGAAAGGGATAATGTATGACAGTCCAACAACGACATCAATTAACCAAAATGGTAGCGAAAATTGATCTTGAACGACCGATGCATTGTATAACACAGATATAAAAACAAGTGTGCGTAAGACTAACATCGTCCAGTCATACCACTTCCAACGAGTCGTCCGCTCATGAAAAATTCCCATACGATTTCACTCTCCAAGGGTATATATCACATATTATATTACTTAAAAATTGGCAATTTGCATATGGCTTCATAAACATTATGACATCATTGTTACTGTTGCTATGACATCTATATGGCCTATGATAGGACCATTGATAAACATACAAATAAGGAGAGATTCATTTTGTTAAAGCATCTATCAAACATGCAAAAAGTTTCAGTATACTTAGTTCTAGTTCTTGCCATTGTATTTATGATTGTCGTGTTGCCAATTGAGCAAAGCACTTCGTTATTTATGTTTGTTCCTTTTGTCGCTGTTCTAATTACTATGTTGTTATCTGGAGAAATGTTTACTAAAGCAGGATGGAAGCAGCTAGGGTTTCACCGTTTTCAACTGAAAACTTTTTTAGGAGCGCTCGTGATTCCCATGATTCCAATTTTAATTGGCTATATAATTGTTTGGTTAGCAGGAATTGGTACCTTCGAACTTGAAAAAGAATATGAAGGACGTGGAGTTTTTTTGTTTGTCGGATTTTTCATCACCCTCATTGCAAGCTCATTGACGGTGACACTAGGGGAAGAGATCGGTTGGAGAGGATATCTGGCAGCTAAGCTAAGATCGATCGGACTTGAAAAAGCATTATTGCTGAATGGATTCATCTGGGGATTATTTCATTTACCTATTATCCTTTTCACCGATATTTATCATACAGATGTTAATTTATTGACCTTTATTCCGATGTTTATGACAACCGTTACATTGGCAGGCGCATTTATTACATATGTAAGATATGCATCAGGTAGCATCTGGCCAGCAATCATTGCTCACTCGGCACATAATGTTGTGTGGAACTACGGGGAATTATTCACACAAAATCCTCATCCAGTTGTTACCTATATTACTGGGGATGCGGGTGCTGTGCTGATAATCTTTTATTTAATTATCTTCATATGGATCATCAAGAAAAGTAAGGGAAAAAAGTTACTTTAAGAGGAGAGAACATCATATGATTCAATTCCTAGATACATCAGTAAGTATTCCTTCACTTATTTGGATGTTTCTCGTTGCTTTTATGCTTCATGATTTCGAAGAGATCATTCGAATTGAACCTTGGTTTCGAAAGAATTCCAATCAAATTTATAATAAGATTCCAAAAAGGTTTCACAAAAATTTTTACACCTTCTCGAGCATGACATCGTCACGATTCTCAATTGCTGTTTGTACTGAGTTTATCGTATTTATTCCAGTTACCTTTTGGGCGGTGGAAAAAGGGAGTTACTTACTGTTTTTAGGATTTAATGTCATTCTGCTTCTACATGTGTTCATGCACGTTGGGCAAGCTCTTTTCTTAAGGATGCTAGTCCCTGGAGTGGTAACTGCCGTCGTTATCACACTTCCTTATAGTATCTATCTATTCTATAGGTTACTTGATGAAGATCTCATCGAAATGGCTGACATTTTGCTTAGTGCACCTTTTGGACTTTTGCTAATACCTATTCTATGGATTGGCCATAAATTGGGGGATAAGCTAGTTCCGTAAACAGATATTCATTTTTAATAAATTTATATTAAACTAGTTTTATCAGCCAATTTACATCATATTCAAGAAAGTAGGTAGAAACAAATGTTCAATTGGACTTTATGGATGATTATTGTATGTTTTTGCATTCCAGGCATCTGGCTGATGACGAAGTATACAAGTAAGGAGCTTTTGGGTAAGCCAGACAATAAATTATCCAAAGGAAAATTAACATTTATTATCACCATACAGACGCTTATCATCGTCGCTTTGTGTGCGGCCTTAGGTATTTATTTCGGCCCTAAAGTCGGTCTAACTGATCGTTTCTTACAAGGAATTACCCAAGGAGAGCTGCATTTGTCGGACTTTTATCTTCAGTTAAAGATTGGAGCTCTCGCTGGCATAGTCTGCTCGTTAACTTGGATGATTAGCTACTATGGTTTTATTCGTCACCGTTTGGATAGGGAATCGTTGTTTATCACGGAGAACCTTCGCCATCAATTAGGGCTTTGGACGAGAGTTACTTCGGGAGGTATCACGGAGGAAGTTATTTTTCGCTGGGGATTACTTAGTTTAGTTATGTGGCTATTTTCCTTGCTGATTTCATCCGAAACGACGGTTTTCTGGATTGCGATTACGGTCACTGGTATGATTTTCGGGTTGGCACATCTCCCAGGTAATCTAGCAGCAGGGTGTAAACCTTCTGTGATGCTTGTGACAACCGCAATAATCGGTAACCTTTGGGTATCAGTGTTTTGTGGATATTTATTCTGGAAATATGGTCTTATTGCAGCCATCATTGTGCATATCCTATTTCATGTCCTTTGGTACCCTTGGGATCAAGTTGCGTATAAGAAATTAAAAAATGAAGTAAATTTATGAACTAATTGTTCGAAAAACCATGGTGTCAGATACCACAAAAAGACATTTGTCTTTTTGTGGTGCTTTCAATTACATTTATTATAAAGTTTTGTATTCTTTCATTTCGTATATGGATCTTTTTTTGTTTACACTCATTGATTCCCATTCAATGAAATCCTCCCCCTTGTATCTTCCATATTCACAGCCCATTCCTTCAATTCATGATCATTTCCGAATTATTTTTTTCCCTTCGGTATTCTGCTGTCGGAAGCATGGAAAGCTATGATACTTTTTGTAATTACGTTTATTTTTTGGGTTACATTGGCATTCGTGTTAAGATATTTCTATATCAGTATAGTTTTAAACTTAGGAGGTAATTAAATGAGAGTTTACCTTGCATCACCATTCTTTAATGAAAAGGAAATTGAAATGGTTGAACAGGTTGAAAAGATTCTAGAGGATAAAGGTCTAAATGTTTTCTCACCTAGAAAAAAACAAATGGACCATTTAGAAGTAGGCTCACGTCACTGGTCAATAGAAACGTTTACGGATGATATTAAATTCATTAAATGGTCAGAAATCGTTGTCGGTGTTTATCATGGAAATTATTCAGATAGTGGGACTGCCTGGGAATTAGGTTATGCCTATGCTACTGATAAGCCTGTGATCTTAGTTCATGTAGGTAAAGATTCTAATTTAATGGTTCACGAGGGTGCACATGCTAACTTAACAATCGATCAATTAAAAGATTATGACTTTGATAAATTACAAAGTTCATTTTATTCTGGTGCAATGCTTTAATATATTGCAAAAGGACCTGCTCTCACAGGTCCTTTTTCTTGAAATAATCGCGTGATGACAAATTCCGTACTAATTATTAAAACTTAACCACAAATCCATAACTGAATTGAGCTCGTTATTTAAGTCTTGTTTCCTACTATACAGCTTACTAAGCTCCTCATAATCCATACCGTCAGCAGCCATCACTAAATCGAGCTCTTTTATTTCATTTTCAAGGCTTTCAATTTTAGCTAAAGTCTTAGTTTCTAAAGCTTCATCCTTTTTACCTTCAGGTTTATTTTTTTGTTTCTTCACTTTGTCGACTTTTATTTCAGTC
Organism: Bacillus sp. CGMCC 1.16607; assembly: GCF_042683745.1. Lineage (NCBI taxonomy): Bacteria > Bacillati > Bacillota > Bacilli > Caryophanales > Bacillaceae > Bacillus > Bacillus sp. CGMCC 1.16607. The sequence continues at coordinate 234,793 of NZ_JBHUJX010000019.1, forward strand.
TCTTTTATATCCTGCAGTTTTGACTTCTCTATTTCATTTTTATAATAATCGTAATTTCCTAGATAACTTTTAAAGGCATAATTCTCAACGGCAATTACTCTTTCACTCATTTTATTGATAAAATATCTATCGTGTGAGATAAAGAAGATTGTACCTTTAAAGTCTTCCAGAGCTTCCTCAAGAGTCTCAATGGAATCAATATCAAGATGATTGGTCGGCTCATCAAGTATTAATAAATTGATATCTTGATATAACAGCATCGCTAGCTTTAGCCTGATTCTCTCGCCACCTGACAAGAATTTTACTTTTTTGAATGGGCTTTTTTTATAAAACATGAATTTGGATAAATATTCTCGTGCCTTTCCTTCCAGTATCGAAATATCCTCCCTAAACGTTTCGAGCACTGTGAGTTCATCATTTTTAAAAGTAATATTCTGTGGCAAATAGGCTGCCATCACATTAGCACCTAACGCTACCTCACCACCATCTGGCTGCTCTTCACCTAACAGCATTTTTAAGAAAGTGGTTTTCCCGCTGCCATTTGGCCCGACGATACCAACTCTTTCACCAAAATGAATCATTAGATTGGCATCTTTAAAAATAGCCTTATCTTCATACGTTTTTGAGAGTCCGATTGCTTTGATCGTTTCTTTTCCAGATCGCTCTGACACTCTCAAATCTAGTTTCATATTCTTTTTCTCAAAAACAGGTTTATCGATTCGATCCATTTTATCGAGCTTTTTTTGGATACTGGCCGCTCTTCGAAAGAACTTGTCATTACCGCCTCTCATCGCCCAATCTCTTAACGTCATAACAGTCTTTTCCATATTATTCATCTTTTTTTGTTGCTCTCTGAAATGCTCATACTGAATCCGTAAGTTTTCTTCTTTTTGACTAATATAAGAAGAATAATTGCCCTTGTAGCTAATTGATTCCATATCCTCGACTTCGACAATTTTCGAAACGACATTGTCTAGAAAATATCGATCATGGGATACGATCAAGACCATTCCCTTATAAGTCTTGAGGTAACCTTCGAGCCATTCAATGGAATCCATATCCAAATGATTAGTCGGCTCATCTAATAATAAGATGTCTGGATTATGAATCAAGAGCTTCCCAAGCCCAACTCTTGTTTTTTCCCCACCGCTTAATAAATCAAAACCCTTATTTAAAAAGCTTTCACCAAATTTCAGCCCCGTGCAAACCTTACTTAATTTTTCACCTTTCTCATATCCATCCTTTACTTCATATAGTTGAACTAAATCACTGTACTTTTTTAACGCTTTTTCCAAGTCTATATCTTCTAAAATCTTCATTTGCTCTTCTAATTCACGCATTTGCGTCTCTATATTGTCAATTTCCTCAAAAGCCAAGTTTAATACATCGATTACCTTTAAGCCTTCCGGATACGATGGCGTTTGCTCAAGGTAAGCACTAGTCGCACCTCTCGACATATTTATTAAACCTTCATCATATCCATAGCTCGATGTTTGCGGGTATCCCGGATAGTAATTCATCGGTTCGATTCCTGCAATTAATTTAAGAATCGTGCTCTTTCCACTTCCATTTGCACCCACGATTCCAACCTTCTCACCTTGATACACTTCAAAGGTGATATTTTTAAGAACAAGCGTGGCTTCCATAAATTTTTTAATACCATTTAACTTTAATTCAAACATACTATTTCCTTCTTTCATCCATATTGTACGTTATGCATTTTATGGACAGGGTAAAGAAGAACTTCAATACTTGTATTTTAAAAGTGAACTCCGCTAAAGTAACATGTTCGGCATGTCATTTAGTAAAAAGGATACTCGTTCCGTTATATTATTTAACACTGCCGTTTTTTTTGGTTTATTCGAACTGTGGTCTCGCTATTTACGAAAAAAGAAGCTATATCTGCTTAATTTTTATTAGATAACGGAACTGGTGTCCGCTTAATTTTGAAAAAGATCCATTCTCCTTCATATAACGGATTGTCTGACCAGAAAATTATTTAACAGAGCATCATAAAATAAAAAGACCATAAGAAGATGGTTACTTCTTACAGTCTAAAATAGTCAGTGAAAATAATTTATTCCTAAGCTAAAATGCGCGCGAAAAAAAGCACATATTTCTACCTAGATACATTCCCCAGTATAAATTGACTGGCGAACCCTTTAAATTATCATCTCGATTTAAGTAAAGTAAGTTACCTTCTAAATTGCCATCATTCCATAAAGAGCATAACAAATAAACCTAAAATACTTAGGCAAATTGACACTCATTACAAAATCCATATTAATTTTAAATTAAATTAATATTAGCAATTAGTTGGTTCCATAAACTTACTTTCCCCCTCCGAAATTTTCTCTATTATCTCATTTTTTCATTATATTGTAAATAATTAAATTGGAAAAATTGCCTAAACAGTCATTTTCCAACTTGATAATGCTAACCAGTTTTCTTTTTCCTTATAATCAGGCATTATTTTTCCAACCAGACGCCAAAAGGATCGATCATGATTCAGATGGACCATGTGGCACATTTCATGTACGACTACATAGTCAATTACCTGAATGGGAGCCATAGCCAGCTTCCAATTAAAAGTCAGCTGTTGTTTTGAATCACAGGTTCCCCAATTACTTTTACTATCAGTAATTCGGATCGAACGCGGCTTTGTTTTAAAGTTGCTTTGAAAAGAATGGATACTCTTTTCTACTAACGCTTTACATTGCTGGTAATAAAACCTTTTTAATGCTTGTTTTATTTTTTCATCCTCAAGCTGCTTCACATAGATATATAACTTCATTCCGTCAAAAACAACATGGTCCTGATTGATAGTTATATCTTGTGTAATCTGTATCGGATAGGAGTTTCCTAAATAAAGGAAGCTTTCCCCTTGATTATATAGCTTCTCTTTTATCCCAAGCATTCGATCCTTCATTTCATTTAACTTTTCCTGAATCCAATCCCACTTTTCTTCTAATAATTGAAGCACATGTTCATCAGGTGTCCCTTTCGGAGCCTGAACTTCCACATTTCCATAATGATCGATATAAATGCCCATGGATGTTCGCTTTTTGTACTTTACTTCAAAACGTATTGTCTCACCTAAAAAGGTATGTATCATTTCATCACCTGTAAAATCCTTAATATCTTTTTTACTTAACAAAATAAGTTTGACATGTAGGCTAGTCCCTAGTGGGAAAGAAGGTAAATACTTATCCAGTTATAACAGACCAAAAGCAGTCAAAGAGCCTAAAATAAGGAAAATCCATAACTTAAAGACTTTTTGTTTGTGTTTGTTCTTTGATATTCATTAAAAGAGGTAAGTCCTTTCAATAGTATAGGTGTTCCCTAATATAGTAAATTCTGTTTCAATTATCTATTGATCGAGCTTTTGCAAAAATAAACACCATTCTATAAAAAAATAACATGAATCCATCTAATAGCATAATCTATATAGGCATGAGCTTAAAGGAGGTATCGCAATGATAAAATATATTGCTTTCCAAGGTACAGTAACGATGATTAGTGATTTTATGATAAGTCAAAATGACGAAGGAGTCGGTTGTTATAAATTTATATCTGTAGATAACGGAACCGGAACTTTTGTAAATTTCGTTGTGGCACCCACCACTTATTTTGTCGATCATGTAATGATAAGAATAGGTGACAGGGTAACAGGATATTATGATGCAAATGCTCCCGTCCCGCTCATATACCCGCCGCAATACCGAGCACTGATTATGGCAAAAGATACACCTTTTCAAAATGTCAAAGTAGACTTTTTTAACAGTCAGCTAGTGAGTAGTGACGGTCAATTAAAATTAAATGTATCACCGTATACCCAGATTCTATTAGAAAATGGGCAAGCCTTCACAAGTAATCTCGCCAACCGAAATCTAATCGTTCTCTATGGAGCTACAACCAAAAGCATACCCGCCCAAACAACACCACATAAAATCATTGTACTGTGTTCATGAATTTGGAAGGTAATTTTTGTAAAACAAACAAAGAGCCTCCTTCCCTTGGAATGGCTCTTATTTGTTTTCCTTAAGTTATGAATTTTCCAAACCTATCCCCTATATTTTATAGCTAGTCCTTTTAAGAAATTCCTAGCATATTTATCTCCACATTCTTTAAAATTTTTATGGCCTTCTTTTCTCAATAAAGCGCCGAGTTCACCTTTAGTTACATTAATACCTGCTTTTTCGAATATATCCAGCATATCCTCGGTAGTTAAAGCTAGCGCTATTTTCACTTTCTTTAGTAGGAGATTATTAACGTTTGCACTTTTCTTTACAGAAGTTTCCTGCATGTCTGGCTGGCCAGGTTTTGGATCTTGTTTTCCCCTTTTAAAAACAATCAAGCCATTTAAAAACGAATCAAACATTATATGATTACATTTTATATTCTCGTCATTTTCATCTTCATGATCGTTCATGTCATTCGATTTTGTAAGCATCTTTATTACTTCCGCTTTTGTTACTTCAGCTCCACCAAGTTGAAAAATCTCTACCATATCAGTATTTTTTATATCGAGTGCATATCTCAATCTAATTAAAATATCATTGTTTTCCATGAATGAACCTCCTAAAATCACTTCATACTTAGCTCAGTTTATTAGAGATATGGTGAAAAGTCCATACAACTAAAAAACCCGAATCAATTTGAGTTAAATATCTTCAAATTGATTCGGGTTAAATTTATCTTTCTAGTTCATTTAAAAAATGATGAACAATTTCGTTAAACCTTTCACTATGCTCCCAAAACATCATATGCCCGCCGAGAACTTCTATTTTAGATTCTGGTGTTAATTGTTTTGTGTAATTAGCTGCACTTTCAGCCCAATGCTCTGCAATTACATTTAATGTAGGAACCGTTTGGCTTGCTTTTATCGCTTCTTCACGATAATCAGAAAACATTCCAGAAGCAAATAAATGACATGCAATATAGTAAGGTGTTTTTAAAGATTGCTCAACAAGCCAAGTCAGTTCCTCTTTCTTGAGATCCCTTTGAACCATTACTTGAGTGATATAGTTTGTGATGAACTGCCTTTGTCCTCTTGAATTTTGTAAATACGTATTATAGATGGCAGCAATTTCATCTAACGAACCTTCCACCCAATCATCATTATTTGTCGATAATGATTTAGGAGGCATGTCAACAAGGATTAAGGATTTAATAGAATCCAAACCATATTGTTTAATAAACTCCCAAACAGTAAAACAGCCAAAAGACCAACCGACTAACATCGCATTTTCAACATTCAATGCTTTAAGGACCACATGTAAATCTGATCCATGGGTAATGTAATTATTCCCATGAATAGACATTGTTGATCTACCGTGACTCCTTGGATCAACAACAATCACTCGATTCGTCTTTGAGAAATATTCCACCTGTTTGGAAAAAACCTCTGTCGTAAACGTAAAACCAGGAATAAACACAATGGGTTCCCCAACCCCTACATCCTGAACAAACAACTCCACACCTGGATCAACCTCAATATATTTACCATTTAACATAGACATTTCTACACCTCATACTCATTTTCTACTACATTATTCGGATTGAAGGCCTTTCATTCCACTTATGTAGGGTCAGAGGTCCATCGTCCCCGGCTTATTTTATTCTAACTAACTAACTAACTGATTGCTATGGAATTGGACAAAGTTCCCATGTTCCACTCAACTAGTGGTTGAATTCTGTTTTTGATTCAATTCAACTGTCTGTTGATAGGCTGATGGTGGAGGGTGTGCTAAGATAATTTTGACAGTGCGCGCTGGATTTTGTTTTTTAGTTGAGGAGGAGTTTGGATGTTGGATTCACGAAAAGTTGGTGCATATATTTCAAAGCTTCGTAAGGAACGAGATATGACCCAGGTAGAGCTTTCTGATCATTTAAATGTTAGCCATCAAGCAGTATCAAAGTGGGAACGTGGGGATTCACTGCCGGATATTGGGACCTTGCCTCTAATTGCTAATTTTTTCAATAGATCAATAGACGAAATTATGAATGCAGGAGAATCCGTTAATAATCTACAGTACTTAAAAGTTGGAAAAATTGTTGAAGAGATTTCAGAGAATAGAACAGAGCAAGTAACAGAAATGATAAATTCTGGTCAAGTGGATTTGAAGGATTTAGTTGAGGTAGCCCCCATCATGAAGGCTAGTACTTTGAATAAGGTATCTGAGGGTTTAGATGGACGTAACCTCAATTTAGAGGTACTAATGAGGCTCGCACCTTTTCTAGATTCTGAATCATTGGACCAAATTATCCTACATTCAACTGAGGGAGAGGTCCAATGGGAAGTGATTTCAAGCCTTGCTCCCTTTTTGAGTAAAGACACTTTAATGATATTGGTTGAGCGTGCCACCTTAGATTCTATGAATATAAAACAGCTTGTTCAGTTAGCACCATTTTTTAGTCGCGATCATTTAGATAAACTCGTTCAGCAAGTAGAGGAAGGTCATTTGAACTGGGACCTAGTACAGGGATTAGCCCCTTTTCTAAGCCGTGAAACGCTAAATCGTATCGTTGACCAGGTAGTGGATGGAAAGATAGAAGCTAATCGAATTCTATACATTGCTCCATTCCTTGAGCAAAAGCAATTAGATAAATTGGTCTTTAAGTCAGCAGAGGGAACCTTAGACTGGAATATTATTCATAGATTGGCACCTTTCTTGAGTGCGGAAACCTTAAACCATCTCATCAACCAAGTTGTAAATGGTAAATTAGAAGCTAGTAAAATCCTACATCTTGCTCCTTTTCTAAGTAAGGAAACGATTGAAAAACTTGTCAGTGATCAAGAACTAATAGATCTTAATCCAGATATTCTAGCTAGCCTTGCACCGTTCGTCGATAAAGGAACACTGAGTAAAATGGTCACAACATTATTAAGAAAATAATATGATTTTAAAGCCGCAAGAGTCATTAGCTTTTGCGGTTATTGTTTTTTGAAGCTGTTTTTCACTAATCAACCATTATGCCTACAATTGCCGTGAGTCTCTATACTAAAATACTTTTCCCTTTTTCAAAAAAAAACAAAAATAAGTTTAGTAAAAAATAATATAATAGAATTATCACTAATTTAAAATTGAGATGAGGTAAAAATGACTATACTTGCATTTTTTATAGCTTATTTACTTGGGTCCATCCCTTTCGCTTTGCTCGTGGGTAAAATGTTTTTCGGGGCGGATATTCGGAAATTTGGGAGTGGAAATTTAGGTACGACGAATAGCGTCAGGATTTTAGGTAAAAAGGCAGGTTTGTTGGTGCTAATTGGGGATGTATCGAAAGGAGCTGTAGCCGCCTTATTACCTTTATGGTTGAACCTTGAAATTGAACCCATTTATGTTGGATTTGCAGCGGTTCTAGGTCATTGTTTCCCATTACTTGCAGGATTTAAAGGAGGGAAAGCAGTAGCGACAACATTCGGTGTATTGTTCATTGCAAATCCGATTTTGCTTATAATAGGTTTAATAACATTTATTAGTATGATTGTTATTACCAAATATGTGCCTATCGGTTCCATATCCATTGCGCCTGCCTTATTTTTATATTCTTTTCTTGCTGGCGACACGAAGCTAGCTATTTTATTTTTCGTGTTTATTCCTTTCATGCTTTATTTACACCGCTCGAATTTAAGAAATATGAAAAATGGCACGGAGCCCAAAATCAATGATAAAAACATAAAAAAGGAAAAAATTACAAAAACGAAGAAGTAAGATCCAAAAAGCCAACACATAACGTATGTTGGCTTCTTGAATTTTACAAATTAAATTTTCTCTACATCCTGTTCCAATTGATTCAAAAAATGTTCGAGATTTTTTTCATTCATCCAATGAGTTCCCCAAACATCATCATTTTTCAATATGATTCCTAAAAACCATATTCTTCGTAAAATAACGAACTGATTTAATGCTTGTAAATCTCCATTACCTATACTTTTTTCACTAAGATAGCCATTTAAAAATTGGTTCCAACATGAAGTTTCTAAATTCGGATAGTTTTGCTTCAAGTTCCACAAAAATACAGCGATATCATAGGATCGATACCCCCTGCTACAACAATCAAAATCGAAAGCCTCGATTTGATCCCCCAAAAGATGCATATTAAAATTATGAAAATCTCCGTGGCAAAAACCATATTCAAGATCATCGTTATATAAAATATCTGCCTTTATCTTACTTAAGACCCCATCCAGGAATGAATATTTTTCACTTTTCATATACTTTTCTAATGTAGGAGTGATCAAAGACAAAGGCCCATCCAATAAATGCGTTACGTTTAATTCAAATTTTCTCTCATTATTGGAAACAAACGAATCCGTTGCTTTATGTATATTAGCCAAAGCTTTTCCGATCAGATAAACATTTTCTTCATTAATTTCCGGCCGATCCCCTTTTGAAAAGGTAAACAAAACACCGTACCTCATTCCTTCTGGGGCATGAACTTCAGATAGCCACTCACCATCCTTCCTCATGATAGGCTTCGAAACTTGGCAACCATTTTTAGATAAGTGGTTAATGGCATCTAATTCATACAAAATTTCCGATTTTCCCCTCCATCCTTCTCTATATATGCGAAAAATATATTTGGCAATTTCTGTTTCCACAATATACGTATCATTTAATCCTCTGATTAATAGATTACATGCCATTATTCTTCCAATTTGATATGAGTTCACTATAGATTCTATGGAACGGTTAGTGAATAAGGAGCTCCTTACCTGTATCGTTTTCATCATTCCCCTCCATTTCTACGCCATTCCCCTTCCTGCTTCCAATAAAACCTTATTTCGTCCTAAGAATATAGACAGAATTAAAATGAAAAGCCCTGTTCCTAAAAGAAGCCATTCAATTTGGATGATATCTGCAAGAGGACCAAAGATGAGCATCCCAATCGGCATCATGGAAGTAGATATCATTCCAAACACACCAAAAATTCTTCCTAAATAATTTTCATCTACTTTCTCTTGAATTAACACAGTGGTTGGGGTATTAAAAACGGGCATCGCAATACCGAAGACCGCCATGAATAGTAGATAGATCCAAAAGTTTGGCACGATTCCGAGTGCAAACGTACAAACTCCCATCAGCAGACTTGCAAATGTCATCGTATAAACCTTATTTTTAAAGCCTCCCCATGAAGCGATAATCGCACCACCCACCATCATTCCAACCGAAAAGGCAATTTCAATGGCGGTTAGGCGCCACACTTCATCCCCAAAAGTTCTGGTTACTTGAAGCGGTGTTAAAAAGGCGGCAGGTGCCATCAACACGAAGAAAATCGCAAAAAACAAAAAGAATTTCTTTAGAAAAGCTTGATTTTTAATATAAGTTAAGCCTTCTTTTAAATCATTGAAATAACTGGTCGTTTGCTTTTCCGCAGCCTTCTCATGAGCTGGAATGTTAAAAAAGTTCATTAACGTAAAAATGGCAATTGCTGCGGTAATGACATCGATGAAAAAAATGATTTCAAGGGAGGTCATCGTCAATAATGCAGCACTAACCAGCGGCGCGACAAACATGATGATCGCTTGAATACTCCCGTTAATTCCATTCACCTTCGTCAAATTCTCTTTTGGTACGATTTGGGGTAAAATAGCCCCTACGGCTGGGGTTTGTATACCTGTACCGATCGCACGAACCGCTGCCATCACAAAGAGTAACCATGTTGAATCATAGCCCAGTAAAAAAACAATGGCTAATAAAAGTGTCGCCACCGCAATGAGGGCATCGGCTAAAATAATCAGCCTTTTACGATTAAAGCGATCAGCCCATACCCCCGCTATCGGGGATAATAGAAAGGTAGGAATGAAACCACAAATGATGAACACTGTCATCATAATCCCTGATTTTGTTGTTAGCGTCACATACCACATAATGGCATATTGGACTAAGGCAGAACCAAAGAGGGAGATCGTCTGACTGCTTAAAAAGAGCGTTATATTCTTTTTCCAATTATCCATTTAATCACAACCTTTCCTTACTCTTTATTGACATAAAATAAAGACTTTTAACTACTTTCCGAACCATATCAACCTAAAAAAAATCACAGACTATATGCCTGTGATTCAAAAGTAAAGGCAATCCTTATCTTAGTTTTGATCAAGATATTGATATACGACCATCATCTCTCGCTTATTCAATTCTCGAATACGATTGAGAATCGGAATCTCCGCAACTGTCTCATTCATTTCATTTTCCGCTACAACATCTTTTACTTTACCCGTTAGCCATGTTTGCACGTCGATGCCCTCAACAATCTCCTTACGACCTTCATCATTGATGCCACTCGCCTCACAGCTCACACATGGGATCGATAATTTATGCACACCGTCATGGAGACCATCTTCTGAAATGACTTTCTTCCCTTTACAGAATGGACATGGATGACTAGCTTTTATCTTATTGATTAAGGTAACAATTTTTTTGTAACCAAACGCTTCATAAACATACGTTAATTTTTTGTATTTTCCATTGGTAAAATATTTATCAATGATGGTTTCACGTGTCTCATGAATATTGGCAAAATCACAAATGGTGATCTGATTTTTACTGCTAATTGCCTCAATATTACCTTTTATACTGTCCCAGAAAGGTAAGGCATTTTGTAAAACCACTTCATAGTGGGCAAAGCTCGCTAATTCAAGTTCAAGCATTTTCAGCGCTGCCTGTGTTTCCCTAGGAAGTAAAGAGACATCTTCCGTCAGTACCATATCACCGCCAACGATATTTTTTAGCTTTTCAAGTTCTGGTAAGGCACCTACCGTTTTAATTACTTGATCAATAGGCTGATAAATAATCTCACGTATATCCGTCTCACCAAATTTTAGTTTTTTATGATGATTGAGGACGGTTCCTCGGCAAACAGGACAAATCATCATTTCTTTTGATTCTTTCATTTTCTCTTTAATAATCGATTTGGAAATAAACATATAACGACCGATGAGGATATTAAAGCCTTCCCATGTTCGTTGTGTCTTGCCAGCTTTATCATAAAAGGACTTTTCCCAATAACCATATAAAAAGGTATGCTTTTCGGCTTCGGTCATTTCATTATAGCTTTTACTTATATCTTGACCAAGTTCATTCTTAATCTCATCAAATAGGAATTGCAATTTTGGGTATTGATAATATTTCAAAACTTCCATTACGTCTGGATGTAATAGACCATCCCAAAATGGAACCGTTTTGTCTTGAATGACCACATCAAAGTCAAATTTTTCAATAAATCGACGGCCCGAACAACATGGACAATGATTATCTTGGGCATAGAAATCAAAACTTCTTGTATCCTTATTCGTCGGATGAGCTGCTACCATATGGTTAATCAATCCACCCAATTCAAAAAGAAAGCTATACTGACTATATAAGTGTCTCTCAAGATCAATAGCGATGACAGGTGCAATGATGTCTGAATCGTATTCCCCATAAATGACACGGGCAATTGGCGATAAGCTTTTTAAAATACCACCCTTATAGACGTTTTCTGCATTTTTGAAATAAGCGATATGACTTTCTTTTAAATATTGAATGCCATTTTTTTGATGAAGCCTTGATGAAATTTGCAATGGTTCACCTGTATCTGCACTAGTCTTTCGACTAAAATAATCATCATGGCTATCAACATCAAGATGCTCCACAGGTACGATCTGTCTTTTTCCAAAATCAATAATGAAATCAGAGCTTTCTAGCATGTAGGCATTATGTTCAATCATGAGGATGGAAATCGATTCATCCTGCAAAATCGTCCGGATGCTATCAATGAATTGATTTAATATATTTTGTGATAATCCTTTGGAAGGTTCGTCAAAAATGAAAAGTGTGTGCGGATTTTTGGTGTTAGCAAATAGCTCCGAAACTAAATGGACACATTGAAATTCACCCGTCGATAAGGATTGTGTTTTCCTTTCTAAAGTTAAATATCCGAGACCGAGCTTGATCAATAAACTCAAGCGTTTATGAGCAATGTCTTCATTTGGAAGTTCCTCAATAATATCCTCAATGGAGCGTCCGAAAATATCCTCAATGTCTTCACTATATTTCGTGATTTTCTTTTTAATATCAAGAAAGGTTGCAACGGTTGACCGACTTGTAATCGATTGGTTTCGATCTTGCCCAACCATGACTAGTTTATCTTTTGGATATCGCTCTAGAAAATCTTTCGCAATACATTCATTCACAAGCGTTGATTTCCCACATCCAGACTCACCCGTAAAGGTGACAAGTCTATTTTTCGGAATATGGATCTCTGTCATTTGAATATTACGACAGTATAAATCATGAAATTGATAGAATTCTGTTGGCGTATTTTTATTACGTTCCCAATAAATTGGTTTTGGACGTGGTGATTCCTCAACCATTTTTCCGCCATACTTCCCACTACCAGGCCCAAAGAACAACTGCTCATCCGTTGCATCGAGCACGGTATCCGAATGATCAATGAGCCAAATTTGATTTTTATAGCCTAATTGTTTAATCTCTTCTAAAATTTTTAATAGTGTTTGATGATCCAGACCAACAGAGATTTCATCAATAATAATTACCGTATTTTCACTTGCTGCCATAAATTCAGCTAAATAAAGTCGTGTTAACTCCCCACCTGATAAAGTACCCATGATCCGATTTAAGGTGAGGTAACCCATATTCATTCGGCTGATATTTTCGAGAATATGTTGTTTCGCTTCACTAATATGTAAAACTTCTGCAAGTGAAAGAATCGTTTCAATGCTTAAATTGTTGATACCAGAAATCGTATGTGGTTGATCTAATAATTCAATGGTATATTGCTCCACCTCTTGATTATAGCGATGGCCATGACACTTTGGACATTCCACATTTTTGATCGTTCCGCGTCCTTTACAATCTGGGCACCAGCCTAGTTCATTATTGAATGAAAAAACTTCTGGTGAGAGATTATATTTTTCTGCCAGACTTACACGAATCTCCTTAAAAACGCCAGTATGTGTGCCAATAGTCGAACGTGGATTGGAAGAAATAGATGACTTTCCGAGAAAAAGAACTAAAGGCATTTCCTCCATTTTGATGGCACTGAAATTCGTTTCCATAATAGTAGGAAATAAATACTGATATTCCGCCTTTGGTAATAAAGAAACTAGACGCTTCTTAGACTCTTCCCCAATCGTTTGGCAGAATGTTGTTTTACCCGAACCTGATAAACCAGCAATCCCTAACGATTGATATTCGGGGAGTACCGCATCTAATTTGCTTATATTGTTCGCAATTAATTGATTGATTTTCATTGAGATATCCTTTCAGAAGGGACTCTTTCTATCTATTATTTTTTCGTAACAAACAATGAATTGTAAAATTTACATTCTATTATCTTAATTATAGTACCAAAACAACCCCAATGGTTATCCAAGGGGCTGATCAGTATGCTACTAAATAAATTATTTTTGTTCCTCTGTGTAAATTTGAAAGGTTACACCGAACTTGTCCGTAACAATCCCATATGCTGGGCTAAAAAAAGTGTCCTGCAATGGCATTTTAACTTGACCGCCTTGCTGTAATGATTCGAACATTTTCTTTGATTGTTCAACATCATCCGATGAAATACAGATTGTCACTTGATCTCCAACTTGACTTGTTTGACCAGGGAAATTATCGGAGAACATGAGATCTGTTTCCCCCACCTTCACCATCGCATGTGACACAAGTCCTTTTGCCTCTTCTGGTAAAGGAAATTCAGGATTTTCCGGCATTTCTCCAAACGTTTGACTGAAAAGTAGTTCTGCATTCAGTGCTTCTTTGTAAAATTGAATCGCTTCCATTGCATTTCCATTCATCATTAAATAGGGCGATAAACGCATTGACATAATGATACAGCTCCTTGTTTTTAATTTAAAAGCTTTGTTAAAGTAGAATGTTGATTTCCGCTCCAGGCGCTTGCTTTCCGCGGGGCGTGCGGTGAGCCTCCTCGGTGCTTTTCGCACCTGTGGGGTCTCACCTGTCCCGCTGCTCCCGCAGGAGTCAAGCGCCTTCCGCTCCAATCAACAGTGCAAATAAACACTGTCCTTTAACATAGCTAATTTAAAAAGTTAATGTAAACTCTAATCACTTGAACACACTTACCATTATTACCACTAATTGGATTATAAAACAAAGAACATACGTTCGTCAAGTTAATAATAAAACTTGAAGAGTAATTTTTTTATTATTTAAGACTCATAGTTAAACTACAACTTATGCTGATACCTTTCATATTTACGTTTGAAATCAATTTTTTATTGCAAATACAACAGATTCAAGTTAAATTTAATTCATATTATTTTATTGCATTTGCAACAAAAACATATACTAAGGAGTTCATTATGAAAGAAATTCTTCGTGAAATCGGAATGATAGCAAGGGCATTAGATTCGATAAGTAATATAGAATTTAAAGAATATGACCTTACAAAGGGGCAGTATTTGTACCTTGTGCGAATATGCGAAAACCCAGGAATCATTCAAGAAAAGTTAGCTGAGATGATAAAAGTAGATCGAACAACAGCAGCTCGTGCTATAAAAAAGCTTGAAATGAATGGTTTTATTGAAAAGAAAGACGATCAACTTAACAAAAAAATTAAGAAGCTCTTTCCAACAGAAAAAGGTAAAAATGTTTATCCGTTCATAAAAAGGGAAAATGATTATTCCAATATCGTAGCATTAAAGGGATTTTCCGAAGAAGAAATAGAAACCATTTTCAATCTTCTTCAAAAAGTAAGAAAAAATATAGAAATAGACTGGGAATATGTAAAAAAAGGAAACAAGAGAAATTATTGAATATTTAAAGGAGCGACATATTTAAATGACTATAAAAATTAAAAAATGTACATTTGAGGATTTACACATACTTCAAGAAATTAGTTATCAAACATTTAGTGACACATTTAAACATCAGAACTCAGTTGAAAATATGAATGCTTATTTGGATAGAGCATTTAACTTAATACAATTAGAAAAAGAATTATCCAATATTTCTTCAGATTTCTTTTTTGCTTACTTTAATAATGAAGTCGCAGGATATTTAAAAATCAATACTAATGATGCTCAATCTGAAGAAATGGATGATGAATCACTTGAAATCGAAAGAGTTTATATAAAGAGCAAATTTCAAAAACATGGGCTTGGTAAATTTCTGCTAAATAAAGCTATCGAGATTGCGACAGAACGTAATAAAAGGAAAATCTGGCTAGGTGTATGGGAAAAAAATGAAAATGCCATCACTTTTTATAAGAAAATGGGATTTATTCAAACTGGAGCCCACTCTTTTTATATGGGTGATGAAGAACAAATAGACTTCATCATGACTAAAACACTCCAATAACATTTTTGAAAGGTGGATGATTATGTATATTCCAAAATATTATAAGGTCACGAATGTGGATGAAATTTGGGACTTTGTTCAAAAAAACTCTTTTGGAACGATTGTCACAACTGAAAAAGGGAAACCAATTGCCACCCATTTGCCTTTGGGGCTAAATAAAAAAGGCGATGATTATTATATTACTGGGCATATGGCTTATGGAAATCCTCAGTGGAGAACATTTGAGACTTGTGAAGATGTGCTTATTTTGTTTCAGGGACCACATGCTTATATTTCTTCTTCCTGGTATTCACACGAAAATGTTCCGACTTGGAATTATCAGGCTATCCATATATATGGAAAAGCAAGTATTCTAGAGAAAGAAGAGTTAATAGAAGAATTAACAACAATGTTGAAAAAATATGAAAAACACCGTGAAAACCCAGTTGTATGGAATAAACTTTCTCCCGAGCTCTTAGAAAGTCAACTGAAAGGAATAGTCGGATTTAAGATTAAGGTGGGAGAAATTCAGGCTGCTTATAAGTTAAGTCAAAACCGTAATGAAGTGGATTATACTAGCATCATTGATAACTTAAAAAATGAAGGGAATCCAAATTCGAAGCAAGTAGCAGAACAGATGGAAAAGCGATTAAAAGATCACAAACAAATTAACACCTGATTCGTCAACCTTTTGTCAAACTCAAACATTTGGCAGTTCTGCTTATAATTGTGTAGGTTTGTACTTAAACTAAAAAAAGGCGCTATCCTTTCCATAATATAAAGGATAGTGCCTTTTTACTGTTACTTATTAACAATCTTCGAAGGATGTACTTGATCGCTTGTTTCCTTCAAAAAATAATTTATTTTACTATCCGTTCAAGAAAATGCTCTAAAAACCGGTCTGCTTCAACTTTTATGCAAACTTCAATTTGTGGTTCTCCATCTGGAGTACCCACTGTTCGTCCATACTCATTTTCCTCTAACGTAACCATAACATTCAATTTCTCTGTCTTGACGAAACTAGAGTCAATGGCTACTCCGACAGCAAGAGGATCATGAAGGGCACAGCCACCAATACCTGGGTAGAACGTTTCATATGCACCCATGTAAAATTCAGTCATATTCGCCAAAAATGCAGCAGCCTCCGTACCTAAAGCACGCCAGTCAGCTAATTTTGAATATGGCAATAATGTTTGCATCGTTACATCAAGTCCTACAAGGGTTACAGGTAACCCCGACGAGAAAACACAATCTGCTGCTTCTGGATCAGCATATATATTGGCTTCACTATACGGAGTCACATTGCCATGCGTATGGACAGCACCACCCATGATCACTACCTCTTTCACAAGTCCAGCAATTTCAGGTGCTTTTTTTACAGCAAGAGCTAGATTGGTAAGTGGACCAACTGAAATTATCGTGATCTCGTTAGGTAGTTTTTTTACCTGACGGATGATGTAATCCACCGCCGTTTCTGTTTCTGCCTTCGCTAATGGCTCTTTATCAAATGTATTGCCTAGTCCATCATCCCCATGGACATGTTTGGGAAATTCTTTTGGCTTACGCACTAAAGGCTTATTTGCGCCTGAATAAACAGGAACATTTTTCCCTAATTTCTCCAAAACCACTAAGGTATTACGTGTGGCATCTTCCACTGACACATTTCCAAAGCACGTTGTGAAGCCAAGCATCTCTAGCTCCGGGGAGTTCAATGCATAGGCCATCGCCAAAGCATCATCAATACCTGTATCCACATCAAATATAATCGGCTTCATTATCGCTTACTCCAATCCAAATATAGTTATATTATGTAAGTGTAAAAATTCCCCAACTTCACTTCTTGTTGGCATTCCAGTTTGTGCACCTAGTTTGGTAACGGAAATGGCCCCCACTACATTAGCAAACTGACAAGCATCTACTAATGGGTACCCTTCACACAAAGCAAAGGCCAATGCACCGTTAAACGAATCCCCAGCCCCTGTTGTATCCACCGCTTCAACTTTGAAGCTTGGAATGTCCATCTCTCCATTTTGATAAATCATAACACCCTTTGACCCTTTAGTCACAATGCATTTTGCCTTTAATTTTTCTAATTCTTCAATGGTACCGTTTACGGAGGAAAGTAGCAATTCTTGCTCATGTTCATTTGGTGTTATAAAATCAACCTTTTCCAATAAATCCTTCGGCAGTTTCTGAATCGGTGCAGGATTTAATATGACTGGAATATGATGTTTTTTAGCAATATCAACAGCTCTTATGACACTTTCCAGCGGAATTTCTAATTGTAGAAGCAGCATACTGCTATTAGCTATGATTTCTTCGTTTTTATCAATTAACATTGGAGTCACATGGTTATTAGCCCCCGCTACTACAATAATACTGTTATCACTGTCAGATAGAGTAATAGTGGCAACCCCACTCGATGTATTCGGGACATATTCCACATTTTCCGTATGTATTCCTTGCTGATTCAAATGATCAATTAGAATTTTCCCAAAAAAATCATCTCCAACACAACCAATCATCGTAACATCGGCACCCAGTCTTGCAGCTGCTACAGCTTGATTAGCTCCTTTACCACCTGGTATCGTATGGAATGCATCTCCAAGCACGGTTTCTCCTACCTTTGGGATTTGATTCGTACTTGTCACTAGATCCATATTAATACTTCCAATTACGGTTATTTTCTTTTTAACCATCATTCTCACCCAAACTTCTAATTGAATTTCCTATTTGATTAAGGACATTGTTACTAATCAGATTGCACAATTCTAGATTCAATTATTATTTTAACATAGAATAGGCCTATCCATGTTGAATAGGCACATGTTCCTTGAGAGTTTTATATCAAGATGGCAACATTCGATAACGATGGTTTTTATATTATTTTACTATGGTGGAAAAAACTGTTTACTAAAGGGAAAATTTAATATATCATACGATATATAACAGGTGTTATTTTATAACCTCTAGGAGTGATTCTCATCCCACCAAAAACCAAATTTACAAAAGAAGCGATCATTGATGCTGCCTTTGACATAGCAAAGACGGAAGGTATTGATAGTATTACAGTTAGAAAAGTAGCGGATAAATTAGGAAGCTCTATTGCCCCTATCTATGTAAATTTTACAGAGGTTGAGGAGTTAAAACAGGCTATTTTAGTAAAGGTCCACGATATTGCACAGCAATATTTAATGACACCATACAGTTTAAATCCGTTTTTAAATATTGGGATTGCAAGTCTAAAGTTTGCCAGGGAGTACAGTGTCCTGTTTAAAGACCTCATATTTAATAGTAGCCATTACTTAAATAAGGTTAACCCTTCAAGTACGAACATCATGGAACAGATGAAACAATCATCCACACTTAGCGACTTTTCTGACGAGGAGCTCGGTGAAATTTTGTTTAAAATGCAAGTGTTTCAATTAGGTCTTTCCGTCATGGATGTAAACGGCATGCTTCCAGAGCATTTTGATGAAGAGACAATCATTCGTATATTGGATAGTGCAGGTAAAGATGTCATAACGGCTGCCCGTTTACGAAAAGTAGATAAAGAATAATGGCAGAAAAGGGAGATGGCGGATGGAGAAAGCAAAGGTACAAATGGAAATTGAAGAATTCTTCAAGAAAAAGGTAGAAAAAGACCCAAAAATACGTAACGCTTATTTACTTGTTCATTCAGATAAGCATGGTATTGACTTCAATTTGGCTACCGGAAAAGAAGCTATTGCCGCCCAGCAACCTTATTACATCGCTAGCGTAAGTAAGTTGTTTACATCTGTTCTTTTTGCACAGTTAGTCGAACAAGGGATCTGTTCATATGAGGACAAAATTGCACAGTACTTAGATGAAGATATCTTAAAAAATCTGCATATTTACAAAGAAAAAGATTATACAAACGAGATCAAAATTAAACATTTATTAAATAATACCTCGGGATTACATGATTTCTTTGAGGAAAAGCCATTAAAGGGAACGTCAATACCTGACCTGATCGTTGATGAGCCAAATCGAACATGGACTCCACTTGAAGTGATTAATTGGGCTAAGGAGAATTTGAAATCACACTTCCCGCCAGGAGAAGGATTCCATTATTCCGATACTGGATATCATCTATTGGGATTCATTCTTGAAAAAATCACAGGGGTACCTTTCCATGAAGTGCTTAGAAAAAACATATTTGAACCGCTAGATATGAAACACTCACGATTCTCCCGTACTCAACCATTAGAAGCTAGTCCATACGAGGTCGCAAAACTGTATAACCGTAATGCTGAGGTTTCGACAAATGAAAGCATGAGCATCGTGTTTGCTGGTGGCGGTATCGTCTCTACTACTGGTGATCTGTTAAAGTTCATGAAAGCATTAGTCAATGGTCAACTTCTAAAGGCAGAAACCATTGAAAAAATGAAAACCGATTGGGGTAAGTTCTTCTTAGGAATTGATTATGGATATGGTGTGATGAACATTAAAACAGTACCTGTATTAATGCCAGCCAAATATAATTCTTGGGGGAATGCTGGCTCGACCGGCTCGTTCATGTTTTACCATCCTGCCACAGATGCCTATATCATCGGAACTTTAAACCAATTTGGATATGGCCAAAAGGGAATTCGAATCATGCTCCAAATTGCGGATAAACTCCTGAAAGCTACCAAGAAGGCTAAGGTATTATTGTAGGAGAAGAAAATAAAAAGCCCTCTCTCCCCATTAAGATCAATGTAGAGTGGGCTTCGTATTTTACAAAATATTCTTATTCGCCCTAGGCACTAAGTAAGAAGGCATCTCCTCTTTATTTTTTAGTACTTTAAGTCAGAAGCATAGGGACGGATCTTCTGCTTCCATTTCGTATAAAAAGAAGCACGGGATCCGTCCCCATGCTTCCCTTAATCAAATAACTTATTTAACTTAGCAATCATGATCTCTTTTTTACCAGCTACAATATGTAGTAACTTCTTATCTATAAAAATAACAACTGTTAAAATATCCATTACATCTGAAATAATTTTATATGAAACTTCTACAGGTCCTTCATTTATATCCAACAGTGTCTCTCCTTTACCCTGGATGATTACAATATATTATGCTTTGCTGGATGGGATATTTCTTTTATTACTATTATTTTCGGTTTGCTACTTTTTTCCACTTGAATATTTAAAAAGGAATGGAAAAAATCCATCCCTTTTAATTTCTATCTAATTTTTCTAGTACAATATGAATTTGCTTTAAT
The DNA here is from genome assembly GCF_042683745.1 of Bacillus sp. CGMCC 1.16607. Classification (NCBI taxonomy): domain Bacteria; kingdom Bacillati; phylum Bacillota; class Bacilli; order Caryophanales; family Bacillaceae; genus Bacillus; species Bacillus sp. CGMCC 1.16607. The sequence continues at coordinate 255,331 of NZ_JBHUJX010000019.1, forward strand.
TCAGCTTTTATAAAATCAGTTAGCCCATGTATAAACTTGTTTAATTTTATTCGTTTTAGATACAACAAATTTTTCAACTCATACAAAACGTGCATAGAATCTGTTGGAAATGAATTTTTCACGATTTGCCCATTAACCTCAATAATCTGTACTTCATCCATTTTCAAAATATGAATATGATCAATCATTTCCTCTTCATAGATCTCACCTTTGCAAAAGCGCCAAAACATCATTGTTATATACTCATAATGGTCGGTATTTATGATATAAATGAAATTATCTTTACCTCGTACGATGCCCATATAAATCAGAATCATTTGCAGAAGCGCATTCATTTCATCCTTAAAAAAGTCGTACTTTACACCTGAAATTTTTTTAATTAAATATTGTTGTTGAAATAAAAAACGCCCAATCTTTAACAACTGAACTACCGAAGCTGATTTCATCAACATTCCTCCATTCGCTGTTGTTAAAAGCGGTTATTAAATCAAAATTCAATTTTTTAATCAAAAGTGATTTCAAATATTGATTCGAATGATTTACCAAATTTATGTGGGTGTAAGATCTGATCAGAGCATCATTGAGTTTTTCCATTTTCAAATAGCTTTTGTGCTTTATATGCAAAGAAAAGGCAAAGTATCGAAGACACCGGCAATAATAACCATGATATGCCTCTCATAAGGGCAAAAGGAGTTTCAAATATAAAAGCTTTCCAAAATGATAATTCACTCATTTCCCACAATCCTGGAGTCAAATATAGCTGCTTAGGATTAAATATAGCACCTATATCTATGGTATCTGTGATTAACAATACGACGAAAAGTGGAAAAAAACTGACGGCCGTTTCCATAAACATTTTTGATAATCTTTTATATTTACCAGCCTTTGATATACTGTCTGAAAAAATATCCTCCTCTTTTTCTTCATCTATTTTTTTAAAATATTGTGTTCCTGAATTTTTTTTACCAACGATGTGTTTCCATCCACTATCCTCAAACAGTGTACAATAATCAATGAAGTCCGCTTGATTCTTAAATTTCCTATAATCAATCTTAATCGTAGTATCCGCTGGCTCTGATAAACTAAATTTATATCCGAAAGATTTTTCCTTTAGCTGATAGCCTTGTTTCGCCATCTTTTTTAACCATTTCTCCTCTTTATCAAAGTCAATAAAATACTTGAATTTCCTCATCACAACCCCCTCCAAATTACAAGTTTAATAATCCCTTTGTTACCTCAATCATGTGCTGCATTCTAATATAGTCTAGGTGCAGAACCTCTTTTCCTTTTTTGGTAATCACGTATGTTTTTCGCCTCTTATCTTCACTACTTACAGATTCAATCATTTTTTGCTTTAGTAAATTTTCAATAGCTCCATATAGCGTTCCTGCCGCTATCTTCACTTGATGATTACTTAATTCTTCAACTTTTTGCATAATAAGGTAACCATGCGAAGGTTCTAATAAGGATAAAAGAATATAATATGTGGTTTCAGTTAACGGTAGGTTTTTATCTCTATTCATAAGCGCCTCCAAAAATTACAGTTATATAAAGCTAAACTATACAGTTTAACTGTATATGTCAATTGTTACATTTCTCATTCTATGAAGCATGAGGATGCACCATCTGCTCCCATTTCGTATAAAAAAGAACATGAGAAACGTTCTCCCCATGCTCCCTTGTGAGATAATTATAAAAATATTTTCCCTAACTTCTTCAATGTTTCCTCAGAACACAAAGAAGAGAAATGATCCATTAGATGCTGCTTCGCCTGTCCTTTTTCCATGTTAATGGATTCTATATTTTTTCGATTGGCCCAACTGTCGTATGTTTCAAAGGCGGTACTACTCCAACCATTTTTTTCTCCGAATTCATCGGTTTTCAGTTGAATATCTGAAATGACAATATCCATCGACCCCTGTAATTCTAATAATCCATTTTCAAAGCTTTTCTTTTGATCCTTATGCTTTAATCCTGCCTTTGCTCTTAATAATCTTGTATCAATTCCTTCTTCTTCTCGAATAATTTTATAAATATCATAAGCTTCTTTTGATACATTCCCGTTAAAATAACGTTCCTCTAACGGTTGTACTGAGCCTAATACTGTTTTGACATATGGAAGAAGCTCACGAGATATGAAGACAGATTTTTTCTTGATGAATTTCCCATATCCAGCGACGCCATCAACTGAAAATTTCGTCCTCCAAATCCAAGGATCATTTTCCGTGTCTGAGTGCCAACTCTCTTGTGATGTAATACTGTTTAAGGAAGGATAATTAGGTATCAGAGGTGAAAGTGGAAGTAATCCGAACTCTTCAATTACTTTTATAGCTTCATCGTACGTTTTTATTTTCAAATCTACCAATTCAATCGCCCCTTTATAAAAATTCTCATTCTCTACACGAGTACGAACGAGAATGAGGTAAAAAATTTATTAGAACCATTATTTATTATCCAATGCTTTATTTACCGCTTCAACTGCGTGAATAACAGTTGTATCAAATATAGGAACATCTGAATCCCCTTGGTTTATTAATAAGCCAATCTCCGTGCAGCCCAAGATAATTCCTTCTGCACCTTTATTAATTAAATCCTTGATAACCTTTTTGTAATAATCTCTGGACGATTCGTTTATGCTTCCTAAAACTAGCTCTTCAAAAATAATTTTATTTATCTTCTCACGATCAGTGTGATCAGGTACTAAAACCTTTATCCCATGTGATTCTATTCTTGATTTATAGAAGTCTTGCTCCATCGTATATCTTGTTCCTAATAGCCCTACTGTATTTATATTAGATTTTTTAATTTCATTCGCGGTTGCATCGGCAATATGTAAAACAGGAATGTTTATTTTTTCTTCAATGAATTGAATGACTTTATGCATTGTATTTGTACAGATCACGACCAAATCAGCTCCGGCTTTTTCAAGTGACTGAGCCACGTCACCTAAAAGTCTGCCCGCTTTTTCCCATTCCCCTTCAGATTGAAATCGTTCAATTTCTGCAAAATCCACACTATATAATAGACATTTTGCCGAATGTAAACCACCTAATCTATTTTTTATTTCTTCATTAATAATTCGATAATATTGAACCGACGATTCCCAACTCATACCACCAATTAGTCCGATTGTTTTCATCTCTAAATCCCCCCGACAATCTGGCTTTCACCTTACCTTTTCAATATTGAGTCTTATTCACAAACAATCAGTCCATCTCCTGAAGAAAATCGTATATTCCCTCTTCTGAGATAACTTTTATTCCGTTCTTCTTAAGAAGTGCAGTTGTCACACCAGTTCCAGTCATTTTCTTATTTAAGAATTCCCCGTTATAGATCATTGAACTTCCACAAGAAGGACTGTATTCCTTAAGAATGACTGTTGTTGCGTTGACCTCTTGCGCTTTACTCAGGGTAGCAAAAGCACCTTTTATGTATAGTTCCGTGACGTCTTTCCCTGATGCCTCAACTACTTTAGCGTTACCTTCAAGTACATCCTCTCCGTTGCCGCCCACTATTTCTGCTGGCTCCCTAGGTGTTGAAAAGCCACCAAGTAACTCTGGGCATACTGTAATAGCTTTCTTTTCATTTATCAGTTGAAGAACCTTTTCATTAAGACAATGGGTACCATTATACCTTACTTCTAACCCTGCTAAACAAGAACTAACTAAAATCAAAGGTATCACCTCTTCACTTCAATTATAATTAAACTAACCATTCTATCTTGTTATTACTATAATCTATTAAGTACTTTGTAAAATCTAAAAAGGATTGAAAACAGTAAATGATTGATTCCTTTTCCTGGAACTGGATCACCTCTATAGTTCTTTATAAAAACTAGAAAAACTCATATAATCCTTGATCAAAATATTGATATTCTTCCTTCGAAACCTTGTAGCGTGTATAGCCTTCATAAAAGGCAGCGATGTATTCATCACGATGAATCAATCTACCGATAGCTAGAGACTCATCGTACCGTGGATCTCCTACGGTCATACCTGCGACATCGATTAAGAATTGGACTTCTCCATCCACTACGAGCACATTGTCTGTTGTGCAGTCACCATGAATAATTGTTTGTTGGACTGGTAATGGTTTGGTAGACTTTAATTTTTCCAAAAGTTTAGGACTACCATCCGCTTGGCCACTTTTTGCATACCTTTCAGCCTTAATCAACTGATCGTCCAACCAATTATTTGTTAGATTTAAAGTCTCAATGATTGGAGTTTCATGGAGTTTGTGGAGAAAATGACCAAAACTCTTAATTAATAATTTTTTCTCTTCTATGTTCTTAGCTTGTTTTAAAGCAATGGTTAGTGTCATTCCGTGCACGAAGGACATAATGAGATGGCTGCTCTCGTTTTCTTCGATAAAGCCATAATATTTTGGTACCGGAATTTGGCTCTGGTTATTTAGTTTTTCTAAGATGATAGCCTCGGCTTTTAACCATTCTCTATATTTATTTTTATAGGAACTTTTGAGTATATAAGTTCCATTATCGGTAATAATTTGGCGAACTTCAGATGTACATCCCTGTTCATCCGGCTTTATTAGTTGACGAATTTCCCCTATTATTTTTTCGACTTTACTTTGTAATTGTGAGTTCATTGTTTCCACCAACCTTTTTAATTTACTTTTTGATAGGAATCACTATAAATAAAAACTATTAAAATAAGTAATCCTCATTGCTCTAAACTAGGCAAATATCTTCGGTGTTCTCCTACCATTTTGTTATAAATAATTACATAAAAAGAAGGCTCTTTCTCTCCAAAAAATCTTCTTCCGTTATCTCCTTTTTTTGACGAACTAGAAGAGATTGGAATGATTCAAAGAGTTCTTGGATCTCTTTCTGTTCATTTATAATTTTTATACTTTTTTGATATTCCATTTCATCTTTATATCTAGTAATCTCCAACCATTTTGATTGATCATGCTTACTATGTAGAAATATCGTATGAAAATCTATATATCTGTTATAAATACTTGCTGCTTTTTCTTGAATTTCTAAAAATTCGTCTATTTTATCTATTTCAATATGATACTGATAAATTTTAACAAACACTGTTTATCCATCCTCAACTTTTACAAAAAAATGTCCTCTAGCATAGGAATGGAGGACATTTTTTCTATTCATTTATTTATTCTGACCTTTTAAGGCTTTCAATGCTTTTTGTTCAAGACCGTTTTCTCCGGCAAATTCAACACTTGTTTTTGGTAAAGCATTTTTTGGATTTTTAAATTTATTATTCTTATTTTTCGCCATTTTGCACCATCCTGTTCTTTTTAGTTGAATGCACAACAAAATATTGGCACCCACCATTTTAGTTTGCTTTTTTTTTTGGATACTATGCTAAAATGACAAAATGACTATACATTACCTCCTAATAAATGAAGATCATTTTAGTTGTTTTTACATAAAAAAAACGCTTAATCTCAGATCTTTTTTGGATTATGAAAAAGGAGCTGCGTAAAACAACTCCCCTTAATTTTGAATATATTTTTGAAACACATCCGAGAAATCTTTTGTTGTGTGATTTTTATGAAGTTCTTTTAGCCATGTATTAACGAAGGTAGCGATTTGGCCAAATTCATGTGATAGGTTTGATTCTACTGTGCGGTTATTTCTGATAACCTCTTCTGCTACTTGAAGGCTCTTATCTCCGTAAGCTAGCAGTCTAGCATTGTCTTTTTGAACCATTGAAATAGCAAGAAGGGCTTTGTAAATATCCGTTACTTCCGTGGAATATTTTTTATGAATATCAATCGAGAATACTTTTCCTCCCATCGTAAATTTCAATTCTATATCAAGGTCGATGGTACCCGCTGTTTCAATACTTACACCACTAATTTCATTTGCAAAATAATCATAACGTCTTAAATTACGCTTGGAACTTACGGCGGAATCTCCGTCAACATGAATTAATGCCAGGTTCGTAAAGCAATACTCATCTTTTTTTGACTTGATCAGAAAGAAAATCTTTTCATTGTCCTCAGTTAGAACAAAATCATCAGATTCTGTCTTGTTAAAGTCAACTGGCTTGATTATCTCACCAACATCACTAAGGCCTAAAGCTTCACTTGCTAATTTTTTAAACATATGTCTTCCCCTTTCCAACTTAAAGAACTCCGCTGCCTAGGCAGTCTGTTTAAATACATTTTTTCCTTCTTCCATGGAACTACTACTGTCATATTAACTTGTCTACTTTTTCTTCCATTCTTTTTAATCGTTCATTTTGTTTCTTGGTTGACCGTAAATATTGAAATATAAGGCCAATAAATAGCACTGGAATAAGTATTGCGAATAGCTGGAAAACGATGTCTCCCATATTGAGCATATTCTGTTCCTCCAATAATTAGGATTGCTTTTATTAACTATACGATTATATTTCAAAAAAAGTTTCAAATTAATCAAAAAAGATTCCTTCTATCCCTCAGCTTCCCCCCTTCTATATAAAAGGTAACCGTAATCAGGCTGAGACAAGGTTCCTGTTCCTTGCCCCTAAAAAACAAACAAACCCCGGATTATATAATAATAATCCGAGGTTTAAACAGTTATTTATATGTTACAGTATAGGATCCGTTATCTAATACTGTTACTGTAAACGAAAGTGACTTACTTCCTTCCGTAATGGTAAAATCTCTAGATTGAGAGTTTTGTGCACCTTCAGGCTTACTAATCGTGCCACCTAATTCTACTGTTTTTGTTTCTACAACACCAGTAGAATAGACAAGTTTGTAAGTTGCGATAACTTTGGATTGCTCCTTATTGTGACTAACAACACTGATTGTAAGATCCTTAATATCTGTTACCACTACTTCTACAACAGGTGCCACTGGAACATTAAATTCTTTGGACTGAGTCACTGTACCAAACTCATCCCCTACTGTTACTTCAATAGTAGCTGGTTGGCCTGAAGTTAAACCAGTTCTAGTGATTGTTTCAGAAGTCACGCCACCTTTACTATCTTCTTTAAAAATAGTAAAAGTTAAGCTATAGGTTTTTGTTGTTTCATCGAAACTCCACACAGGTGCTTCATCTGATACACTAAAGTTTCTAAATGCTGTAGGGACGGTAGTTTCTCCTGCTAAAGTTGCTCCTGAGATCTTAAATTCGTCAGTTGTTCCAGCAACTGTTACAGATGTAGTCGGAAGTGCTTCATCTTCACCACGAGACCAATGATTAACTAAATTGTAGCTCAGGGTAAACTGATTTGTTTCACGGTCATAGGACGTCCATTCTTTGTTCACTGCTTCTGTTTCAGTGATGTAGGGAATATGTACCATTTGTGAAGCTGTTTTAGCATATGTGTGTACATCTTGAGATGGACGACCATTTGCATAAATCGTATAGGCTTCAATCGCAAATGTTGAATCTCCCTTTAGACCAGTAACATCAAGATTAACTGAATAAGACCAAGTTTTATCAGTGATTTTCGTAACTGAAGCATCTTGTCCATTCACTTTAACGACAAGCTGTGGACCATCAATGACAACTGTGCCAGAAAGTAAAATTTGCTCTGCATTTCTAGCGGCAACCTCTAATGAATTATAAGTAATCACACCTGTCTCACGCTTTTGCTCGGTTCTTCCAGTCTCAACTTCCTTAACTTCCTTAGTAGATTTTGGAGCTGCATTAGCAACGTTTCCAACACCTAGGACTAATGTACCAGCAAGGATTGTTGTTCCAAGGGCTTTTACATAAATTTTTTTCATTTTTCATTTCTCCTCTTAGATCATTTTTTTCTAAGAGGACCGGTTACACTACTAGCTCCATATAGCCCAAGTGTCCAAAATAAAGGCTATATTTCTACGCTTCCCATCTTGGTTGATAGGATTCTATTTTTAGAGACCAACAAAAATAGAACTTTATACCTAAGACTACAATAATATTAAAAAGTTTACAACGATTATTTTGCAAGATACCGAGATCATCCGAAGAGAAGTATAGGTGGGGATCTGTTGCCTCCATTTCATATAAAAAGAAGGATGAGACACGCCCCCCATTCTCCCCTAAATCAAACGAAAACAAGCAGGAAACCTTTTATGGTTCCTGCTTGTTTTGTTTAAAAATGAATTGCCCCTGCCAAGGAATTTTATTTTAACATACATCGAGAGGTTTTAGAATTGATCTTTTTCATTCGCTTGAAAATGGTTCTTAACTACTAAACTTACTAAACAAATCAACCAACAGGAGCATGTTAGGCTGTAGACGTCCGCGTTCCCTTAATATATGTAATTTTTATTTAAAAAGACTTCGCAGCCAATTTCTTTTGGGTGGTCTCTGACAATGGCATCTCTTGGATAGCTTTTTAATAATTGATAAATTAGAATATCCCCTCCTGCACTTTGGGTTAGGAGTGTACCTAATATGACGAGAATTCCGTTTCCAATTGTAAAACCAATGATTAATGGAATTAATCCAGTGATCACAAGCGGTAATAATAGGCTAAACCGATAACTTTTCACTGTTATTGGCACTTTGCAATGTGCGTATGGCATCATTTGCTTCCACATGACACCTATTTTAATAGAATGCCAACCAGCTTTTCCAATAACCGCAAAGCCAAAGGCATGTAATAATTCATGAAGAATAATCGATAAAAAATAAGAGAATATTAACATCCCATAAACCATCCAATTATGACTATAGGAAATCCCCCAGATAATATCGTAAAGAATTAATACCAATAGCGTAATGAGAAATGACCCAAGCCCCACCTTTTTATTCACTAGGCTAGCTGAAAGGGTAGCATCCATTTTATGATATTGTTCACCCGCATGAACATAATCCTCTCCCATTCTCATCACTTCCTTCATTAAAGTTAATTAAAAAGGATAATTAGTCCTCATAATAGACTAATTATCCAATGAATGATTATTTTGCATTCGCATCAGGTTGATGTATTCCGAATATATTGCCTTCAGTATCAATATAGTACCCTTGCCACGCCATTCCTGGTAGGGCATATTTAGCCATGGCAACCTTGCCGCCATTCTCCATAATTTTAGCTTCTGTTACATCGTAATTTTCGACTCCCATTGTACAAGCAAATCCATTTAAAGCTTGGTTTGCTTCTGGCGCTGCACCTTGACGCTGCATTAAGGCACCATTGATTCCTGGTTCATTTTCATCGCCAGTCACTGCTCCAAAGTATGGCATTCCAGCATATTCACTCCAATCTTGAAATGTCCATCCGAATACCTCTCCATAAAACTTCTTTGCACGCTCCATGTCACTCACATGAATTTCAAAATGAACTAATCTTCCCATGATTGCCTCCTATTAATTCAGGTATTAGTCTTAATTCAATGGTGTGATCGCTCAGAAGTCTCTATTAATTATTATAACTGCTATGGTAATAAATTCAATTTTTTTTAAAATATAGGATCGGGAGTTTGTTGAGAAAGGTCGATTTTAACATATGTAGGTTCAATAATATAGGAATATCAACTCCCAGATCATTTACTTTTAAAAGGGATTTTAAGTTTTACTGCTATTTACGGAAGAACTACAATCCCGATCATTTGGGTTTTCATGACAATAGTTTTCAATCGATAAGGAGAAAAGCCACTCATATCCCAGTTATCTTCACTTGCTACATTGGATCATATATTGGGATTAAACCCAATTCTTCAGCAACTTTCACATCATCAGCATGACTTTTCAAATCATCCTCTTCCGCACCCCCAAGTGCCTGCAAATATCCCTCACTTGGACGCTGTTTCCAGTAACCCTCACTTATTAAAATGTATCCATCTTATATTTCGAGACGCTTCATTTTATGTTGTGTAGTTCTAGTCCACCCAAGGCGCGGGTAGAATCAATACATATACCTAAATCAAATTCCTCTTTCTCGAATTTCTCAATCACCACATTAGCATCATCAAAATCTATACTGACCCCATGTTCTTCAAAGAGTTTGACCATTGTCAATGGTAAATACTTGGCCTGTGATAGATTCTTGGGTTAATTGAAAAAGAATAGATTCTGCAATATCATCTGGTGTAGAAATTCTATTAAGTGGTAAGTTGCCTGCAAGTTGATACATTTTTTTTTCATTACCGGACCACCATCTTGTATCTACTGCACCAGGAGATATACTATTCACCCTGATATAAGGTGCTAACGCGATAGCTAATGATCTTGTCATTGTGTGAATGGCTGCTTTAGTTGCAGCATAAGGGATGGATGAACCGATTCCGGTCATTCCAGCCACACTTCCCAAGTTAACAATCACACCAGATTTTTGCATCTGCATATACGGAACAACAGCTTTTACACAATGAAACATTCCTTTCACATTTACACTAAATAAAGAGTCCCACACTTCATCTGTTACAGCATCTAAGTTATCCAGAGGTATTTGTGCTGTAATACTTGCATTATTTACTAAACCATCCACCGTACCAAATGTTGTAACCGTTTGGGATACCATTTCATTCACTTCTTTTTCAATCCCTACGTTCGCTTTAAAAGAAAAAGCAGTACCACCTTTTCGGGTAATCTCATACATGACGTCCATAGCTTCTTTTTCCGACCGACTATAATTAATAACAACTTTTGCACCTGCATCTGCTAATTTCAATGCTGTTGCTCTTCCAACACCGGTGCCACCGCCAGTTACAATGACAACTTTATCTCTTAGTTCCATTCTTTATCATCCGCTTTCATTCATTGAGTATGTTTTTATTATACTTTTACGAATCTGCAAGGTATAATACTGAAAAATAAGAGGGGTATCATTTTAAATGATACCAATGGAGGAGTGTATTCTTGGAAAGTCATGATTTGTGGATATTCAAGCATGTTGCGGAACTTCAATCCATATCTAAAGCTGCTCATCAATTAGGCTATGTACAACCTAACGTCAGCCAGCGAATCATGTTTTTGGAAGATGAATTAGGGGTTAAATTATTTTTACGTAATAATAGAGGGGTAACGTTGACAGAAGAAGGAAAAATTTTATTAAAGTATACAAATCAAATGATACGATTAATGGGTGAAGCCAAATCATTAATTAATCCACAAAAATGGAGAGGATCTTTAACAATTGGTGCATCCCAAACGATTTCAGCAGTTAAAATTCCTCAGCTTATTTCTTCTTTCTTAAGGAAACATAATAATATTGATGTAAAAGTAAGAACGAATGATAAGCAAAGGTTATTGGAAATGCTTTCTTATGGAGAGCTTGATGGGGTTTTTATTAATGATCCACAAAATGACTCAACATACGAAACCGTTTATAGTTTCACAGAGAACATCGTACTCATTTCACCTAGTCATAGTCAAATAGAAAAACAGCATGATCAAACTTTAATTGTGAATAGTGATATAAATTGTATATATAGAAACAAAATGTTGGATTTTTCTATAAAAAATAATTTTTATAACCCTGCTATCATGGAGTTTGATTCACTTGAATCTATTCTACAAGCTGTTTACGCTGGACTTGGTATCAGTATCTTACCAGCAGATGTAGCCTATAGTCGGAAAGAAATTAAAAACGTTCAATACCATAAACTAGATGAAACAATCAAAATCGACTTTGTCATCCAACACAAAAAACAGCACCCCCAAATACTTAAACAATTTATGCATTTCTTGCAGGAACTGGTTTAGGGGAAACAGGTTGGACACAGGGACAGGTTCATTGTCCCAGACTTAAACATTTTTATTTCCAATAAAACTTGGGACAAGTTTCCTTTCCCCATGTCCCTCCAGTCCGAGATTTCCTAAAAAGGTGGAGTTATTATTAAAAAAAGAATTTTACTCTTAACAAAGAGTGAGGAAGCTTATTTTTTTATTAAGAAGCAATTAGAGGATTTATTTCCTAATCTTATTGTCATTAATAAATCTCCTATAGATTTTTCTAAAAATGAGTTTGACTTGTTTATCGCTACTTACAAGCATGAAGAATTAAATGAATTAGCATTGGAAAAAACGATTTTTGCCAAAAGAACAATCAATGTTTCTATTATGGAAAAGCTACTGCAGATTTCTAGTCATACCTTTTGTTATGTTGCCAGTAATACCTATGAAGCTTCGATTGAATCAATTGAAATGCTGAAGGGATTCGGGATTCAGTTAAAAATGATACCCTATCCTAGATGTAAAGATGAGTTGAATGATGAAATTTCGACTGTGATTACACATGATCTTCATTTAGTTGATACAAGCCGATTTTCAACAATTATTGATATCGGTTTCCGTCCATTGGATTTTTCCTCCATCATTGAAGTCGCATTTCGATTACAATTACCAATCAGTACAATTGGTGTTTATAAAGCTACAAATATGGATGAAATTGTCCGATTAAACTTTAGTTTATCCCAATCAAATCAACAATTAAAAAATATAAATCAACAGATAGAAGCCATCGTGAATGCTTCCCAGGATGGGATGGTCACGGTTAATTCCAAAAACATCATCATCCAAATGAATACAGCCATACTCGATTATTTAAAAACTAACTCTAAAGGGTCAGAGTTTGTAGGTAAGTACTTCACTGATCTTTTCAGTTCCTTTGATTCATTCCAAAATAAAGTTCATTATCTTTACAATTTAAATGGATATCAATTACTGGTCCAACAATTACCTATTCCATTAGCAGATGGTGAATTGGGCACGTTATTTGTTTTTCGAGAAATCAATCAATTACAACAAAGAGAACAAGAAGTAAGAAGAAAGATTCATGCACCAGGATTTGTTTCAAGATATCAGTTCTCCCATTTAATTGGTTCTTCAGCTACTTTAAATGAAACGATTGAAAAAGCATTAAAACTTGGACAATTTGAGCAACCAATCCTCATTTTAGGAGAAAACGGAACCGGGAAAGAAATATTTGCTCATTCTTTACATCGCGTTTCCAAACGCAGGGATCAACCATTTGTACCGATTAATTTTGCAGGTTTACCAGAATCATTAGCAGAAAGTGAATTATTCGGTTATGAGGATGGAGCATTTACCGGTGCTAAAAAAGGTGGAAAACCAGGCTTTTTCGAGTTGGCACATAATGGAGTCATTTTTTTAGACGAAATTGGAGATGCATCTCCATCGATTCAAGCCTCCCTATTAAGAGTATTACAGGAGAAGCAAATATTACGAGTCGGTGGAACACAGCTCATTCCTGTTGACGTACGGATCATAGCTGCAACAAATAAAGACTTATTAAAGCTTGTTGAAAAAGGGGCATTTAGAGAGGATTTATACTACAGACTGAATGTTTTGCCATTGCAGCTTCCGGCGTTGAGAGAAAGAAAAGATGATATATTACCATTGGTTGACTTTTTTTTCTCAAAACAATTTTCAAAATCTATTATTCTAGATGATAAAGTAAAAGAAGTTTTACTATCCTATTCATGGCCCGGAAATATTAGAGAACTGGAAAATACCGTTTACTATTTGTCTGCTATCATTAAGAATGATCGAGTCCAAACGACTGACCTTCCGGCTAAATTTTTTAATCAAATTCAAGAAAAAGACTATTCAATTGATGAGCAATTAGAAAAAGAAGGTAGTTTGACGGAGTTCTTCTGGATTTTATCCTACTTATATTTGGCGAAACAAAATAATTGGAATACTGGTAGGACGAAAATGGAAGCTTATTTTAAAGAAGAAACCTCAACATATCTTTCAGCACAACAAATTAAAAGTCGAATGTTGATATTGAAAAAATACCATCTAATTGAAATTGGCACTACCCGACAAGGAAGTTGGATTACAAAGCTAGGAATCCAAGCAATAAATACGATGAGAAACTCATTAGGTTGAATTAGGTTATTTTTAAAAAACCTAATTCAACCTTTTTCTATGAGTTTTTTAGATCAAACCGATAAATAGTAAACATCTATATAATGGCACGATTATTGCATATATTTTTTAATCAAAGAAGGAGTGTGAAACGAATGAAAGAAAAATTGAATGAAACAATCGATTTGTTACAGAGCGACATCGTTACCCTTTTACAAAAGATGATTCAAATTCCCAGTGTGAATCCACCAGGAGAGTATGAGGAAATCTGTGATTATCTCGAAAAGGAATTGTCTAGTTATAGCTTCCAAGTGCAAGTGATTGATGTGCCTGAATCTATTGTGAAGGAGAAAGGTCTTTCAACCCCTCGTAAAAACGTCATTGCTACACTGAAAGGCAACGGGACTGGACCATCACTTATTTTGAATGCTCATCTAGACACGGTTCCAGAAGATGATGAATCGAAATGGACGTATCCACCTTTCTCAGGAATGATTAAAGATGGAAAAATTTACGGAAGAGGAGCAACCGATTCTAAAGGACGTCTTGCTGCCTATATTGGAGCAGCTATAGCATTAAAACAATCGGGAATTCCACTAAGCGGAGATATTATCATTGCGGCGACTTGCGATGAGGAAACTGGTGGAGAATTAGGGGCAGGTTACGTAACAAGTCACGGCTTTTTAACAGGAGATTATGCCTTAGTGGAGGGATATAGTCAAGAAATCATTCGAGCAATGGCAGGTATGACGCAACTTCGAATTGTTTCGAATGGAAAGCCTGCCCATTCTGGCTTTAAATGGAATGGGATCAATGCAATTGAAAAAATGTCTAAAGTCATTATTGGATTGGAAAACCTTCAAAAGGAACTTCAAAATGAGCCTTCATCCATCGAAGGGATGAAATATACGACGATCAATGTAGGAGTAATTAAGGGTGGAACGAAGTTAAATGTCGTTCCTGGCAGCTGTGAAATAGAAGTTGATCTGCGAATAATTCCAGAGCATACAATTGAGTCTATGATAAGTAGAATTAAAATCATGATTCAAAAACTGCAAGATGCGGATTCAGAAATGAATATTTCAGTTGAAAAAATTGGGAGTGCAGAAACAGCCCCAACCATTACGGAACACAATCATCCTTTAATTTTAGCGCTACAGAAGGCTAGTATGGAAATAAATAAGAAAGAGTTACCTGTCATTGGCGTGATGGGTCAATCAGATGCTCGCTGGTTTATTAAAAACGGAATCCCTGCAATTAATTATGGGCCAGGTACCCCAGCTAATCGTATTCATGGGTATGATGAATGTATGGAAATCGCTGATTTAATGAACACCACTAAGGTTATATCCAGATTTTGTGTGAATGTTGTTTGTAACGAGATGACAGTAAATGAAGGAGTGCGATAAAATGCTAGCTTCGAAAAAAGGATCCATAGAGCAATTTCTTAAACCATTCTCTCTTTCTGCATTTACTGTAGATGAGGATGAATCCTCTTTAGTTTTTGGTTCAAATATGGCGGGCACATTTAATTTATGGAAAGTGGACTTAAACCATCATCAAGTACAAACTCAACTAACCTATCATAATCAGAAAATAAGCTCAATCTCCCTTTTTAATAACTCTATCTTGTTTACTAGTGACAAAGACGGAAACGAAAATATCCATATTTATTCCGTTGATACTAACGGTGAGAGCTGGAAAGATATTCGAACAGAACCTAATTGTCTTTATCTGTTTGGAGGTGTATCAGAAGACGGCTCCAAAATTTACTATACTTCTTCTAAGGAGAATCCGTTATATTTGTCCATTTTTTCATACAATTTGCATACCTCCACAGAAGTGTTACTACATCAAGGTAGTAGGGCCGAAACTCATTTACTGAATGTAAGTCCAAATGGTGAGGATATTGCTTATTTCGTAAGATACAATCATAGTAATATGAAAATCTATATTAAAAAGAATGGGCAACAGTTAGAATTAATTCCAGATACAAAAGAACCATATCGAGTATCCGATCTATGCTTCATAGATGAAGACAAGGTCTTATTTACAACCAATTATCAAGAAGAATTCACCTATTTAGCAAGCTATGAAATCTCCACTGGAACATTACAAAAAATACTAGAGATCGAAAAACAAGATATTGAAAATATACAATATATAAATACAAAGCAAGAAATATATTTACAGACAAAATCAGGTCCGATTGATCGACTATATGTTTATAATCTTCATACAAACGAATTGAATGAAATACCACTCCCAACGGATACGCTACAGCAATATGTCATTACAAAAACTGGTTCCATCTACATTTCGGGTTCTTCCTCAACGAAACCGATTTCAATTTTTCAAAAGTTAAAAGATGGTGAATGGACTACCCTTATCAAAAATGAAGTACCTTCTATAAAAGAAGATGAATTGATAAAACCTGAGCGTATAAACTATTACTCTTTTGATAACCTTGAAATTGAAGCAATGTTTTATCAAGCGAATGAAGCGAATCGTAATGGTCATACAATTGTCTATCCGCATGGGGGACCACAATATAATGAACAAATTGATTACTATGGTTTTTTCCAATACTTGCTTCACGTTGGATTTAACATCTTTGCCCCTAATTTTAGGGGTACTCCTAATTACGGGAAGAACTTCCAAAAGCTGATTGAAGGAGATTGGGGCGGCGGTCCACGAATGGATGTCTTATACGGTATAGATGCACTTGTGAAGAAAGGAAAAGCAGAGTCTGATAAGATTATTTTGTTCGGAGCTAGTTACGGTGGCTATTTATCCCTACTCTTATTTGGCCGTCACCCAGAAAGGTTTAAAGCTTGTATAGACTTCTCTGGTCCGGTTAATACCTTTATTGAAAGTTGTCCTGAACATTGGAAAGAACGGATGGACTCTTGGATTGGTAATCCCAAAAAAGATCGAGATCGCTTAATTGAGCATTCACCATTCATCTATGTCAATCAAATTTCTAATCCATTATTAGTTCTTCAAGGCGCGAATGATCCAAGACTTAAAAAGTCAGAATCAGATCAAATGGTTGAGGCTCTTAAAAATAAAGGAATACCGGTGGAATATATCGTTTTCGAGGACGAAGGTCATGGATTATCTAAAAAAGAAAATGAATGAAAGACCTATAAAAGTATGAGTGATTTTTTAACGAGAATCGTTGAGAAATAAAATGGTGAAATTATTTTCACTTTAACAAGTCTATTATGAAGAAATAGCCTCTTTTAAACTTATACTAATTGTAAAACGGTGATAGAATAAAGATATCTTAACTTTAAAGGAATCCCCAATGAAGGAATGGGATTCCTCTTTTGTTTGCTAACAGACAAGATCTACAAAATTTTTAAACGAAAGAGGATACATCAAGATGAACAAACAGGAAAGCAGTTATCGATGGTTAGTATTTGTCACTGTATTATTTGCTTACTTTTTAATCGTTAGTCAGAGAACAGCTCCAGGACTTATTACGGATCAATTAATGAAAGATTTTCAGGTTTCAGCTACTACTATAGGTCTTATGAGCAGTTTTCAATTTTTCGCTTATGCGGGTTTTCAAATTCCGGTTGGTTTGTTATCTGACAGATATGGTCCAAATCGATTCCTTATTATAGGCACACTTCTGACAGGACTTGGGTCCCTAATCTACAGTTTTTCTCCCAATGAATACGTATTAATTATTTCTCGATTTATAGTTGGAACAGGCGATTCAATGATTTTCGTCAATTTGGTTATCATTTTAAGCCAATGGTTTAAGGCAAATGAATTTTTAAAATTGATGGGTTTCGTTTCTCTCATTGCGAGCCTCGGTTCATTAACTTCTACCATTCCTCTTTCTGCGTGGATTACATTTAGTGGTTGGAGATCGCCATTTTTAACTATAGGAATTATTTTAGTGCTATCATCTTATCTTTTATATACTGTTCTAGTTTCAAAACCAAGAAAAATATTTCAAAATCATACCCAGTCAAAAAAGAGTGGTATTAAAAGCCCTTGGATCATTCTGCACAAAACAATTTCTAATCGTCAAGCTTGGGCAACATTCCTTTGTCACTTTGGGGTGGTTGGGGCATATGTAGGATTTATCGGATCGTGGGGAGTACCATACGGAGTCCATGCACTTGATTTATCACGTACAGAGGCTAGCCAATTGATGATGTATGGTCTTTTGGGAGCTATTGTAGGTGGTCCACTAATTAGTTGGATTACAAGCCGTGTTGATTCGATTAAAAAAGTTTATACCTTTGTTCACCTCATTACTCTAATTAGTTGGATCGGACTGTTTCTAACTGGTGTAGACCCTTCATTTATGTTGGTAGTAGCATTACTTTTTATTATTGGCTTTGGAAACGGTGCAAGCGCATTAACATTTGTTGTGGTACGAAAATCATTCCCTATAGAAGAAGTGGGAGTTGTATCCGGATTCTCTAACATGGGAGGCTTTTTAAGCGCCGTTTTATTACCCATTGTTTTCGGGAAAGTATTAGATTTATTTCCACCAAATTCTGTAAATGTCGGTTATCATTATGGGTTTATCATCCCAGCCCTGTTCTCTTTGGTCGGATTGTTTGGCGCCATGATGGTAAAAATAGAAAATAAGGAAGACAAACAGGTTTTAAGTGCTTAATTTTGGTGATTCTCTAAGCATCTATTACATTTCACCTTTTTACACAGGAAAATTTTCCATAAATAGGTTGCAAAACGATAACCTTCTCGTTATTATAAACGTGAAGGTTATCGTTTTTAATTTAGTACAATTTAAGGAGTACAATCATGACACCAAAAGTATCAGAAGAATACAAAGCGAAAAAGAAGAAAGAAATAATCATGCATGCTAAAAATGTTTTTCAACGTAAAGGCTTTGAGCCTACTACAATGAAAGACATTAAAGAAGAAGCAGGAATCAGTTTTGGTGGTTTATACATGTACTTTTCCAATACGGAAGAAATATTTCTACATTTATTAGAAATCGAATACGAAGCAAATGATGAAAAAATAAATATTTACCATTCAGATTCATTTTGGGAACACCTGAAACACTTTATCGATAATCAAAAAAAAGAACTTACAGTCATTCGGAATACACTTATACCAATCGCGTATGAATACTTTGTTACCGCGTGGAGAGAAAAGCATCGCATTCCCTTTTTAGAAAATAGATATAAGGCTGCATCAGCTAAATTTATGGGGCTATTACATGCGGGGATGGATAGCGGAGAATTTCACCCTACTATTTCAGTTGATCAATTGAGTAAAGTGATAATCTCTACACTAGAAGGGTTAAATATTAGTTCCATATTTCTTGAGGAAGACGTAGTTGATATCCAAGGACAACTCGATGCATTACAAAAATTACTAGAACTTGCATTACAAGTGAAGGATCAATAGTTACAGCATTTATCCGTCATTATCACTTATTACGCTACTAAAAAGCATGGGAAATTATCCACATCAATCAAAGCATAAAATTGTCAGATGAAATGGGAAAGGAGAGAAATTCGCTATGGAGCTACAGTTAAAAAACAGATTAAAAGGGAAAAAGTCAATGAAGATTTTATTTTTCTCTATTATTTTTTTACTATTCATCTTTGTTATCCTATTTATTTATCACACCATTTTATCTTATTCCAGTAATTCCAATTATCCACCTGTTGGTAAATTTGTTGATGTTGGAAATTATCAGCTACATATGTATGCAATCGGAAAAAAAACGGATCTTCCCACCATTCTATTAGAATCGGGATCAGGTACCCCTTCTTCTGTTTCCGATTGGAAAGAAATCCAGCCTGATTTAGCTAAAATTACAAGAGTAATCTCCTATGATCGTGCTGGCTACGGGTGGAGCGATCAAGCTCATAATGATCGTACGAGTGAACAAATAGTGAAGGATCTCCATAAAATGTTAGAAATTTCAGGTGAACGGGGACCGTATATTCTTGTTGGTCATTCTTTTGGCGGTTTCAACATGCAATTATTTGCTCATCGTTACCCTGACGAAGTAGCAGGTATAGTATTGTTGGACACATCTCTTATCGGAAAAAGTCCTAAAGTATCAGATTCTGCTCTATTATTCCATGGATCATTACGGAAATTAGGTGTCATGAGGATAATCGGGGAACTAGGCATACTACCTGTTCCCGAAGCAGTCATGTCTGATGCAAGATCAAAAGCATTTTTATATCGTCAGTTCTACAACGAGGACCAACGAAGTGAAATTAAATTTATGACTACCACTGATGAAAATCAGCTCAAAATCGTTCAAAAAGAAGGTTTAGGAAATATCCCTATGATTATCCTTTCCTCTAGAGCTGAGGAAAAAGAGCACAAAGACTGGCAAAAATCACAAGATACCTTACTTCAGTTATCAACAAACAGTAAGAGAAAAATCGTTGAAAATTCTAGTCACTACATTCAACATGATCAACCAAAGATTGTAATAGAAAGCATCCTCGACATTTTAAGGTAACTGGAGGCATCATTCAAAGGGGAAACTCCTGCAAATAAGGATTTTCCCTTTATTGTTCGAATAAATAATTCATAGTTTTGATTATAGATTGCTACATCATGACCGCCTTGATGAAGCTCCACTATTTTAAAAAAAGTTTATTGGTTAAACCTGTTTTGATCTTTTAAGATATCTCTTAACAACAGAACCGGTCCTCCATTTGGGTCAAAAAAAATGGATAACAGAAACGCAAAAGGATATGCAATCATTACAAATCCAACCTTTCCAATTTTCTTTAACAATAGCCATCACTCCACTTCCCACTATTTATTAGAATATACGGAAAATGGAGCAGGGGGTTTCAAAAATTTTCTAGAGAGTCATTCAACATATGTAGACAAATTTCCTTTTGTTGTGTCTGAAACTAATCATTGCAAGATATTGCTACTCTTGTCATTCCAGCCAAGATACGTCAGTTCAAGAAAATCCATTTCCACTAAACGAGGCAGCATCAATTTGGAAATAATTATCAACAGTTTGCTCTGTCACTTTCTTAAACTAATTTATATTTAAAAAAGCACTGAGTGTATCAGTGCTTGGAATAGACAATTTTTTTAATAGTTTCAATGGAAAGGAAGAATTCGTCTGCTAATTCAGGTATAGTTTCCCCCTCATAAAAGGCAATCCTTATCCTCTC
The DNA here is from genome assembly GCF_042683745.1 of Bacillus sp. CGMCC 1.16607. NCBI lineage: Bacteria > Bacillati > Bacillota > Bacilli > Caryophanales > Bacillaceae > Bacillus > Bacillus sp. CGMCC 1.16607. The sequence goes on from NZ_JBHUJX010000019.1 coordinate 276,238, forward strand.
ATTTCGGCTATCTATAAGCCTTCTACTTCCTGACTTTGTCCCCCATTTATTTCGAGTAGATTCTCGTTTGGGTATATAGATGGTTTCACCCTGTACATATTTTTGAATTTCCGATAGTAGATTTTCAGGTAAGACTGAATCTGCTTTTACATATTTCACTTTAGCCAGCTCCTTATTTATTCATTAAAAATAAGGTGCAAAGCCAAGCAATTGAATTGGCGATTAATTAGATAAATTTTGCCCCATGCAAAGTTTCGCCTTTCCAATAACAGGCTTTGCATGAGTAGTTGAAGACTTTGACAAAAGAAACAGATTTGCCATTTTATTGCCCCCTTTAAATAACATTCATTCCTTATTATAATTGAAAAAATATTGAGTTTCCAGGCATCATCCTATCATTTGGTCATGCCAGAAGTTTCATTCTTGGAAAATAAATAGATAAAGGTAGAAACAGAGAAAAAAGCCGCTCCCTTCTTTAGTGCCAGAATCATCCGCATTTTTCCTTTTACAACTGTGCTAAATGTGTATCTTTAAAGCTAGAGATTTTTTTCAATCCATATCCTAATGCACGATCCATCCCAATATGGGCGGTCCATATTAATCCTATTATTAAAAGATAATCCTGATTTGTTAAGAATGAAACGAGAAGCAAAGTTAATGGAATAGCATAAGTATGAAAACCATTATAGATGTAAGCACCCAACTTATTATTGAAGGCATAACCTATCATTCCTACATCTGGAGCAAGCAGAAAAATGATAAATAAAAGCCAACTAAATCCATTAATATGGTAATAACCAATAGCTAATAAAAATACTATAAGCCCTTCTAAACGTAGCAATGTTTTACTCATTCTCACACCTCCTTCTAAAAACTAACGGACGTTAGTAACTTTAAATTATAATACGACTTTTATAAATTACAATATTCATTATAAAAGTTAAGGAGATATGGAGGTTTCCACCAATTTGAAATAACTGGATTACCAGGGATTACAAATTGCCATACACCCTTTTCACAATTAAATATAGAATGTAGAATTGCGCTTTAGATTGGGATGTCTTTACTGTTATAATTGGATTGAGGTGAAGCGTGTGTCATTAAGTACAAAGGATAAAATTTTCTACACATCCTTGGATCTGTTCTCTATAAAAGGATTTAGTGGCGTTTCCGTTCGCGAAATAACAAGAGAAGTAGGAATTAAGGAAAGTTCATTATATAACCATTTTAGTAACAAAGATGCAATTTTAGAGTCCATCTTAACTTATTTTCGAGATGATTTTGCAAAAACTCTACCCCCTATTGAACTTCTAGATGAAATCTTACAAAAAAGTTCTGTGGAGGACTTTTTAAAAGCTGGACATAGAAATTTTAAAAGATATATGGAAAATGAGACGGCACAAAAAATGTGGAGAATACTTCAAATAGAACAATTTCGTTCTCCATTAGCAAGAGAGATCATTCTCAAGGACTTATTTGGTACAACAATAGATTTCCTGGAAATCGTTTTTACTAAGTTGATGGAATTGAAAAAAATCCAGCGAATTGATCCTAAAATGTTAACTACAGAATATCAATATCCCGTTTTTTCCTTACTTACGGAATATAATATCTTAAAATTTGATGGGAAAGACACATCCGAGGTAGAGCAAAGATTAGACAAGCATATCGAATTCTTTTTAAATATCGTTATTGTAAAATAAACTTAATTAAGGCTACCTCCTATCAATTAGACAGGGGGCGTCTTATTATGCAGCCATGTATTTTTTCAATTAGCTATATTAGTTTTTAATGTTGATTTATTACTATTAAATTAGCCTGCCATAAAATGACAGGCTAATTGTTTTTTATTCAACTAAAGCCTCCGTTAGCCATCCATGAAGCGCAAAAACCTACACTTCACCACAAAGAATGAAAATGGATTGATCTGTCCATAATGATTCTTAATTCAGTTATTCTAATCCAGTCCTTAGATTACTGAATTGTGGCTTTCTCAATTTTTTTTAACGATTGGGACGAGTCTTAGTATTGACTTTTATACGATTTAGAGATGTTTTATTTTCATGGTAGACACTCATGCCGCTTACGCGGCACCATCAAATGAATGAAAATACTTTTATCCTAGTCTAGTTCCCTCTCCCCCTGTCAATCCTGTTTATATGGCTGGCGAAGGAAGGTCGTTCAACTATGGTGCTTATAAGCCCGCATGGTAGACTGATTCACTACGACCAGGTGCACCACAAATTGTTGCTCTCGAATGAGAAGCACGTAGGATAGATTAATCTTATATGGTTGTTGCACCAGCCTTAATTTACTTCAGCCTGTTGAAAGGATGTTAATAATGAATGTTGTTTATGCACGCTGTTGTGGACTCGATGTTCACAAAAAAAGTATTACCGCTTGCGCGATTACTCCAAAAGGAAAAGAAATCGAAACATTTGGTACTATGACACATGACCTTTTTCAATTGGTGGATTGGATCAAAAGTAAACGGTGTACTCATGTTGCAATGGAAAGTACAGGTGTATATTGGAAACCAATCTACAATCTATTAGAACTAGAAGAAATACAACCGATGGTTGTAAATGCTGCTCATATCAAGGCTGTTCCGGGACGTAAAACTGATGTTAAAGATGCAGAATGGATTGCGAAATTGCTTCGCCACGGTCTTCTTCAACACAGTTATATCCCTAATAGGGAACAAAGAGAACTACGTGAGTTAGTTCGATACCGTCGTAGTCTAATTGAAGAAAGGGCTAGGGAGATTAGTAGAATCCAAAAGGTTCTAGAAGGTGCTAATATTAAACTTTCTTCAGTTGCGACAGACATTATGGGTGTTTCAGGTCGAGCAATGATTGAAGCCATTATTAATGGTGTAAATGATCCACAAACATTATCAAGCCTAGCTAAAAGAAGCTTGAAGAAAAAAAAGGATGATTTAGAACGTGCTTTAGTAGGATCCGTTGGACCCCATCAAAAGATGATGTTAAAAACTCAACTTTCACACATTGACTTTATGGATCAACAAATTGAACTGTTAAGTGAAGAAGTCCAGCAACGCATGCAGCCTTATGAAGAAGATATTGAATTGCTTGATTCTATCCCTGGAATTGGCAGAAGTCACGCCGAACAACTTTTGGCTGAAATCGGAATTGGCATAGAAATTTCAAACCAGTTTCCTTCGGCTCCTCATTTATGTTCATGGGCTGGTATGGTTCCAGGTAACAATGAAAGTGCTGGCAAAAAAAAGTCCGGAAAAACAAGAAAAGGTAATAAAAAATTGCGAGCCGCACTTGTTGAAGCAGCACATTCGGCAGCTAGGACAAAAAACACCTACCTATCTTCCCAATACCAACGTTTGGCGGCAAGAGTTGGTAAAAAACGCGCAGCAGTTGCGGTTGGACATACCATATTAACAATTGCATATCACATGTTAAACAGAAGAGTCCCCTATATTGAGTTGGGCGCAGATTACTTTGACCGACGAAAGAAAGAAATCGTGATCAAGCAATCTATCAAACGATTAGAGACTCTTGGTTGTAAAGTAACTGTTGAAGCAATAGCGTAATTATGGTCAAAAAAATATAGCTAAAAATTCGAGACCCTGATCTATCAAAAAAAAATGGATCTTATAGGGTTTAGTTTCGTATTGCCAAAATGCCCTTTTACCATTACTATTTTTCAGGATAGTTGAATAAGAAACTATTCTTATAACTCGACATTCGATGTTCTAAGTGTATCATACGTTTCCAAATTGGGTATTAAATTTCCTTTAATCATCAAGTCTCTTATATTAACGTCACTTCTTTGGTGATGAATGGCTTTCATTACCTTAAACCAGGTAAGATAATTGTTTAGATACTTAGTTGCAACACCCTTAAATGGTTGTATCCATCCTTTTAGTCTACTGTGAGAGCTGTTGACGTTCTGGATGTGATAAATCCCTCTAGTACGGACTTTACCATCTGATTTGAATTGATGAATAACCATTCCCTTTTCAGTAGCATAAATTTTAAAGGCCGCCAAGAATCAGTACATATGACGTTTTTATTGGAAAGTTTATGTCCGATTGCTTTATCTAATTGCTCTTTAGTTAATCGACCCCTTCCTAATGCCTGAGAAAAGGTCAGTTTATCCCGATATCCCTTGCCACTAACACGCAGACTTGCTCATTACTTATTCCACGTTTTTTGGCAGCTCCACCTCGTTCCCGAGGTTCTCTGTCTTTAATATCTCTAGACCCTTTTTGAGAGTACAGAAAATAAGTCTCGTCCATTTCCACAATACCTTGAAAATCAGAGATTTCCATTTAATTTAACGAAGATAGTAGCTTATGTCTCTAGTAGAATAAAGTAGCGTAAGAAATATCATCAGAATCATCATCTGAATTATTAACATTCATTAATTCTGCGATTTGCGTAAAGAGTACCCATCTATCATACATTCAACAAATTTAACCCATTTATTTAGACGGCGAGTTCAGTACAAAGTGGTATTTGTAAGATCAGTAAATGTCTTTTTGCAAGCTTTGCAAAGATAGCGTTGCTTTTCAACTTCTTCACAAAATCAACGAGGGTAGTGTATTTCCCATTTCGAACAATATGTTCAGACTCGCAATCAGGACAGTGATAGCCTTCTTTATTCTTGCGTTCAGTTATTTCTTGTAACACGACGCTACCTGCTGACTAGGACACAGTAAGAGCATCAATCAAATACGCTCGTAAACGATGTTTGTCTCCTGGATTAAGTTTTTGAATGGATTTAATAATGTCTCTAACGTTCACTGATTAAACCCACTTTGCACCGTCTTTTTACCAACATTACAGAACAAAAGTTCGGACTATTGCAAATATCAACAATGAATACTAACACAACTTTTCAATTTAAAGCTTTTAGGCAAGAGGGAATCCTAAAGATGCAAATAAGACATACATTACCATTTGAAAATCCATCACAAAATGCGCAATGATCAATGGTGTAATATTCCTTGTTCTTTGAAAAATGAACCCGACTACAAATGCCAACGGAAGAAATGCCAATAACCGCCAAGCAATATATGGCCCATCTAACACAATTGGAAGCGGACCATGTTGAACTGACAAAAAGACTGCTGTTAAAATAAGTGCTAAAACAGTACCCCACATTTTTTCCACTCTTGGAAAAGAATAGCCATAGTAAGTAGGCAGTTCAACCATTGCATTTGATATTGGGAAAAGAATAACTGCAATAACGGCAGCACCAACTGGAATAGCTTGCATCATATTAGTTGGCGGCTGAACGTCTCCCAAAAATAAATAAGAAAGTCCATATAGCCCTAATGCAGCAAAAGGAAAACTAATCAATAGATACAGTAAGCCTTTCCATACATCCTTTTTAAGTTTTCCTTTCTTGAATTGCAAAATTGAATTGTAGGATTTCCCTTCTTTTTTTAATAAACTCTTTAAAACTAAGAAGCTCGCAATATTTGCTAGAATTGCTTGGTACGGCCACCATTTCTCCGCTTCCTTCATTGCATTGTCTGACCCTAAACCATAAAAAATAGCAATCATCAATAAACCAAAAATCAGAAAAAAAACCGTTCTCATCATTAACACAGACAAAATTCGTGCTTGTGTCATCCTATCTCCCCCAGTCTATTTTCATTTGCCGATACTAAACATTTTTAACTTCTTGTCTACTCCACTTTGTACATAATTCTCCATATTAATTTACTCAACAAACTAACTAACGTTAGTTTATAAAAATTATAACTATCCTGGTTCAAAATGTAAAGAAAAAAATATAACTAAGGGTTATGATGCTTGCGCTGGACAATTTTTGAAGTCCGAAAAAGTTATACTTCCTACCTAAAAAAAGAGTCTGCCTCCAATAAGACAAACTCCTTCCCATTTATTATAACCTTTAGCTTTTTAGAAGTTCAATAAATTCGTTTAACTTCTTAAGAGATTTTATATTTTCACTACATTTCATACTATCCTGGCAAATATAGTTCCCTCTACTAATATAGGTGCCTTGAGCTGTACCTTTTGTTTCCGACATAAAGAGTCCTACTTCGGCGTGACGGTTGCAAATGGTACATACTCCTTTTTTGCTAGATGGTGTGAAAGAACCATGCAAGCCTATAAATTCATTTTCTAGTAAGGCGATAACGAATTTTTTATTACTTCCTTTGTCATTCCAGCCAAAATAAGTAAGTTCTTTTAAATCTATTTGCTCTAAAGATGGCTGCTTCAACTTTTTCGCTTTTGGAAATAATTTTTTAACGATTTGTTCTGTCACTTTCTTAAATGGGATTACAAATGGCTTTAATGTCAGCAAATATTCTTCTGCTTTCACAGAGTCAGTCACTTCAATAATTGGCTCGATTAATTGTTTTTGTTCTACGTTTATATCATTAAAGAGATTGATGACTTTATCGTACACCAATGATTTCAGTGCATTTAGTACTTTCTTGTCATTTACACTTGCGTAGCCATTTATGAGAATTTGCGTTTGTGATTTAATAAATTGATACTGATCAGTCCGAATAAAAGATTCCATATCGATTCCTCCAATCTTCTATAACTTTAATCCGAAATTCTAAATATGGATAGGTACAGAATTATTCTAACCAAAATATACTTAAAAAGCGGAAGCGCGCTTGTAAGCCCCGATAAACGGTCGATAGAAGAGAGTAGCGGAGTCAGAGACCTAGTATCACTTGTTCGGCATGACCACTTTAAATAAAACCATAAAAAAATTTAATAAAGCCAAACTTAACGGCTAAGCTCCCTTTCTTCTTCTAGCCGCTTTTCCTTAATAGAAAGCACTCCAACCAAGCCAATGATTGAGAAGATAACTGGAGTGATAAAACCGTAATAGTATCCATCACTCGTAACACCTGGCGCAGACTGAAAATGATCCAAAACAAGCCCAAAAATGCTTGGCAGCATGACGGCACTTAGAAATCCACCTGTATTAGCAAACCCAGAAACAATACCTGATTCTGTTATAGGAAAAGATTGGCGGACGACAGCAAAAGTTAAAGCACTTGCCCCATATCCAAAGCCAATGATAAAAAAGAGCAAAATTAGCATGAAAAGTGGTGGATTTCCATTAAATAAAAGAATGCAGAACCAACTTAGTAAAATAGTGATATGAACAACTACATACGGTTGTTTAATGGTTTCTAACCGACTCGAAATCCAACTTGTCAACGGAGCACCTATTAGTGCCCCGATCAAACCAATCATAATAAGTTGGCTGGCATCAGATCGAGTCATTCCATACACATTCATCCCATAGGGCACTGCCCATGAACTAATAAATCCTACATACGCACCGACAACCCCAAAGTGACAAAAAAATAAAGCCCACGCCTGCCGGTTCGAAAATATTCTTCGCAATATTACCCATGTTTTTTCACGTTGCGTTTCATTTTTTACAGATACCAGTTCGTTCGGAAAGATTTGCTTTGGTTTTTTCAAAAGTACAAAATAAAGGAGAAGCCCGCATAGACATAATAGTAGTCCTGCTGATAAAAATGCAGCCCTCCATCCAAGTAAGATAATCCATTCGGAGAAAGGGACTGTCGCCAATAGGAAACCAAGACTCCCCGTCATTCCCGCCAGGCCAATTAATCGAACAAACTCCTTCACACTAAACCATTGACCCAAAATTAACATCATATTAACCCAAATTGTCGCATCACCTGTTCCTGTTAGTATTCTTGCAAAAAACAGGACAAATTCATGTGTTCCAAGACTATAAACGACAGTACCAACACCCGTAAGTATCGCACCTGTAATTAGAAAAAAATTAGGTCCAAATCGATCAGCCAATATACCCATTGGAATTTGCAAACCTGTGTATACAAAAAATTGAATACTTGTCAGTAACCCAATCGTTGATGCTGTTACATGAAAATCCCTCATCACCTGGTCTGTAATCAACCCTGGAGCGGTTCGTTGACTTGCCATTAATAAATAAGTAAACAATACAGAAGTAAATACAACCCATCTAAACTTGCTAGTTTGTTTGTCCAATGATTTCTACCCCTGTTCGTTTTTACTCTTATATATATGGGTTTTCTGTTGGGGTAGAAGATAGTTTTTAATGGGACAGGGGGACAGGTCCCACCACCCCTGTCCCTAACTCTACGGAGCGTTTGTTGCTACCAAACTTATAAACCCCTATGATTAATTAGAGCAGGAGGAGAAATTAATGGATAATCGTAAAGTTGGAGAATTAATTTATCATTTACGGAAGGAAAAAGGGCTAACACAGAAACAATTAGCTGATCAGATGAACATTTCTGATCGAACGATTTCGAAATGGGAGCGTGGGTATGGCTGCCCAGATGTCACACTATTACCAAGTTTATCTACCTTACTAGGTGTAAATATAGAAAATATATTAGATGGAGAATTATCGTCGAATGAATTTGTAGGAGGAAATATGAAAAAATCGAATTATTTTGTCTGCCCATCATGTCATAATATTGTATTTGCAACTGGAGATATAACCATATCTTGCTGTGGGAGAAAGTTAGAATTATTAGAAGCGAAGAAAGCTACAGATGAGGAAAAGTTATCAATAACAGAAGTTGATAATGAATGGTTTCTTTCTAGCGACCATCCGATGTCAAAAGATCATTATATATCATTTATTGCTTTTGCTACTGGTGATCAAGTTCAGATCATTAAACAGTTTCCTGAATGGAATTTTCAAACACGTATCCCAAAACGTAAACATGGCAAACTGTTATGGTATGATACTCAATTTGGTCTATTTTATCAACTCATATAAAAATTTGTTAGATAAATGATCGTACACGAGTTATGAGTTAAATGTTTATACTTGATTAAATTTTCCCCTTATTTTTTAAATAATCTTGATTCAAAAAAAATATATATTCTCTCAGTACTATAACAAAGATAGGTACTCACCCATGTTACCTCCTATGAATATCTTAACCTTAAAATGTTATGATGACGGGGGAATGGTTATGGGATTCTTTGTTCCTGTGGAGCCAGGTGTAAATTTATTTGTAGAAGATATTAATCCTGCTGGCAGCAAGACGATTGTATTTATACATGGCTGGCCACTTAGCCATAAGCAATTTGAATATCAGTTTACTTTTCTTTCAGAAAAGGGTTACCGCTGCATAGGCATAGATTGGAGAGGCTTTGGAAAATCGGATAAACCGATTAGCGGCTACACTTACAATAGATTGGCTGATGATATCCGAATGATTGTTACTGCACTTCAACTAGACAATTTCGCGCTCGTCGGCCACTCTACTGGAGGAGCAATCGCCATTCGATATATGTCCCGTTATAACGGGTACGGAGTTTCCAAGCTTGTCCTTATTGACGCTGCAGCTCCAACTGGATTTACAAAAGAAACAGCGAATAACCTATTAAAGGAAACCTTAAATGACCGTCCAAAGATGATGCAGGGAATAACGGATACCTTTTTCTTTCAATATATTACAGGTGCATTTTCAGACTGGTTTTTCCAAATGGGATTAGAGGCTGCAAACTGGTCGACTGCGGCTATTATTAAACTGTTAAGAGACGAAAAGCTAGATACAGATCTTCCCCAAATAGATAAGCCTACTCTAATTATACACGGAATTCATGACAAAGTGATTCCGTTTTCACAAGCACAGGAGCTCCATCAAAGAATAAGAAATTCCAAGCTCACCCCATTCCAATACAGCGGTCATGGTCCTTTTTGGGAAGAACGTGACAAGGTAAACCAACTCTTAACCGAATTTATATAGTTCAAAAGATTATTACAAGAAGTGGTCCTTAATATAAAAGAGAGGATCCAAACGGAACAACGGGGACGGTTCTTATAATCTCGCTCTTGATCTTACCAAGAGTTTGAGCCAAAGGAACTGTCCTCTTAGATTACAAATTCTATACCTATTCCGTCACTTCTATCACAAATGGGAACGCTCTGACCCTACCATTTTGTTGAAATTCAGCCCAAATTTTGTAGATACCAGGCTTATCAAATTTCGTTTCGAAAAGAGGTTCAGTATCATTTGCTGGGTGTACATGTAAAAACTTCTTGCCGTATTCATCTAGTATGACCACGTGACCCATCGCTCCTAAATAGGGAGTTAAATTCTTTTGATCCAATTCGAATGAAAGCTTTACATTTGTGTTAGCCTTAAAGGTACTTACATTAAGCGTTACCTTCTCCCCGTCAACTGTTTTACTAAAAGTAGTGTCTGGAACCAATTCATGACCATGGCTCTCCGATGTAGGAGTACCCACTACAAAAGAAACTGGTTCTACTTCATAAGTAAAGTTATTAGGTTTAATATCAATAAACGCTTTATAATAACCATCTGGAAGAGAATTTTTAATAGCGAACTCCCCCTTAGCTGTTCTTTCAGGGTGTACATGGTAATACTTCTGTAGTTGTTCATCTACCAAAATAAGATGAAAAACCTTTTCGTGATTGATTTTAAGATCATCAACCGGATTTCCTGACTTATCTTTTAGAAAAATCTTAATAATGTCCTTATCATTGAAAACAAATGCATTCACTTGACTACCTTCACTTTGAGAATGATTACTTTCATGTCCATGACTGCCTTCAGCTTCATTCTCCTCGTGACTATCTACCGATGATTCCTCATGACCACTAGATTCTGTTTTCTCGCTTCCGTTATCTGCTTCCTTCATATTCTGCATATCCCCCATATCTCCTATATCTGCTTGAGCCACTTGTTCCTCATCTGCGATCCATTTGTTATAAGCCTGAAAACCAAAGATTACTACCGTAACATAGAGCATTCCTGCTACTGCCCATTTCCTCATCTTTGTCACTCCTTTTTATTAACCATGCACTTATCATACAACTGAACAGCTAATGGAAATCCGCAAAGGATTGAGTCACTCCCGCAAATATTTTGATGTCAACCGCCAACTCGTAAAAGAAGTTTCATGTAAGGAATAGTCTTAACATTATTTTCAAACAAAAAAATAAGCCACTAATTGTGGCCTATCTCCCAAATCGATAATATAAAAATTAGAAAAATGACCCTCATACTACTCTTTTCTTCAAGATAGAAGTAGGAAATTTCATCTTTACAATGAGGCCATTTCCAGGTTCTGAATGAAACTCAATGCTGCCGTTAAGGCTTTTAACTCTCTCTCTCATTCCTGAAAGTCCCATACTCTTGAAAGATGGAGTCAATCTTTCTACATCAAGTCCTTTTCCGTTATCAGAATATTGGAGTTCAAGACTATCCTCTTGTTTTGTCATTTTAAAATGAAGATTAGTTGCTTGAGAGTGCTTACTTGCATTGTTTAGTAATTCCTGAGTGATACGGTAAATACTGATTGTTTCTTCTTCACTTAATGAAAGACCTTCTGTTGTATTTTCTGTCGTAAACATAATTTTAAATGTAGATATTTCTTGAGTATAGTCAAATAAATTTTCCAGAGCCGCTTCCAGTCCCAATTCTTTAAGTAACGGTGGGCGGAGCTCGTTACAAGTCATTCTAATCTGGTTGATTGTATTTAATAACCCTTGAATAATCCCCTTAAGCTCTTCATTTATAGTATTCTCAAACTGATAGTCTTTAAGAATCGTTTCAAGATTTTTGTATAATTCTAATTGATTTCCTAATACGGTATCATGTAAATCGCTTGATAATTCCAACCTTTGTTTTTCCGATATATTGAACAATAGTCTTAAAATCCATTGTGGTCTTTCGTTCCTTTTGAGTGCTTCTTCCAATTGGTTCAATAAATTTTCAATGATATTTAAGCTTTCAAATACCATTGTCGTATAGTAAATCAATGTTTCAAACCATATCAAATCCATCAATTCTTTGATAGATGATGGATTTATGGCTAGTATACAAGCTTGATCCTTTCGCTCCCCTATTAAGATGAGTATCTGGTTGTTTATATACTGAAGTTTACCGACAGCTAATGTGGACAAGGATGGCTTTAATCCTATGTTCAAATCCCCTTCAACAGTATGCTCTTCACGATGATAGATAACCATTTTAGGTTCTGCTTCCGGAACCATCGTTAGTAGCTCTTTTAAAAGCCTATTTTTTAGGTCTGACACATTCATGACAGTCGATAAATCCCGCGAATATTTTTTTAAGCTATATTGAAGGCTTTGATAGCGATTCTTTCTATTTTCAATCTCCACTTCCAACCTTTTCCGCGATGTAATGTCTCGAATCGAAACCACCACAAGATTGTCAAGTTGATTAGGAATAAGAGTGACTCGTGACTCGAAATATTTTATTTCACCGTTCTTATGGAATACACGATATTCGTCCACTCTCGGTTGCTTGGTGATGACCACTTCTCGATGTGCCGCCATTAGTCTTTCCCGATCTTCAGGGTGAAGTTGATCAAAAGCATTTTTGCCAATGAATTCTTCAGGACTAAAACCAAGAATAGCTTCAAGAGATTGTGTTACATATTTAACTATCTGATCCTGATTTACAATTATAATGATATCAAGCGTATGCTTTGTTATTGTTTCAAACTCCCAGTTAAAATGACGAGTTGTTTCCAAGTTCCCACCACCATTTGGATGATATTACCTTATCAAATATTTTACACGATAACCGTGTTACTTGGGTACTTATTTCATTTGCTTTGCAACAAAATGGAAGGCATCTTCACAAAATGAATGCTGAAATTAAAAAATGAGGAGTCTGCGAGCAGAACATATAAACAAAAAAAGCTGTAGACGTCCGAAATATTTCGGATTTGTCTACAGTTCGAGAACCCTTAGTTAAACTATTTTATTGAACTATTAAATGATAAATGAAACAAAGAACTAACACGTTCGATAATCCATTTGGGTTCGAATTAGTTCTTTAATTTTATGTCCAGCTAATTTTTCACAAAGATATAAACCTAAATCAATGGAAGAACTAACCCCTCTAGCAGTGATAACCGAACCTTCGTCAACAATTCTGTTGTCTACCACCGTACAATATTTTTTTAATACTTCGTATGCATTTGGATGAGTCGTAGCACTTTTTCCATTTAAAAAACCCGCTGAACCAAATAATAATGAACCTGTACATACAGAAGCTTTTAACTTACAGTTATTTGCAGTCTTTAACCAATTAATGAAATTAGTATCATTCATTAATCTTGTCGTTCCCAATCCCCCTGGTACGATAACCATATCGTATGTTTCAAGATTTCCGCCTATTTTATTCGGAGTGAAAGTAAGTCCAGTCCCATCTTTTACTTGATTAGATAAAGCACAAATATCCCATTCCAAGTTTGGCAAAAAACTCATTGTTTTTAATCGTGTTACTGGATCGAAAACCCCAATGAAATCTAATGCTGTAAAATCTTCATATAACAAAAAAGCTACTTTCAATTTCTTTCTCTCCCTAACATGAAAACTCTTTACTTGATTAAAGAGAATCCTTTAATCATAAAACTCCATATAAGATTTTTCATGTCTATAATAATCCATTCTGTCTTGTAAAGTACCTGTATGAAATTCAAATTTATGACCATCTGGATCAATAAAGTAAATGGACTGTTTATCTCTCTCATCTCGTAGGCGACCTGAAAGAATGCTCACATTCAATTTCAATAGCTTATCGTACATATGATTAATTTCTTCTTCATCTATTGAAAAAGCAATATGTGTATAGGATTGGCTAATTTCATTACGAGGAATATCTTTTTCTTCATTAAGTGCGAGCCACATACCATTTAAATCAAAGTAAGCGGTACTTCTACCCTTCACTAACAATTTTGCTCCAAATACATTTTTATAAAATTCAATAGAGCGTTCTAAATTTGACACTGAAAATAATAAATGGTTGATCGCTTTTACTGACATTATTTCACCTCAAAATTTAGTTATTTCTTATCTAAGTTCTTCCTCTGGAATTAAACCCAGCTTTTTGGCCATCGCAATGGTATCCACCCTAGTTCTCACCCCAAACTTTTGGTAAAGCGTCGTTAGGTTATATTCTAGAGATCTTTGGCTCATCGCTAAAGTTGTGGCAATCTCCTTTGTACTTTTTCCTTTTGAAAGTTCTTGAAGTATTTGTTCTTCATTTGAAGTTAACATAACCTTTTCATTGGCAATGGAGCTATCGGGAATGATACTTGGTCTTCTTAACTCCTTTACTAAAGAAAGCGGAAGAACGACCTGTTGCCTTAATGCACATCTTATACCTGAAACTAATTCATCCCTTGAGGAAGTTTTTGACAGAAATCCTGAAACTCCCGCTTCAACCAACAAATTAAAATGTGGTTTGATATCAAAGCCAGTGTATATTAATACGACTAAATCCTGATTATAGGCTAACGCTTGTTTTGCAAGTTCAAGTCCATTCAGTTGTGGCATGTACAAATCAAAAAGTAATACATCATAATGGTTCAGCTTGATTACATTCATCGCATTCAATGAACTTTTTTCCACCGTGATTAAAAAATCTGGCTCTTGTTCCAAAAGCATTTTGGTTCCTTCTATGATGGATAAATGATCATCCACAATTAAAATATTAACCATTAAACGAATCTCCTTTTTCTTTAATAGGTAATTCAATGGTAGCGATTAATCCACTTCCCTTTTCTGACCGAAACTCAACTTTCCCTCCTAGACTTTTCGCTCTTTGACTTATACTTGTTAACCCCAAATGGTGCATGGATGGATCAGTTGCATGCTCAACAAGCCCAATCCCATCATCACTGTACACCATTATTAATGAGTCATTCTCACTATAAAGATTGAATTTAATGAGATTCGCTCTTGAGTTCTCATCTGCGTGATGAAGCAATTCTTGAACCATTCGGTAGATGGCAATTGTTTGTTCTTCACTAAGATGTAACGTTGAAATCTGTTCCGCAGTAAAAATAACTTTATAGGTGGAGCTAACCTGAATATGCTCAAATAAATTTTGCAAAGATCTTTCAAGTCCCAATTCCCTTAATAGAGGCGGACGTAAATTATTACAAGTCATCCGAATATCGTGGATGATATCCAATAAACCTTGTTCTATGTCTTTAAGCTTAGTTTTGGCTTCCGCTTTTATTTCATAACGACCCAGAAGAGATTCCATCCTTCTGTATAAATCAATTTGATCCTGCAAAACGGTATCATGCAAGTCACTTGATAATGTCATACGCTGTTGTTCCTGCAGATTAAACATCATTCGCAACACCCATTTTGGTGTTTCCCTGCTCTGCAACGCATCTTCTAGTTGATTCATTAAACCCTCAATCATATTTAAATTTTCAAAAACCATAATAGTATAATAAGCTAACGTTTCCAACCAAATGAAATCCATTTTTTCATGAATGGCACTAGCCTCAATCGAAAGGACATACAGCTTCTTTTGTTTTTCACCTATTTTTATAATAACCTTGTCAGAGACTGTCTCGATTTTTCCAACTGATAAATCTTGTAGTTTAAGGATATTCTCATTCTCTGGATTCATTTTAAGTATTGAAGGTTTTGAGAATGGTAGTGTAACTTCAAGTTCCTTCATTAGTCTTTCTTCCAAGTCAGTATGCTTCATAACGGAAGAAAGATCATGAGAAAAGTTTCTCAGGCTTTTTTGCAAAAGTTCGTGACGATCCTTATGGCGTTCAAGTTCAAGTTCCATCAACTTTCTTTCTGTAATATCTCTAGTAGAAACAACTTGAAGGTAATTCTCTGTATCTGGGAGTGGTGTCGTTTTACACTCGCAATACCGTACTTCACCATTCTTTTTAACAATTCGATATTCCGAGGAATTACTCTGCTTAGAATTAAGCAGGTTTTTATGCCTTTGCTCCAAATATTCTCTATCCTCAGGATGAACCATAAAAAAAGTATCCCTATTTTGTAATTCTTCTGGACCATAACCAGTGTACTCATATGAATTTGGGGTAATATATACAATGTGTCGATTTCGATCAACGATCATAATTATATCACTTGTATAATTTAGGACTGTTTGAAATAATTCTTGGTTATTTTTCATAAAAACACCACCTATTTTGGCTTTTCACTCCTAGTTTACCTAAAATTCACATACTGTGAACCGAAAAAATCTTGCGTGATATCAATCTTCTAATTTTGCAGGCACTGGTATCTGTTGTTTCGGTTTCGTTTCCTCTACCAAATTGTTATAGATAAAATAAACACCAAAGATAACGACTATGGATAGAACTGCTGGTATTACCCATTTTTTGGGATTTCTTTCTCTCCCGGATGATTTATTGATATTCAATTCTTCATTTTGTAATCTTAGTGCATTTAATACGACAGAAACGGAACTGAAAGCCATAGCAGCTCCTGCTAACCAAGGAGCTAGGAACCCTAACGCGGCAACCGGTATTCCAAATGTATTATAAGCAAATGCCCAGAAAAGATTTTGTTTAATATTTTGGATCGTCTTTTTACTCATATGGATGGCATCGGCGATTGACTCTAAGTCTCCTCGCATCAAAGTAATATCCGCAGCTTCCATTGCCACATCTGTACCTGTACCGATCGCCATACCTACATCAGCAACTGCTAATGCAGGAGCATCATTAATTCCGTCGCCAACCATTGCAACAAATTTCCCATGCTCCTGAAGCTTTTTAACCTGTTCAGCCTTTCCTTCTGGAAGTACTTCTGCAAGAACTTGATCGATTCCTACCTGTTTGGCAATGGCATGGGCAACGTTATGATTATCCCCTGTTATCATGATAACTTCTAAGCCCATGTCTTTTAGACGATTCACAGCCTTTTTTGAAGAAGTCTTAATGGTGTCTGCTACCGCAACGATTCCTACATAAACCCCATTAATAGCCACTAGCATGGCTGTCTTTCCATTTCGTTCTAAATTCTCCATTTTGGAAGCTGCCTTCTCAAACGGTACTCTATTCTCTGTAAGAAGCCTACGTGTTCCGATTAAGACTAATCTTTCACCAATAATCGCCTTTACACCAAATCCTGGAATTGCTTCAAATTCAGAGCACTCATTTAAAATTATACCCTTCTCTTTGATCCCTTGAACAATGGCTTGAGCCAATGGATGCTCAGATTGTTTCTCAGCAGCTCCAATTACCTGCAGGAAATCTTCTTCAGATAAATCGCCATCAATAATGATGTCCGTTAAAACGGGTTCACCGTTTGTGATCGTTCCTGTTTTATCTAAAACGATACTGGTAAGACGGTTCGTCATCTCAAGATGCTCTCCACCTTTAAACAGGATTCCAAATTCTGCAGCACGTCCCGATCCAGCCATAATTGACGTTGGTGTTGCCAAGCCCAAAGAACATGGACAAGCAATAACAAGAACAGCTATTAGTTTTTCTAGTGACCCTGAAAAGTCCCCAGGCGTCACCCAAAAATACCAAATAAGAAAGGTTAGGATTGCAATTCCAACAACAATCGGTACAAAAATCCCTGAAATTCGATCGGCCAGGCGTTGTATTGGAGCCTTCGACCCTTGAGCCGATTCCACAATTTTAATAATTTGAGCTAAGGCAGTGTCTTTTCCGACTTTAGTGGCACGAACCTTGATAAAACCGTTTTTATTAATTGTAGCTCCAATGACCTTGTCTCCAATTGTTTTATCCACCGGAACACTTTCTCCCGTTATCATGGATTCATCTATTGATGTTCTACCCTCAATTATTTCTCCATCAACAGGAACCTTCTCACCTGGTTTAATCAGAAGGATATCGCCAACTATCACTTCTTCTAGAAGTATTTCTAGCTCCTGACCATTCCTTTCCACAACGGCTGACTTGGAATGTAACGACATCAGCTTTTTGATTGCTTCCGAAGTACGGCCTTTGGCGTTTGTTTCAAAAATTTTCCCTAAAATAATGAGAGTAATTAAAATCGCACTTGTTTCAAAATAAACCTCTAGCATAGGTGTGCCTTTTCCATAGGAATTAATAGTCTCATATAAGCTATAAAAGAAAGCAGCTGAGGTACCTAATGCCACTAGCACATCCATGTTCGCACTTTTGTTTCGCAGTGCTTTATAGGCTCCTATATAAAACTGGAATCCAATGATTATCTGTACAGGAGCAGCCAGCGCTAGTTGGACCCAAGGATTCATGAAGAAAGCTTGAACACCTAAATAGTCTGGAACTTTCGCCATATTGGCAAACATAACAAGAGCCATTGGCAATGATAGTAGCATGGAGAAAAGGAATTTCCCTTTCTGGCGTTGTAACTCTTGTTCACGCGGATCCACCTTTTCCTTATTTACTTCTGACTGACTCTCTGCTCCGTAGCCAAGTTTTTGTACTTTCTGAATCAGATCATTAATATTAATCATGGAAGAATGATATTCTACGGTTGCTGTTTCCAATGCCAAATTAACACTTGCCTTGGATACACCATCTAATTTATTTAAGCCTTTTTCAATTCGAGTTGAACAGGCTGCACATGTCATTCCGGTAATAAGAAACTCTGCCTTTTCCATAACGATATCGTAGCCTATATCCTTAATTTTCTTTTCTATAACTTCGATGTCAGCCTTTTCCGGATCATATTTTATCGTTGATTGTTCCAATGTTAAGTTAACGGAAGCTTCTATTACCCCATCCATTTTTCTTAATCCTTTTTCAATCCTTGTAGCGCAAGCAGCACAAGTCATCCCGATGATTTGCAAATTCGCTTCTTTCATGTCCATAATTTAGTACCTTCGATACTCTTCACACATTGTTGAGTAGGCATCCCTTTCACTTTAAATATTACTAAATTCATCCACAATTTCTCCCTTACTTCACAAGTTTTTGTATGGTTATCAGTACCTCTTCAATAACATTCATGTCACCCTCTTGAAGTCGCTCAACTACACTTTTATGAAAATGGCAAGCTAATAATTGCTTTCTTACACGATTAAAATCAGACTGAATATCTGAGATTTGACTAATCACATCATCGCAATAAGTAGCTTTCTCAATAAGTCTCTTAATTTCCTTAACTTTTGCCTCAATTGTGTTTAAAAGTCGAATGAGTTCCTCTTTTCCATACTCTGATTGGTAAATTAGATTCTCCATCCCCTCTGAAATAATCTTGATATTTCTTCTAATAATTTTATTTTATAGGAGCTTTAATAGGTAGAAACCGCAATCTTTTTGGGTGAGCCCGCAGCATTTTGTTGCTTATCTCATAGATTTTTTCGGCAAAAAAATAACCACCTGGGAGGCCTATAATTTTTATTAAATTGGCAACCTTTTTCAACCTCTTTACTTCCAACTTCATTTGTTGAACAAGTCTGGAATCCCTATATTATCTTTATTTGGCCTCCCGCAGAATTTTTGCGGTAAATTCTCAGTAAGTATGCGGTTTCTCCCCTACGAAGAGGATTTACAATAAAGTCTGTACATACTGGAACATAAAACGAATACCCACACACAAATGAGGAGGAAGTCAAATGAAGAAAGTCATATTCAGTATCATAACAACATGCGCTTTACTTACAAGTGTATGTACAACTGGAAATGCAGAAATTAATAATAAGGGGGAAACAGTAACCACCAATTCCGTAACCGAGTCTATTCCTGTTCCTGTTTTACCTAAAACTAGTGGTTCTTACCAAGTAGGAACGACAAACTTTGATTGGGTAGATACATCTAGAAAGGACCTGTTAACACCAGACCCTAATGATAATAGAGAACTGATGGTTCAGTTTTGGTATCCAATTGATAGTGGAAAAGGAAAAGTAATAGAGAAATATATTCCTTCTACCGAAAAGGGAATTGGACAGATGATAACCAGCAAAGGATTTGAGAAAAAATTTTCTGATATCAATAAAATAAACACTCAGTCGTATAAAGACGGAATATTGTCAAACAAAAAAGCCAAATATCCAATCGTATTATTCTCACACGGTAATATGCAAAGCAGATGGAATTATCAAACGATTACTCGTGAGCTTGCAAGCCATGGATTTATTGTCGTTAGTATTGAACACTCTCATTATGCTCTAGGAACCGAATTTACTAACGGTAAATTTATTCCAAACGATTATCAGCCTAATTTTTTTGATCATAAAAAAGATGATGCTGATATGAATCAATTATGGGTAAAGGATATTCAATTTGTCATTAGTAAGTTGGGACAATTAAATTTACATGAAAAGACACCAAATTTTAAAAATAGATTAGATTTAAATAAAATTTCGGCTATTGGTCATTCCTTAGGGGGGGCAGCAGCAGCAAGAGCCTTGCAGGTAGAACCAAAAATTAAATCTGCCATAGATATAGATGGTTCTTTAGTGGGTCTTTCAGGTAAAACAGGTAAAATGACAAAACCTTTTGCATTTATTAAAACGGAGGATCATGCAAAACAACTTAATGGAGAAATACCGCAAGCAGTGCCTGAAAATTTTCGTAAGCAGGTTGAAGAATTATTTAAATTATTTAGCACTAGATACCAGCAAGCGGTTTCTGGCCCTGCATACGATATTACAATTGCTGGAGCAACACATATGAACTTTTCAGACTCACCATTGTTGCAGCAGTACCTTAGCACGCCAGACTATGTAGTTCCACATCTAGCAGAAACTAAAATAACGGACATTAATAAACTGACCAACATGGTGATCTTGTCTTTCCTCGAAAAAACACTTAACGGAAAGAAAAATACTATACTTGATGTAGAAAATTTACAAATACCAGATCTGACTATTGTTCAATAATAAAGATTGGTAGTCTATTTAAAATAGACTACTTATTTTACTCTTTTGAAAGAATTATCAAGAACTTTAGAACTTAACCCGATTTAAAGGACTGATTAAAATAGAGCCCTCCTTTTAAAGACAAACCAAAAGCATACAAAAGGAAGAGGATAAAAACGATTCATTTTCTCCTCTTCCTTTATTTTAGGGTCAAATTAGACAACTTCAACTTTCCGATGAAAAACTATCTAATGCTTGGTTACCGAAAATCTGAACATGATTTTTCAAGATCGAACAGATGAACATAGTATATTTATTATTTGTTTTGATTTCGTAATGATTCTCTATCTAATGATTGAGGTGGTTTTTCGAACCAGCCATGATCAATTAATATTCTTGCCCCTTCCTCAGCATAAGCTCCTATTTTAATAAGATATCCTTCATATGTGAGAGATAAATCTTTTCGAAGTGATGCCGCAATGGCCAGTCCAAAATCACCAATTACGACACCACTTTGGGCATTCGCATGAAATAACATTAACTTATCTGAAAATGGTGCGTCTGTACTATTAGTAATAGTAGAATCCCAAATGGATGGGTAAGAATTATCGTCTTCTTTCAATTTTATCATTAAATCTTCTGCCAATTTCTTTCCGATTTCGTATCCATCTTTAAAGTAATCACTTAATTTTTTTGACTGAGCTACTTGACTAAATCCTAATAGAAGGGTTTTCCCCACATTTGCTACTTCTATATTTATACCGACATGAGCAATTTCTATTCCAAGAAGTGGTCTGCGGTGACCAAGCAGTCCTCCAAGAAATTTCTTATCAGTTATATATTCTAATTTATCTGGATATGAAATATAAGGAGAACGGATAAAAACACCTTTTTCTTGCATTAATTCCACATTTCGATCAAATAATGTTTCAGTTTGATCAGAAAACTGTTTGAACAAGTTGCGAATATCTTTTCGTGCAGATATAGACTTAGCTAAGCTATATGAATTCAATCCGGTTTTACCCATATGGTTCAAGTAGCGCATATACGTTATATCAGAAAAGAGTTTTTTTGCTTGAAGATTCACATCTTGCTCACCAAATCCATTTGGAATCGGAATACCTTCTTTAGTAAAAATTTCAGTTATTTGCACGATATGATCTTTCGCTGAGTTTATAGCAAATTCTATGACAGGTATAATATCATTATCTTCACAAGTCTGCTTAAAATGACTAAGAACGCAAAAAGCCATTGTATCACCAATATATGTACTCCATAACATCGAAATTTCAGATGATGTTAATTTCGGGGAATGAACTACCATTTTTTCAACTCCAATAAATTTAACATAAGAATAGTATGACCATTAATTGAGAATCATTTCATTTATACTTATATCTTTTATAAAGATATTCGCTATTCATATTATTAAAGCTATTTTGGATTATATTTCCACCTATGCCGATAACCTTCATTTTTTTAATTAAAATACTAAAAAATAATAATTGCCATATTTCCTCCAATAGCCCATATCGATTTGACTATGATTTTGAATCGATGCTCAATAAATCATACATTAGTATCTACATTTCCTAACAATAATACTTATAAATGTATAAAATTTCATAAAACTTAGATTAGACTTTCGAGAAACTTGATAGCCATTCACATCTTCTGAATTTCTTATTGTAGAAAAATTGGTATCGAAAATGAAAAAGTACCAGAACAAGATGTGTATTAGCAAACACAACTTATAACTGGTACTACTAGTATGAAAAACTGAAAACATTTACAATCATTAAGGTTCACAGCCCTGAAAGGTTCTGTACTCCAACTAATGAACCGGCATCCAATTTATTTTCCAAATTCCTTTTCCATCCCTAGTAAGTGGGAAGCCTTGGCGGTGACCTTCTTCTTTTGAAATCCAGATTACAGCTTCCCTATCACCGATGATTTCCTCAGTCATAACGGATGTGCTGCGTATTTTTTGAAGAAGCTGTTTCTTGCCTTCTTTGTTTATTGCTTTTTCCGATTCCTTTATATATTCTTCAAGAGACGCAAACGGCTTGAAGATTTCGGGATTATCATCGTAGAGCCCATACTGAATTCGATAATCACTTCTTTCTTCAGCATAAAAATACAGCATGAATATAGAGAATGGTTCTAAGGTGGCAAGCAAACTGTCATCCCGTGTCTCGGAATATTGGTTATATACTTTTAGTAAAGGATCCTCTAATACAAGTTCTCCATTCTTCCCTTTCAAAATGGACCAATCTGTATAAATATGTTCGGGTTCCGGTGGGAGACTTTCTATATCTAGGTGAATAACATCCGCTACATTTTCCTCTTGTTTCATATAAGCTGTATAGCCTTTTATTTCAAATTCAGCCTTCTCCAACTTTGAACCAGGCTTAAGTCCATATATATTTGCCAACAACATTTGTTCTCCCATTTTGAATGTCAATTCATCTAAAGTGCTATTATTTACAGGAAGTAATGAAGCCGATTTTTGGTCAGGAATAAAAACCATCCTTTGCTCCTCATCTTCCAAATAAACAAGATTGCCAGATAGAAGTGCCCTTCCTTCAAAATGCGCTTCCATTAAACCTTCATGGTCCGCATCTGCTAGTCCCTTATATGTTAGCTCCCAGTTACCCACCCTATCACCTTTTTCAAGACCTTTGTAAAAAGGCACATCTTGAGATCCGCTTCCGCTTCCAAAAAACCCAAGCTCGGTACCGACAAGCCCTGTTGTTACAAATAGAAGAGTAGTAAAAACAACAGCTGTCATCAGTTTCGGAAAAAGATTAAGTGATTTACGCCTTTTTTTCCCTTTTAAAGCGTAGACCTTATCCCTAATCTGTTGTCTTTCTAGTTGAGATAGGCGCGATTCCTCAGGAAGGCTACCGAGCAATGCACTTTTAAGTTCCTCATTAAATAGATTCATAATGGCGACCCCTCTCTACTGGAATATATGTTTTCCTGATTTTTTCCTTGGCTCGAAATAATCGTGTCTTTATTGTCTTGAGTGGAAAGCCGAGTGCTTCGCTTATTTCCGAAACAGATAGTTCTTGATAGTAATGCAACAAAATAACTTCCCTGTACTTAATTGGAAGAGCCCAGACAGTCTTTAAAAGTTCCCTGTGCGTATCATTTTCAATAGCTAGATCCTCAGGAGTCCTGCTGCTATCCTTTATAAAGGAAGCAACTTTCTCCGCTACAGCCATATGGCGAAAATGCCAGCTTTTTAAATAATCCTTTGCGCGGTTAATGGCAATAGAATAGATCCATGTTTTATAAGTTGACCTGCCCTCAAACCCATCAAGCTTCATATAAACAGACACAAATACTTCCTGAACTAGATCACTCGTTATTCCCCAATCCTTAACATATGAATAGATCAGATATTTAACCTGGTCACCGTATGCATCCATCAGTCCTTCAAGCTTGGCTTCATTGCTTGCGGCTAACGCTATTCGTCTTTCTGCCGAATCATTCTGCATCGCTTTCACCTCTTGAAATCCTCTCTTTACTAACTCTGACGATCTAACAAGTAGAATGGCTTCAAATTTTTTAACAACGGGGACGGTATTTATGGTTTAAATCTATATAAAGCCAAACATTTTTGTGCCACAAGAAACGCCCTCTTGGATTTACTAAAAAATCACCCCCAAGTTTTTGAGAGTGACAAAGTTAAATTATTACTAAATAGTTCCTTGCCTATTTCTTAGTATACATACCTTTTTTGTTCTTTTTTGCTAATGACATGGCAGTGACAACACGTTTTTCGTACTTGTAATTGCCATAATCATAGAAACCCTCAACTAAACCTGCTTTAGTTATTTCTTCTTGGTGCAGTTTATTATCAACAAATACCCAGGCAAGAAGGCGATTATATTTATCATATAGTGATTTGCCATCTGTTTCTAATACGATTTTCTTACCTTTCTTTAGAAAATTACATGTATATTGACTAGCTTCTTTGCCAAATGGTTCAATTTGTGTAGTACTTTCAGGTGTATCAATATATAGGAAACGAGTTTTATATATTTTTCCATTTACTTTAAAATTAGCGGTATCGCCATCCGTACATTTATCTAATGTAGCAACGTACTGTTTTCCTAATTGCAGTTTTCCTGTTGTAGGAATAGACTTTGCAGCTGGTTTTGCCGTTGTTACTTTAGGGGTTGTAGCATTGGATTTAGGGAAAGTAAATCCTTCTAAATCAATAGTATTTGGACTAAGATTTTCAGCACACTGATTATTACTATTGTTCTTTTTTATTAGATCGATTAATTCTTGAATACTTTTAGCAGACTTTGCAAGAGTTGTCGGCTCATGTAATAGATATGTACAATCTGCTCTCTTAAAATGTCCTCCAAGTTCATCTTTTGCTCCTGGATGGGCAATTGATTGGATTGGTATAAATGCTACTAGAAGCATTACAACCAAGGTGCTTATGTAAAACTGTTTCTTCAAAACATAATCCCCCTTTATACTATTTGCATGTTGATTATACCACAAATTGTAAAAGGGTAGATTTCAGTTACCTTCCAAAAATTTGATAAGAAAAAAAGAGCCTGCTTCCGATAAGAAAGCAGACCTATTCAAGTTTGTTTAATTAGATTCGTTTGCCAAATCCATATAAGGCATCCACCGCCAATTTAAGCTAATATAAAAATCCGTACTGCTTACACAATCAGCTCAAACCATTCTTTCTTACAGCTAAATTATTTCTATCAACTGCATATGGCGGTTGTTCCATCCAGCCTCTTTCAATAAAAATTTTCGCTGCTTCTTCAACAAATTGCGAGATTTTTAATAACGATTTGGAATACATCAACCCAATATCATGCCTTCCGTTAACAGCAGTTGAATTTCCAAATGCTCTCATTTTCATTGAGAACATATCCATTTTATGAAATAACATTAACTTATCTGAAAAGGGTGAAAAAGTTGATGTCGTCACCAAATCATCCACAAAAGAAGGAGAAGGTAGATTTTCATCATGCAGCTTTTTCATATATAGTTCAACTTTTTTAGAGGTCGTATCCCTACCCCACTCAAACAATTTTCTAATCTTTTCATCCTTTACAACTTGTGCAAATGCCATAATGAGCGCCTTGCTTGTAACATTATTTTCAATATTATCGTAAAGGTGAGCAATTTCCAATGCATGTAAAGGGCGCACATGTCCCAAGAAACCATTTAAAAAGTCCTGATGAACAAACTCCACCTTTTCAGGTATTGGAATTAAAGGAGGTTTTATAATATATCCCTTATACATTAATATTTCAATGATTTGCTCCATTAAGTCCATTGTGGCATCCATACAATACCGAAAGAATTCTTTAACATCCTGTCTAATCATAAGTGGTACTGCAACGTTATAGATACTCATTCCTGCTTTTGCAACATATTTCAAATAATGGACATAAAATTGATCTTGAAATAAACGAGGAGCTCCAAGGTTTACGTCTTCGTCTCCAAAACCTATAGGAATAGGAAAGTTTTCCTTTTGAAATATACCTCTAGTTGTATTCAAAAAATCCGTGCTTAATTTTAATGCATTTTCTAATAAAATTTTTATATCCTTATCTTCAACATGTTGTAGATAGTAACTTAATATGCATGTTGACATGCTGTTTCCCATGTAGGTAGCCCATAGTTTACCCAATTCTGCTGAAGTTAATTGTTCACTAGTCTCTTCTCTGTATGAACCTAATTTAATCGGCTTAATCGTTTTCATGGTTACTCCCTTCTTACAAGCTTTAGGATAGTATTCCCGTCATAAGAAAACATACTCGATAGTTAAGCTAATCAAAAACTTGATAAGGAGGTTTCTACCATTTAATGGGTTCCGATGTGACTATTGATATTCAAGATCTCTTTGTTACTATTTAATAAAAATTGTGAAAAAAGCAACACACTAAATATAGAGTGAAGCAGCCTTTCTTTAAATGAGCCGTGATACACACTTCACATGTGCAAAGTGTGTATGGCAACACAAGAGTGCTGGTGGGCGAATTACATTCTTAAAACCTTTTTCTTTTACGAAAACAGACTTATTAAAACAAAACTGTCAGCTGTAAAGGAACTTGAAACTGAAAAAAATAAGTACACATGAGTTGATGAGATTCATTTTTACTCTAACTTTTTTGAGAATTACATCATTTCACTGTCTTTCGACCCATCAACATTCTTTTCAAAGTTATCAAGCAATGCACGCACTTCATCTGTTGATTTCGTGTTCATCAATTGATTTCTTAATTCACCTGCTCCACGGAATCCTTTGACATAAATTTTGAAAAAGCGATGAAGCCCTGTGATGGAACGTGGCAGTGCCTCCGCATAGTGATCTTGAAGATCGAGCTGCAATCTTAACAGATCAAGGTATTCTTTACTGCTATGCTCTTTTGGTTCTTTTTCAAAAGCAAAAGGATTTTTAAAAATACCTCGTCCAATCATAACGCCATCAATACCATATTGCTTTGCAAGCTTCAGCCCAGTTTGACGGTCAGGAATGTCTCCATTGATTGTTAGTAACGTATTGGGTGCGATGCGGTCACGTAATTCTTTGATTTCCGGAATTAGCTCCCAATGCGCATCTACTTGGCTCATTTCCTTTCTTGTACGTAAATGAATAGAAAGGTTCGCAATATCCTGTTTTAAAATATGCGTTAGCCACTCCTCCCATTCATTTACTTCCTTATAGCCAAGTCGTGTTTTCACGCTGACAGGCAATCCACCGGCTTTTGCTGCCTGAATAAGTTCTGCCGCAACGTCTGGACGCAGAATAAGGCCACTCCCTTTGCCTCTTGATGCCACATTCGGTACAGGGCAGCCCATATTAATATCGATGCCTCTAAATCCTAGCTCTGCCATGCCAATACTCATTTGACGGAAATATTCGGGATTATCCCCCCAAATATGTGCCACCATTGGCTGTTCATCTTCTGTAAAAAGCAAACGACCGCGCACACTTTTCATGCCCTCTGGATGACAAAAGCTATCCGAGTTTGTAAACTCTGTGAAAAATACATCCGGTCGACCAGCTTTACTTACTACGTGACGAAAAACAACATCTGTCACATCTTCCATTGGTGCAAGTACAAAAAATGGTCGTGGTAAATCACGCCAAAAATTATCTATCATTTCAAATCCAAATCCTCTCACTATATGATACAACTTCAAACTCTCGGTCAAAACAAATGTTACACTTCTTTACACTTATATCATGCTTAATAACGTATTATCAAACACAAGTATATTTGGACATTTATCATTTCTGAATGTAAATGAAAAGAAGCTCAATCATGATGCATGGATTAAGCTTCTTTTCAATCTAAGTCATATAGTACTACATTGTCAAAATTCGCCACACTATTCAACTCTGATCGATTTTGTTCTTCCCTTTTTTGATATACATCTAATAGCTCACCTACATCAACAAATCTTCCTGGCATTTCCAAGTATCTGAAGTAAGTGCGTATACTTTTCGTCTATTTGATTTTTCAAAAGTTCAAATCAATCTAGTTTGTGAAATAAGCGAAAAAAATCTTTTCTACAAATTCCTTTAGTTAGATTGACTGAACTCCAGTCCTCCTAGGACTAGACAAAACCCTCTAATTTGTTTTAAATCGACTAGAATATTCCTCTAACTCTTTCGCCATCGTAGAGAGTGATTCAGAAGAAGCCGCTATTTCTTCCATTAAGGCTACTTGTTCTTCTGTTGAAGAAAATGCTGTTTGAGTATCATTGGAATTTAATAATGCTACTTCTTCGATTTGTTTAATAGCATCTGTAAGGTTCGTACTATTAGAAATTTCCTCAGTGACCGCATAAACTTCACGAATCTGTTTGGTTACTTGATCCACGGAGTTTTTAATATGCTCAAATCTTTCTCCAACTGTATGAACTGTTTCTTTACCTTGCGTTACTTCTTTCGTACTTAAATCCATAAAGACAATCGCCTCTTGGATATCGGTTAAAATTAATCGAATGTAATCGGCTATTTTTTGGGATGATTCTGTAGATTGTTGGGATAGTTTTTTTACTTCATCTGCAACAACTGCAAATCCCTTTCCATGCTCGCCAGCTCTTGCTGCCTCAATGGAAGCATTCAAAGCTAACAGATTCGTTTCATTCGCAATATCTGTAATTACCTTAATGATCGATTCAATATCTTTGGATCTTTCACCTAGTAATGCTACGGTAGAAGCTAATTGTGTATTTCTTATATTGATTGAATCAATCTGTTCAACAGCTCTTTGGACATCTCGGCTTCCCTCAAAAGCAAGCAAAGAAGTACGATTTGATGCAGTAGTTACTTGTTCAGCACTACTTGTTACTGCATCCACGATATCAGAAAGATTTTGAAGAATCGCTTTACCTTTTTCAATACTTACTAGCTGCGTTTTAGATCCACTTGCCACTTCTTGTATCATTCTTGTTATTTGCTCAATCGCTTGGGAAGTACTTTCTGTACCATAGTTCAATTCCATTGCAGATTGTGATACCGTTTGAGATGAATTTCTAAGATAATGAATCATATCTTTCAAATTTTTAGTCATTGTATTAAAGGAATCGGTAAGAATGCCTATTTCATCATTCGATGTTTTTGATATTGATTGTGTTAAATCTCCTGAAGATACCTGTAACATTGCATTGGATAGATGTTTTATTGGTCCAGAAATCTTTCTTGCTATCAAACTTCCAATTGGAATAATAAGAAGAATCGAGCCAATAATTATCCCGATTATCCATAATGTGATTTGATTTATATTTCGTTCTATCTCCTTTTGAACTGGAGCGACACTCAAATACCAGCCATTCTCAAGCTTCGAATAACCTAATACTTTTTCATCTCCATTAAATTTATAATGAACTATGTCGTTTGGTTTCTTTTCCATTGCGGAAGCAATAATTTTTGTTTCACCGTTGTTTAAAGTTTTAAGATTATCCTTCATAGTAAAAGTGGGATGTACTAAAAATTGATACTTTGAATCTACTAAGAATGCATAACCAGAATCATAGATTTTAATCTTACTAACAGCCTTTTCAAAAAGATCGAACTTAATATCCATCCCAACTACCCCGATAGGTTCACCATTTTTCATTAGGGGCATCGAAAAGGTAATCATTTTAATATTTAAATCTGTATCAACGTATGGTTCACTCCAAATTCCTCTTTTTTCCTGCATAGGTTTAAAATACCATGCCATATCCGAATTATTTGGATCTTGAAAATCTTCTATTGAACCTAAATCTACTTGCTTTTCGAATTGGCCTACACCTTCGTCATCCAAATACCAAGATCCGTATAATCCATTGAAGCGTTCTGCATCAAGGTAAACATAGCTAGCCATAATCCCTTTTGTATTTTCACTAATATATTTTACTGATGAATCAATTTGAGATGAAAATACATCAAGATACTCCGGATTATTTATATTGTTTACATCAAAAGTACTTGAAGCAAGCAATTCTAGCCCTTTGACAGAACCCTCTGTTTCCTTCAATAATTTATTTAACCGTTCGCTATGACTTATAGCCATATACTGAATTTTATCCAAAGATTCCTTCCGAACTACTTCCTTACTTTTATATAAACTAACACCTCCAACAACCAGTGCCGTTATAATTGAAGTAAGACATATAGAAAGAATGATCTTAAAACCTATCTTGTTAAACATAGAACCCCCTATAATCTACTATAATTACCATAAATTATAGAATAAATTGCAAAATATGACAATATTCTTACTCTTCCGTGGTAATAGTTGCATGAAAAAGACCCAGATTTGGTAAAAAGATTTTTCATACGAAATCCGGTTGGGTTTAGCAAAAGCTTATTTTGTTAAATTGGTCAAAAAATATATGAATCTAGTTAGATATTTAATAATAGAAAAAATGATACATATAAAATTAATATGAACTCTCAACAATAACATTGTCTGGTAGTTTAAATGATATATTCCATGTTGAATAATGATCGAACGATACCCATTAAATTTGATTTTTGTTTCTTGGTTCAAACGATTGTGTCTAACAGCTCTACATCTACTTTTTCGGTATCCTCCCAAGAATGAAACTTTTCTAAATGCCATTTATTTTTTAGCCTTAAATGATTGTTCTCTTCAATCCATTTATGTAAATCATTATATGTATCCATTATTTTATAGTTAGGACCTTTATATCTTATAACAGCATATTTTTGAGGTGGTATTATAAGGGTTACCATATCAGTTGGAATATTTTCATACTCTTTTACTTCAACACAAACCCAATATCCATCCTCATTAGCATCTTCCGTTTCTACAACAAATGCTCCAAATTGTTGCAATGGATTAACAACATGTTTAATTTCACTAATTCGCTCACTTAATCGTAAGGATGCCTTAGGTATTTCAACTTTATATTGATCACCCGAACACAAGACTCGAAAACCTACTAGCTTTAATTCATCCAGCTCTCTAATAGTCTTATTTTGCATTATTATTTCTGACATTTTAATCCCTCTTCCATATCATTGATAATTAACAGTTTCTACATATTTAACGTTAATACCTTCTGTTAACGCTAAACTAATTTGATCATTATGTACGATTCTTTGGATCTCACTTTTCACAAGGTTGATACAAAAAAAGAGCCCATTTCCAACAAGAAACAGACTCTTTCAAGTTATTATAAAATTAGTTTCGCCACGCACTCAACGTGACTAAAGTACTTTTAAAAATCAAAACATAAAACGGCATCTCTGCAATCTGAATTAAAGGTATTGATGGGACTAGCGGGGGCGAACCGATGATCTCTTGCATGCTATACAAGCGATCTACAGCGTAAACCGATTTCATTATCCATAACAGATTGGATAAGAACTAATTTAAGCGATGAACCATTTCATATTTATTTCCGCAAGGATCTTCGAAATATACGGCGTAATAGGTTGGGCTAATTGGGAATAGCTGAGGGCCACTGTTTATATTCCCGCCATTTTCTTTTACTAGTTTAGCAATACGATCTACTTCTACCCGATCATTCGCCCAAAACCAATTAAATTCTCATTCGGATTATGGCCTGCATCCTCGGTAATAGCAAAATATGGGGCTATAGGAAGTTCTTCTTCAGTGGCAAACACCTTCCAATTTGCACTGTGAAAGGTACGAGTAAATCCCAATTCTGGAAGAATTTTTTCGTAAAAAGGCAGTACATTTTCCAGATTGGTCACTCGAAGATCAATATGGCTGAATTTATTCATATGTATTCGCCTCCTTAATATGATTAGCGGAATAACTTGTTTTTTCCCTCATTACGGTCAATACGTCTTCCCAATATAGCTTCATTTGTTCCCGTTTATCCGGCTGATCCAAGTTTTCTTGATGAAAACTGATGGTTGTTCTGTCAGATTTATCGGATATTAACCGGATTTGCAGAGTAGATGGTTTGTCCCATCCTTTCTTTTGCCACTTTAAGCGAATTTGTTTCAACGGTTTAACTACCCTGAATTGCCCTGTAATTCCCTCATTGGATTGAAAGTTGTCCCCGTCTTTGAATGTACGGAACGAAACAGTTCCAAGCCATAATTTCAAACCTTCAGGGGAAGTAAGAAACATCCATGCCTGTGTTGGCGAAATCGGCATCGTCCTCCGAACTCCTACTTGAAAACCAACAGATGCGGTTTGTCCAACCATACGAGCATTTTCATTTTTATTCATCCCTGCACCTCTCAAATCAAGTTTGTTAGTACTAACTAACATATTGAGCAAATAAGTTATGGAGTCAATGCCTTAACAAATAGCTCGATACTCGAACTCATAAAATTTTGCATCGTAACTTTAGTAACCGACGCACTAAACAGCTGTGACATGAAAGCACCGTAATTCATCCACATAAACGTGATCGCCTGGGTTTCTGAGTCCGTAGAAATCATTTTGTTCTTACTTTGCATCTTATCAAAATATTTCGTTAACAATTCCAAAAATTTACGTGGATGCTTTTCTGCCTTCTCGCGGATGCCAACCAATTCGTTGTCACTCAAGACGATAATAAACAATTTACGGTTACCCTGCATGATTTCATGGTACATTCGACAAATCGTAAACAGGTCCTCTTTCAAATCCCATTTGATGTTCTCTTTAAAAAGCTTTTCCATTTCAATTGAGTAATGATAACGATCAACGGCTTGCTCAAGCAGATTCTGCTTGCTTCCGAAATTGCGGAACAAGGTCATCTCGCTGACACCTGCTACTGCGGCGATTTCTTTAGTCGATACACCTTTGTATCCTTTTTCAGCCATTAAATCGATGGCCGTCAGCATCAATTTACTTTTATTGTCCAAGGTCTGTTTGTTCACCAAATATGCACCTTTCTCGGTATGGTTTATCCTTGATAGTTAGTGATCACTAACATTTAATTATATATTAAAGCCATTCTTTACGAAAGTCAATCTGTTCGAGATAAACCACATGTAACTTTAGATTAGGGGTAAAAAATGTGCGTATTAAACGCACAAAATTAAATCACGGTTTCGGTGACTGGGCTCTTCTAATCATTATTTTATATAAAAAGAAGAGCCATCGATAATTTCAATACCTTCCTTCGTTTTAACCTCTTCCATTAACCTAAATAGTGCTTCATCTTTCCTCTTAGCCTCAATCATACAGTCAATTTGCGAGATACTACCTTTAATAACATTTAAAAATTTGAAAAACATATCAATATCTACATAGTCAGAATGATGGCGAAATGCCTTGGCACTTTTAGGGCTTGAGATGTGCATTTTTATGGGAAGTTGGGAATGTCTCCATGTTTGCACAACCCGATTCCATTCCAGTCCCCAATCTGGATTTTGATGATGTGCAAGATGATGGTGATAATCGAACACAAGCGGAATATCTAGTTTTTCACATAAGTATAATGTATCCCCCAAGTTAAAAGAGGTGTCATCATTTTCAAGCATAATCATTTTTTGTATCTTTCTCGGGACACTCATCCAATTATCTACAAAACGTTCAAGCGATTTTTCGGTTTCCTTATAATTTCCACCCACATGCATAACGCAGCGATGTATTGGTTCAATTCCCATCCGCTTTAATAACAAATAATGCATCTGTAATGTTCTAAGTGAATTTTTCAGGATATCCTTTTTGGGGGAATTTATAAGGACGAAATGATCTGGATGAAAATCTACTCTCATTTTATTCTTATTGATAAATTCTCCTATCTCATTCAGTTGGCCTCTCAGTGGCTTTAAATAATTCCAATCGAGAAGCTCTTCATGATTTGCTAAAGGGATTAATCGTGAGGTCAAACGGTAAAAATGAATGTCATTTTCTTTGTTATGCTTTAGGATTCTAAACGTATGATGTAAATTTGATAGTGCAATTCGTTCCAATTTGCGGATGGCCGATTCCCTGTCAGCTATCTTTTGGAATTGAGTATATGTCATCGTTTGGGAAGGAGATGCATTTTTTAATTCCATGCTCATAGCAACATAGCCAAGTCGTACAATTGTCATTTTGTCCTCCTAATCAATTTCTTTAATCTAAGAAAACTTCGCCATTAAAAATTTATTTAGTGTTTTAACTACAAGTTACTTCCAATTTGAACAGATACTTTTTTATTATTAACGTAAAGACGGTTAATTTTTACAGTTTATTTATAATTATTAAAAGGGAAAATTAATGATAATAAATTAAAGGGAGTAGATCCAATGGGAAATTCAGCTATAAAAGATATGGTACTAAAAGTTATTTCTGATCATAAAACAGGGGTTCTTTCTTCAGTCGAAAATAATAAACCTCATTCCCGATATATGACGTTTTATAATGATGATTTAACATTATATACACCAACGAAAAGGAATACAGAGAAAATTGAAGAAATTAAAAAAAATCCTTTTGTATCTGTTTTAGTAGGTTACGAAAAACAAGGTCAAAACGATTCTTGTTGAAATTTCTGGAACATCCATTCTTAATGATTCTCCAAAATTAAAAAAACAATACTGGAACGAGTCATTCGAACAATGGTTTGAGGGCCCAGAAGATCCAAACTACGTTTTTCTTGAAATAAGACCTGAAACCATTCGGATTCTAAATCTAAATGGTGAACCACCACAAGAACTCAGTTTAGATAATTGAGAAACTTAAATGCTAACCGTTTGCACCGAGAACTCAATCGGTGCTTTTTATTTATCAAAAAAGCCCAGCTCCGTATGGAACTAAGCCAAATAAAAAATTATTGATTAACTATAGGATAAATGTTTCCAACTGCTTGGATATCTGCTTGAGGAGCAGGGCTTGGTTTATAACAACTCATTGTTAATTCACTTAGCTCATGGAACTCATGTCCTGCTAGTTGCATAATTTACCCTCCATTTAAAAGTTATCTTAGAAATGAGCCAATTAATCATCTGGCCTTTCTACCATTCCTTATAATTTTCATTACTTCTTAAAATATTCTCGTTTATATTTCAAGGCAAAATTGTTAATAAAATATTTACTTCATTTAATTTCCACTTTTCTTTTTATACAAGCAGGGAAGTCTATAGTTTATATAAAAATAAGGAGTGAAGGAAATGGGGTTAAAACAACAAAAAATTGATGTGACAGACAGAGTGACAGGTAAAATTAAAAATGGAGATTTGGAGTTATTCTTAGAAAACGAATTAATTGGTAAAGTAAAGCTTCCCTTAAATTTTCAATATGACTTAGAGCATCATTTTGAAGCGGAAAATCAAAAAATATATCAGCATATCACAGTTACAGACCAGCCAGATGCAAAATATACAGACTGCGATGATGGTGGTTGGTGTTAATCTTCATGGTTCTTTAAACCATAAATAATATACATATTTGTGATGGACCTTTCATATTTCTATGAACTAGGAAGGGCACATCTCTTTTTTTGTTATTGTCAAATGTTTAGGGAAATACAACTGAGTCGAATTACTCCAAGCGCCTTCAATGATTCTAATTAATGTATTGCTTCTTCTATGTTTTTATGGGCATCCTAATACCCTGAGACCAATTTTGTTATTCTAATTCCATTTCACCCTTTAGAAAGGGCTCAGGAATTTTTTCACTTGTATTTAAACAAGATGTAAGAAAAATAATATCTAAGAACATTTCATGTTAATGTTCGAAGTTAATGATGTTCCTGGAGGTTACAAATATGAGTATCAGGGAAGGGTTAATTCCTACAGTATTAGGCACAGCTGTAACTGCGACAGGGTATGCACTTAAGCAAAAACGTGGCACCAATAAGATGATAGCCAATACCATATTTGGCTTTGGGTTAGCTCACATTGTCTTAGGCACAATAGATCTTATTGAGCATCGCCGTTAAACAGTAAATGTTTCATTAGTTGATCTTATAAAAGGAGTGAGTTTTTCTGCAAACATACAATCCTTCAGAAACCTCATTATATCAATATAAAGAGGGCCTTGGCACATTCACGAAAAAGATGCCCAAACTGGCAAGTGCCTTTAACGAATTCTCCCAGATTTGTTTTGAAGAAGGTCAGCTAAGCAAAAAAGAAAAGCAATTAATTGCACTCGGAATTAGTATTCACGCTCAAGATGAATATTGCATAATCTATCATCTAAAAGGTTGCCTAGACCAAGGATGTTCAGAGGAAGAAATTTTTGAAGCAGTAGGTGTTTCAGCAGCATTCGGCGGCGGTGCAGTGATGAGTCAGGCAGTTACGTTGGTACAGCAAGCTATGGATGATTTAAATCATATTCAGCAATAAGTATAGATGAAGATATCCAGTAAATTGATTTCTGGATATCTTTTTCTTTAGAGGGGGAAATCTAATCCAAAAAACGTTACCAACTTATTTTCCTCTTCGACTTACTGCTAGTAGACTAAAATTACCATTAATGGGGAACCTAAACAAAAATAATGTAGAGGGGAATTCTAATGGACACAGTAAATCCAATGGACATAATGAAACCAATTAATTTAAGTACAAAAGAATTAGATGAGTTGCAACCATTATCGTCTATTGAAATGGCCAAACTTTGGGCTACCTATATGGGGAATAGTATGTCCACCCAAATTTTGACCTATTTTCTACAACATTGTGAGGATGGATATATTAAGACAATAGTGGAAAATTCTTTAATTTTATCGAAGGATTTTATGCAAAGGGTAGAAGCAATTTTTAAAAAAGACAATTTTCCTATACCGGCTGGTTTCACTCAAAATGATGTAAATTTAGGAGCTCCTCGGTTATACGAAGATGAATTTTACCCACAATATATCAAATATGCCGCTAAGGCAGGCCTTAGCTTATATGCAATTGCAATGCCGTTAGTAATGCGGGAGGATATAAGGGAATTTTTCGTTTATGCTAATCAATGCACCACAATCCTATTAGGACAAATTAATAATGTTTTATTTGAGGGGAAGTATATTTCAAAGCCTCCAATTATCCCCATTCCTGAAAGGCCAGATTTTATTAATAAACAGAGCTATTTAAATGGTTGGTTTGGAGATGTTCGACCGTTACATGCTATGGAAATTACTCATCTTTACGATAACATTGAGAACAACAGAACTAGTAAAGCATTACTATTAGGCTTTTATCAGACAGTTAAGGACGAAAAAATAAAAGCATTATTTAAACGAGGTTTAGACATGTCTGATAAAGCTGTAAATCAACTTGTTGAAAAGCTACATAAAGAAAACTTACCATCACCGTCATTCATTGACCATTTGGTTACAACGTCTACTTATCCTCCCTTTTCTGATAAA
This sequence comes from Bacillus sp. CGMCC 1.16607, assembly GCF_042683745.1. Lineage (NCBI taxonomy): Bacteria > Bacillati > Bacillota > Bacilli > Caryophanales > Bacillaceae > Bacillus > Bacillus sp. CGMCC 1.16607. The sequence continues at coordinate 313,625 of NZ_JBHUJX010000019.1, forward strand.
ATAATGTTATTTCATAAAGTGGACATGTTCTGCATGAAGATAAGGTCATTTGGTAACTCATTAGCGGTAAATGGAAGAAGAGATGTGAGTGCATTGTATTTGAGAACAATGACTAATGTTGGCTTATTTGTTGATGATGGTGCAAATATCTTAATTGATAAAGGTTGGATGGAAACCCCGCCATTGGCTCCCGATAGAGAGTAATATGAAATCGAGGGATCTACTCTATCACTACATAAATAATGCAAGATAGATTCATCCTAGTGTAAAAACTTGAAAAAAAAGCAGCAGGAATCCCCTATTTGGGACCTGTTGCTTCTTTTAAAACTATTTGCGAGACGCACTCGACGTGACTTGTATGAGGAAACATATCCACCGGCTGAATATACTCAACTTTATAACTCTTACTTAAGGTTTGAATATCCTTCGCCAATGTCGATGGGTTACAAGATACATATACCACTTTCTTAGGCTTCACTTGTAAAAGTGTTTGCAGCAGCTGCCCATCAAGTCCCGTTCTTGGCGGGTCCACGACGAGGACGTCTGGGTGCCAGCCTTTTTTAGCCCATTTTGGAATGATTTCTTCTGCCTTACCTGGGACGTATTTCGTGTGGGTGAATCCGTGTCGTTTGGCATTTTTCTTTGCGTCTTCGATGGATTCGGGGATGATGTCCATTCCACGGACTTCTCCTGCTTGGTCGGCGAGCCATAGCCCGATTGTCCCCACTCCGCAATAAGCATCGATCACTTTTTCTGTACCTGTTAAAGCTGCTGCCTTTTTCACTTCATTGTATAGCTTGACGGTTTGTTGTGGATTAAGTTGGAAAAAGGTTCTTGCTGATAATTCAAAGTGCAAATCCCCTAATGTATCTTGGATAAATTCCTCACCTGCTAGAGCAAATGTTTCTTCACCGAAGATGAGCGATGTTCGTTGTTCGTTAATGTTTTGTACGATCGATGTAACGTTTGGAAGCTTCTTCTGAATTTCTTCAATGATTTGATCCTTTTTCGGCAAATCTCTTTGGCTTGTGATTAACACGATTTGGAGTTGGTTTGTTTGAACTCCTACTCTTGTCACAATGGTTTTAACAATTCCTTTTCGCGTTTTTTCATTATAAATAGGAATTTTTAAGTCTTCTAAAATTTTCTTGACGGTATTCGTTGCGTGTGAAGTGTCCGGGTGCTGGACCGCACATTGGTCAATATTGATGAGTTCGTGCGAATTTAAGCCATATAATCCAGCTAATACTTTGCCGTCTCTTTGTCCGACTTGGAATTGGTTTTTGTTTCGATAACTCCAAGGTTCTTCCATACCGATTGTTTCATTAATCTTTAATTGATTGATATCTAGGTTCGTGTGGCGTTCAAGTGCTTGAATGATAATATCTCTTTTTTCTTTTAACTGCTGCGGGTAGACTAGATGTTGGAGTTGGCAGCCGCCGCATTTTTCGTAGACAGGGCAAAGCGGTTGAACTCGGTGCTCTGACTTTTTACGAATTTTTTTAATTGTGGCTTCAGCGAATTTCGGGTGTATTTTCGTTGCTTCAACAACGACTTCTTCTCCTGGTAATGCGCCTGGTACGAAAACGACGGTTCTTTTAAAATATCCGACACCTTCCCCATTAATTCCTAACCGTTTAATCGTTAACGGGAAGGTTTGATTTAATTCAAGTTTGACAGATTGTTCTGTTTTCATTTGTTCATCTCCATATTTCCTTTGGCATGAGGCACCAACCGGTTTTTTCCACCGGGAATCTATTCAATGCTTCTCCATAAATAGAGAGATGCATAACTTAAGTAAGGCTCCCACGGTGTTTTATATTGTTCTATTTCTTCTATTGTTGGCTTGCGATCGAGCTTGTAATGCTTTTTTAAGGCATTTTGAATTCCAATGTCGGCGATTGGAAATAAATTTAGTTTACCATAACCGAACATCATTAAATTTTGAATCGTCCAAGGACCGACGCCTTTTAATTTGATTAATTTCGCGAAAATTTCTTCCTCTGATAATTCTTTAATTGTCTCTAGATTGATTTCGCCGCTGATAATTGCTTGGCTAACCCCAATCGCATACTCTGCTTTGCGGCCGCTAAATTGTAGGGTTCTCAACTCTTCCACTGTCAGCGAAGCTGTTTTTTCAGGCTGAGGATAGAACCAAACACCATCCTTTTCAAAACCATATGTTTGCACAAATCGTTCGGTTAGCTTATGTGCAAAGGCTAGGTTAAGCTGCTGATGGATGATGCATTTCAACAAACAGTTGTATGGATCAAAGTCGAGAACGAGCGGTGTTCCATAATGGGTGTCGAATATTTCTTTCAGGTCGGTTTGACTAAAGTGGTGATGGATATCTAGTAAAGGTATACCCCACTGCAAGATTTTAGAAACCTTTTCGATTGTTTTTTGTGGTTCGATTGTGCTCGATAGCTGAAACTTAGGGTTGTCCACTGTCCCAATACTATGAATTTCAACTACTACTGGCTCTTCAGCAATCCATAAAGGCATTTTTAATATTTTGTTTTTCAGATCCACTGCTTGGAGCGGATCAAGGGATAGTCTTTCCAACACTCGGTCAAAATCATAGGGTCCTTTTATTTGGATAGTCTCCTGCCACACTCGTTTGTCCACCTTTACTTATTTTCCCGTATTATAGCATGATTTTAAAAAGGAAACTTGAATTTCCGTTTATGCCATTCTTTGAAAAACTAGTTTGTAAAAATGAAGAATGAGTGGGAATTTGTCCTTTACTTCTTATCTTGCTTGTTCATATAAATATGGAAAAGCCATACGATAAGGATGTGTTATTTTTGAAAAACAGAAATCATGATAACCGACAAAATCGTTGTATTTTTCCTAATTATCGATGGTGCGGACCTAGTTGTAGTGGGCCTGGACGACCGATAAATGATGTTGATGCTTGTTGCCGACGACATGATCTTTGTTACGACCAAAGGAAATCATCATGCCGTTGTGATTCCGAGTTCCTGGACTGTCTGCGTCCGAAAGTAAATGTCCAAACAAAAAAAGGAAGAGAAGCTGCTCTTATGTATCATGCAATAAAATTGAAGTCTTGGTTTATGTGTAATTGATTTTAATTAATGGTAAAAGCCTGAAAATCCGGGGATTATCAGGCTTTGTATTTAGTATAACATGTCTTCCTTTAATGTATCACTTAGCACAAAGTCATCTAGACTTTTAAATTGGTATCCCTGTTTTTTTAGGTCTTGTATGACTTTTTCTAAGGCGTCGGCGTTATCCTTTGAGACAGTATGGAGGAGCATAACTGCTCCAGGATGAGCCTGGCTCATAATTTTATCATAGGAATATTGCCAGCCTTTTTGTTGGTCCGTATTCCAATCGACGAAGGCAAGTGACCAGAAGACATGGGTATATCCAGCTTTTTTTGCAAGGTCTAATGTTCTTTCGCTAAAGATCCCACGAGGCGGACGAAGATAGACCATGTTTTTTTGTCCAGTTAAGATAGCTGTCTCTTCTCTAACTTTCTCTAGCTCTTCCTTTAGCTTTTCATCACTAACCTTGGTTAAATCGGGATGACTCCATGAATGATTGCCAACAATATGACCTTCTTCTACCATTCTTTCGACTAAGTCAGATGCACTTTCTAAATAATGCCCTGTCACGAAAAAGGTAGCTGGAACTTTTTCTTTTTTTAGGACATCTAAAATTTTTTCAGTATAACCGTTTTCATAGCCGTTATCAAAAGTTAAATAGAGGTACTTCTTATTTGGGTCACCTTTGTAAAAAGCGCTATGCTTCTCGAGGATTTTTTCGAATGCTTTACCGGCATCCGCTTGCTTACCATCTCTCCCCTTTTTAAATCCCCAATGAATAGGCGCATTGGAGTATTCTGCATAGGCTGTGCTAGTAACTAAAAAAAGAATCCCTAGCAGGACGAACATTCTTTTTAACAATTCAAACTCCCCCTCATTTTTTGTTTATTATTTGTAAAAATGAGAGGGAGCATGCATTTTTTGATCTAATCAAACGTTTGATTAGAGATAGAGAAAATTCAAACAAACGTTTGATTGAATGGGGTTCGGCCTTACCCCCGCTAAGTAAAATGGAAGGTGCTTGCTTTAGATGGGAGTTTTTCCTTTAGAAGCTTTATTAAAGATATTTCGATTGCCTTGCAACCCGAGTTTTGTCCTTAAGAGCCACTATTAAGACATTTCCCCCACTACCAAGAAGATTTTTATCATTAAGAGCCTTTAATTTAATAAAGGTTTATTAATCCTTTACACAAAAGAGAAACACACTGCGAAATCAGATGCGAAATCGAGTGTGTTTCCCTTTTGTGTAATTTCTATTTAGTTAAAAACCTTTTCTTTAAACTGCGCTAATTTTTCTAAAGAAGATTGGTCTACATCGGCATGTAGGCTGTTTCCGTGAGAGTCCATTGTGACAACTGCAGTAAAGCCTTCTACCTTTAAATGCCACATAGCTTCTGGGATACCAAATTGCATGAGGTCGACACCTTCTACTGATTTAATGCAGTCGGCATAATACTGAGCAGCCCCACCGATAGCGTTTAAGTAAACTCCACCATGGTCTTTTAGAGCTGCTAATGTTTTTGGACCCATTCCACCTTTACCGATGACCGCACGGATACCGAAGCGTTTCATGATATCACCCTGATAAGGCTCCTCACGAATACTTGTTGTCGGGCCAGCTGCTTTTACATGCCACTTACCTTCTTCATCCTTTAACATAACCGGACCACAGTGGTAAATGACTTGTCCATTTAGGTCAACTGGCGAATCATTGTCAGACAAGTATTTATGAATCGCATCACGGCCTGTGTACATCATTCCGTTAATTTGAACGACGTCTCCGACCTTTAGCTCACGAATTTGCTCTTCTGTGATTGGAGCTTGTAAAGTAACGATCTTTTGCTCTGATTCTGTTGTTTCTTCTACTTCTTTTGAAAAATCAATGTTTTCACCTTCTTGGTACATCCACTCATTGATTTCGCCTGTTTCAGGATTGATCGCCACACCTAAACGGCGGTATGCCCAACAATTGTAGGCAACTGAAACGAAGAAGCTAGCTGGAATACGGTTGATGACACCTACTTTACAGCCTAAAAGGGTTGTCTCACCGCCGAAGCCCATCGTTCCGATACCAAGCTTATTCGCATTTTCCATTACATATTCTTCAAGTTTTTTAAGGTCTTCGATTGGGTTCTCATCATCAACGGAGCGGAATAGTTGTTCCTTCGCCAACTCATAACCAGATGTACGATCTCCACCGATTCCTACGCCAATAAATCCTGCGCTACAGCCTTGTCCTTGTGCTTGGTATACGGAGTGCATAATACATTTACGAATTCCGTCCAAATCACGGCCCGCACGACCAAGTCCTTCAAGTTCGCATGGTAAGCTATATTGAATATTTTTATTTTCACAACCGCCGCCTTTTAAAATAAGTCTAGCGTCGATATAATCTTTTTCCCATTGTTCAAATTTAATCACAGGTGTTCCTAAGCCAAGATTGTCTCCACTATTGTCTCCAGTTAACGAATCAACAGAATTCGGGCGAAGCTTTCCATCTTTCGTCGCTTGAGCGATTGCTTCATAGATGGCTTTCTTAATATGGATCTGATTCACACCAACAGGTGTTTTAATCTTGAAAGTCGGCAACCCTGTATCTTGGCAAATTGGTGAGACTTGCTCATCTGCCATCGTAATATTATTGGTGATTGTTGCTAAACTCATCGCCGCTCTTGTACCAGCATTTTCTTTCTCTTTTGCAGCTTTGATGGCACGACGAACATCCCTCGGTAGCTTCGTAGACGTCTCAACAATCAGCTTGTACATACTGTCTTGAAATTTCTCCATAACCATATTCCCCTTCCCGTAACTCCCCTATAAAAAACAACTCTATCTATTAATTTCACAATGTATATTATACTCCTAACCGAAAAGTATGAAAAGTAAAGAAAACCTTTTAGCGCTTTAAAGGATCGGGGGACTGTCCCCCGGCGCTTTAAAGCACTAAAAAGAGCCACTGATGAAGTGGCTCTTAGCTTTCTCTGTTATTGAATTCTTTGCATTTTGATTCTAGGTCGTCGATCATGCCGATGAGACGATCAATATCTTCTAAATCAACCTCTTCTGGGTCGATAGTGTCTAAGACTTCAGAAAACATATTCAATCGTTGTTTTAAGAATTGTACTTGTGAGCCTTTTTCTTGAATTGGATTACCCATGGTGTTCTCCCCTTTCTCTTTCGTACTCATACTACTGAAAAAAGAGCTGTTCTGCAATAAAGAAAATCCAAACTTTCCTACTAAGCCTATTTCCACAGCTGGAAGTATATAAGTCTTCCTCTATTTCAAACCGATATAAATATGAACAATCGCGTTCTCCATATCACTATTTTGATATTCCTCAAAATCACAGACAAATGTCCGTTCTAAATTCATACTCCATAAACTCTGCCAAAACTCAGACACAGCCTTCTGAACATGTCCTTCTACTATAAATTTGGCATATTTCCCTGCAGGCAGTTCTTTTATAACTGTTTCTACTGGCAAAGTATCTGCAAATTCCACTTCACAGGCGACAGTTACATTATAATCATCTTGCTCGTTTCCTGCATAGTCAGAATAAATCCCTAAAACTTTATCCGTTTTCTTATTCTGAATCTTGGTATTTATACCGTTCCGATAAAACTGTCCCCATAGATTTCCGATTACATTTCCCAAGTTAGGATCAAGATTATTCGTTCTCGCTGTCAGTCCAATGGCCATTTTCGCTTCTAATTCTACAATAATATAATTCATAAATGCTTACCTACTTTCTCTATGATAAGCAAATCATAGCAAGCCAAACATGACAACTGTCTGTCATCATTCAACATATTTCCGATACATTTCTTTAGTTAATTCACTTAATTCGGCACGCAGTTCCTTTGGTTCTAACAGCTCCACTTGATTTCCAAAACTTAATAGCCAACTGAAAAGATTTTCTTTATCAGTAAATCCATATTCGAATAATAACTGCCCATCGGTTTGTTCAGTAAAGCTTTCCATTCCAAATTCCTCTATGACCCGCCATTTCATCTGTGGCTTAAAAACAGCAACAACATCTATTTGGTGCGGAAATATTTTACCAGATGTGATCTCATAAGGAGGCAAATCCCTTGGCGTAAATTCCTCTCTTACATTTTCAAGATCAATCATACGGTTCAGTTTGAATAAACGATAATCAGAACGATTCAAACAATATCCCCACACATACCACGATGACCATTGAAAAACCAACAGATACGGTTCGATTCTTCTTTCACCATTTCCATTTGGAGAATGATATTGAAAGCATATCAACTCGTATCTATCTATGGCATTTTGTATTTGTTCAATTTTTGGTGCTAGCGAACTTTTATACCGTGAGGAAAGGTCAATTAGAATATGATTATTAGAAGTAAGGACGGATGAATGACTAACTGAGAGCTTATCCATAAGCTGTTGGTACTTATTTGTACCAGAAACACTATCTAAACTCCGAAGTCCCGTCAAAATCGCATTCATTTCTGATGAGGTAAGAACCGTACGATCAAACGTATATCCCTCCATAATCGAAATGCCACCATTTTGCCCTTGTGTAGTAACAAGAGGAATTCCAGCTTTACAAATATCTTCAATATCACGATTTATCGTTCTTCTCGAAACTTCAAATTTTGCAGCAAGAAAAGGAGCCGTTACCTTTTCTTGCTGCAGTAGAATAGACAATATTCCTATAAGTCTGTCAATTTTCATTGTGAAAAACTTCCTTCAATACATTCCGATGATGATTTGAAGTTTGGATGACCCTCATTTTGAGGAACCATATTTGAAACAATACCTATCTAGGACGCTCAGTCGCAACAAACCCGAATGCAACATGGTCTTGAACAGGTATCCAAGCCCCAATCCCTTGTGAAGTCACATTTTTAACGACAATCATCTTCTTATTACCTTTTAGCATTAAATAAACCTCTCCATACGTTACTTTCCCTTTCTCATTAACGGCAGGAGCATAGCCATAAAGATAACCTAATCGCTTAGGAGGAATGTTATAAATTTGATTTTTTTTCGTTCCACCGCCAATGATTGTTTCAAATGCAAGTGGTAAATGTGTTTTTTCCATCGCCTTCAATAGCATCATTTTTTTCACTTCTTCTGCATTTTGAACTTTCGCAGTAAGCGCACCACGAACAATTCTTTGAGCTTCTTGTACATAGTGAATTTGATAAGGAGTTTTCCCCGCACGATTATCAAAATAGTTTGTATTAATTCTTTGGTATTCCCAGTTTGGTGATGTTTCTGTTGATTCGTAATTAAGTGGCCATTGGCCTAAATAAATGATCGCCCGATACCCAATGGCAAATGGTGTACTATTAACTGTAGACTCATTTAGCATGCGAATTAAGTCTGGATTTTCTATTTTAACCTTCGATGAATCTAGCAGCTCCTGAGTTAATTCACTAGGCTGTAATAAAGGCAAATCCTGTGTCGAATTCGGATACGTATTTTCTTTTGTAATGTTCATGACCGAGTTAGGGATTTGATATTTAGCAACTTCTTTTACCGATTTTCCATTTCCTATCCCTGGTGTCACAAATGAAAACATCAAAACAATCCCAATAAGAACTGAAACATTTTTCTTCATAAGTGAAGCTCCTTTCACTATTTGCATACATACTTTTGCTGATAGTTTTTTCGGAGATGTTTCATTTTATCCATTAGGAATTATTTTTTTCATTTCCATGTAACCGACTTATATTGTTGGCTTTCTATTATCTACCGATAAACGGGCTGCTAATTTTTCAAAAAAAGGATGAAATAACTGGATGGATGGGCCGATCCCGATTGTTACAATTAACGTTCCAATTCCAATCGGTCCTTTCACGACTAGTGCCAACACAAGAGCTAGAAGTTCACCGAGTGTTTTCGCGACAACCAAATTGACGCCGAGCCGTTTGCTGATTGCCATCATAAAATTATCCAATGGATTTAATGGAAATTTCGGTTGTAAATAAATGGCCACACCGAAACCGATAATGAGTAAACCAACCATTAAGATCAGTGCTTTTACAATAAAAGTCGAAGGTTCTAGCCCACTTAAAATGACAATCATCCAAAAATCAATGAGTGTTCCAATAAAAAAGATGGTGAATAACGCTAAAAAATCTGGTCTCCTTTTCAATAAAAATGCATTCACAAACATGAGTATGATCCCGATGACAATGACAAAGGTACCGATCGTGAATCCTGTTATTCTCGATAAACCTACGTTAAGTGCATCCCATGCGCCTGCTCCAATATTTGCTTTAATCGTTAAAGATGCACCAAAGCTTAGTATGACAATGCCTATGATCCAAAATGATATGCGATAGATAAACGGCAACTTTACTCCTCCTGACCAAAATTTTGTAACAAAAATGTAAAAATCAGAATATTTACAATACTCAATCTTAATGTTATGATTATTTTAACGCCATTACAAAAGGAGGGTCGCAGCCATTCGCTTTAACAAAACTTTAAGGAGGTTGGAAATCGAATTTTGATAAACTTTCAACAATCGTGTTTTAAATAGAAATAAACATGAAGGTTGGTGATCGGTCTCCGTAAAATAGCGAATGATTTTTTTTAGACTCTTTATTTAAGCAAGCCTTTTGTAACATCTTTATGATACTTAGAAATAAAAAATGACTCTGTACCTATTTTAGGCACAGAGTCTTTGTTTTTCATAGTTTTTTTATAGGAAATTGTCAAGCACAAGCGTCCTAGCCCCGACGTACTGGAAGTACTAGTGTCGACAATGCGAAAGGACGCCCGAGTTTTTGTCGAACTCGAGGTCAAATGCTTCCGCTTTTTCCTATAGTAAATAAAATCCAATCCCCATTATAAAGTACGCTGCAAGTAATGTAAGTCCCTCAAACCAGTTTGTTTCCCCATCATTCGATATAATGACTGTTACTAATGTAGCCGAAACCATAGCAATTAGCTCAGGCATCGTAAATACTAAAGGCATACTTGTCGGGAAGAATAGCGAAATTAATACGAGCACTGGTGCCACGAACATTGCTACTTGAAGAGTGGAACCGACTGCAATTTCAACAGCAATATCCATTTTATTTTTATAAGCCATAATGATAGCTGAGGCGTGTTCCGCTGCATTACCGACAATGGCAACAATAATAACCCCAATAAATAATTCTGACCAGCCAAACGATTCGCCGATTGCTTCAAAGGTATGAACAAGATTTTCAGAAATATAAGCAACAGCTACCGTTGCAGCAACTAAAATCCCAATTGCCTTACCTTTCGACCACTCAGGCTCTTCCTCATGATGAGTTTCTTCGTTTTCACTGTGATAAACCCCTCGGTGAGAAACAAGCTTAAAGAACAATGCCGCTAAATAAAGGGCAATTAATATTATGGAGACACCCACACTCAAATGAAGCGTTTTTTGCTCATTCATTTCCATTGAAAAAACTTCAGGAATCACAAAGGCAACAATAATCGCAAACATTAGCAACCCTGAATTATGCCGAGCATCAAATACATTAAATTTTTGGCGTTTAAATTTTAATCCGCCAACAAAAAAAGAAAGTCCAGCAACTAATAATAGGTTTCCTAAAACAGAACCCGTTAAAGAAGCAAGTACGACCCCAATCAATCCAGCCTTTAAGGCAAAAATCGAAATGATTAGCTCAACTGCATTTCCAAATGTTGCGTTCAATAATCCACCAATACGTGGACCTGCCACAACTGCTAAGCTTTCCGTCGCCCTCCCCATATAACTGGCTAGCGCGATGATGGTTAAGCAGTATAGAACAAATAATATTGTACTTGGCCAATGCATTAATGACCCGATAACAGATAATGGAACACCAACAAATGTAAGAATCATAAATATTTTATTTACCATCTAACTCCCCCTTAAACCATTGAATGTAAAATGAGTACAGACTACCTTTGATCACATGTTCATTCTCTTCTGTTTAAACTTTCCCTTTAATGCAAAAATGAATGTAATCTTTTTTAGTTTATCACCTTGCTAAATAAAACTATTCCATTTCTATCCATTATTTCTAAAGATTACACTATTTTCATTTATTGCAAAAGTAAAAATTCTTGCAATCCACTCCATTTCCCGCTACCATCATTTAGAATACTTTTTAAACACTTTTAGAAAAACTTGAAAATTGAGGTTGCCATATGATAGAAAGTAAGTTTCGATTTTGGGTATTAGTTAGCATTGTCGCAATTTCAGGCTTTAGTCAAGGGATGCTCTTACCGTTAATCGCCGTCATTTTTGAAAATAGCGGTGTATCATCTTCATTAAATGGGCTTAACGCAACAGCTTTATACATCGGTATTCTTTTAGCATCGCCGTTTATGGAACAACCACTAAGAAGATATGGATATAAACCGATCATTATCTTTGGCGGATTATTGGTCATTCTTTCATTAGCGTTATTTCCTCTTTGGAAAACATTTTGGTTTTGGTTTGTTCTCCGTTTATTAATAGGGATTGGTGATCACTCTTTACATTTTGCAACCCAGACTTGGATTACTTCTTTTTCACCCGAAAACAAAAGGGGAAGAAATATTTCGCTTTATGGCTTATTTTTCGGTATCGGATTTGCGGCAGGACCTTTAATGGCGCCACTTGTTAATATTAATGAATCACTTCCATTTATTGTTTCAACCGTTTTATGTTTATTAGGTTGGCTTTTCGTCTTTACGTTGAAAAATGAGTTTCCTGAACAGGATATTAGGCTTAATTCATTTATTGAAACCATAAAACGATTTGCCCAAGCATGGAAGTATGGGTGGGTAGCTTTCTTGCCACCGTTTGTTTACGGTTTCTTAGAATCATCTTTAAATGGAAGCTTCCCCGTTTACGCTTTAAGAATTGGTTTAGATGTAAAAAGTGTCTCCTTCCTTTTGGCAGCATTTGCTGTAGGTGGAATTATTTTTCAGCTTCCATTAGGAATGATCAGTGATAAATTAGGACGCCGAAATATTTTGATTCTCATTTTATTTTTAGGATTCATAAGCTTCTTGTCTGCAAGTTTCCTAGAGTCATTTTATTGGGGACTCGTATTATGCTTATTTATGGCTGGTATGTTCGTCGGCTCTACTTTCTCGCTAGGGATATCGTATATGACCGACTTAACTCCGAAAAATTTACTGCCGACAGGAAATTTATTATGCGGAATCTTTTTTAGTATCGGAAGTTTAACAGGCCCTTTTATTGGCGGTTTATTTATTCAATTCTTTAAACAAATAAGTTTCTTTCATATTATCAGTACATTGTTTCTTATCATTTTTTTAATAGTGTTTTTGATTAAAGAAAAATCATTGGTTGTTTTAAAAGAAAAGACGAGTCCCTGAATTTAAATAGGGGACTCGTTTTTGTTTTGAAACCAATTCCTTGCTATTTCGTCTTATACAATAAAGGGGTGTTATAAAAGCATTGAGAAAATATATTTATTTGTTTATTATATCGATCTTCATGTTATCTGCCTGTGGAACCCGTTCACCCATTACAAAAGAACCAGTAACCAATACTTTTAAAGACCATGAAATCATAAATGTCCACGGAAATGTTAAAAATCTTAAGCGCTTAGATCAGTTTGTAAAGCTTGTAAGCGATGGGGTGAAAGACTCGATTCGGATAACTAACTATACTATTGAAGGCGATCCCATTTTTAATGAAGTTGTCTATGATGAGAAGCAATTGACCATCACAAATGATACAACAGAGGACAAATTTGGACCGAAAGAGAGAACGACTTATACTTGTAAAAATATTGAACGAAACGAAACGGATTCTGAACTAGTATACATGTTAATGGACTGTGAAGCTACGGATGGAACAAAAGGTGATAAGCCTCTTTTAAAAATTAGATATAATCTGGCAGAACAGGATTATTTCGCATTTAGATTAGAACACGGGGTCAATCAAAAAAATATCATTGATACGAAAGAACAAAAACTCGTCAAAGACCTTCAAAACGGAGAGCTCGCAACAGTTAGTGATTTTCAATTTACAAAAGTAGAATTACAACAAATTTATAAGCTTCTTGTTCTCGCTGGTTATTTAGGTGAAAAGAAATTTTCACATGATTGTCATGAAGAACCAAATTCAACCTATTTACTCAAAGTATGGATCAATCAAGGTGAACGAGAATATGGATGGAATCGCTGCGATAAAAGTAGTGATGGTCAACAAATGACGAAAATGGCAGATGCTATTCTCGAAGTCCTAAAGGAAAATGAAACATATGAACAATTACCGGAGATAAAAGGTTACTATAAGTGAAAAAACAGCCTCTTCTATTGAGGCTGTTTTATGATTAACCAGATTCCTTCACCCTTCTAGGGCGATTGACAATAACAATTCCAGTGACAACAAGCATTAATCCAATCAACACTAGGAAATACACTTCTTCTCCAAGTAAAAATGATGATAAAATAACGCCAAACACTGGCACTAAAAACATATAAAAGGAAACGAGTCCGACTTGATTATACTTCATGACATTATTCCAAAGAATAAACCCTGCCGCCGATAAAAAGGCTAAATAAAGTAACATCCAAATGGCCGAAGCATTAAAGTGGAATGGAAAAAGGTTCGCCGAAAAGCAACCAACTAACAGTAATCCAAGCGACCCAAACAACATTTGGTAGGCTGTCATATAGCCAATTTCCATCTTTGCGCTTCCGTTTTTTGCTAAAATATTTCCGAATGCTCCAGACAGCATGGCCAGCATTAAACATAATTCGCCCCAACCAAAATCAATCGTGAATTCACCCTTTGGCAAGTTAGCGAATATAACTCCAGCAAAGCCTAGCAACAATCCGACCGTTTTGATGATGTTCATGCGATCATTTTTATACATAAAATGGGCAAGAATAATTTGAAAAAACGATGTTGTTCCTGCGATAATTGAACCTTGGATTCCAGTTGAATAGCTTAAACCAATATAAAATAATACATATTGGAAAAAGGTTTGAAACAGTCCTATTTTTAAAACAGGTAGAAAGGTTCTTTTCTGATACATCATATTTTTCTTTAATAACGTGAAAAATAAGAAGATTAATAGACCTGCTAAGAAAAAACGGTAACCGGCAAAAATCATTTGCTTCCCTATTTCATCTGGGTGGATCTGTAGACTCTCATAACTCAGTTTAATAAAAGGAAAGGCACTCCCCCATAAAAAAGTCGCCCCTGTAGCTGATAAAACAATTCCTAACGGATGAGTAAAAAATCGTTGTGCATTCATATGTTCGCTCCAAATCTAAGTAGCAATTTCTTTCCTAACTCATAACCTATATGATAGAATAAGATTATAGAAAAGCGCAAGCGCCTTGATCAGTTCCGACAAGGCTGGACAATTAAATAAGTACAACTCTTTTTTTAAAAACGGTTTTTCATGCTGTCATCCTCGGATGGCAGCTTTCGTGTTTTTTAAGGCTGTTGATTCTGATTATTTTTCTCATTTAGAATGGAGGGGACCTGCATGACTGAACTTATCATTTCAAAAACAAAGATGGAAGACCAACATTTTTTTGAAAAACTAAAGCCACACGGAGAATTGATTGCTGCTGGGCTATGTGGAATTCTGATTTTATCTGGTTGGCTATTGGAATTAAGTCATCTGAAGTCCATGGCGATTGTTTTTTATGTACTATCCTTTCTCATCGGTGGCTTTGCAAAGGCGAAAGAAGGCATCGAGGAAACCATTGCAAATAAAGAGCTGAATGTGGAAATGCTTATGATTTTTGCTGCTATTGGTTCTGCCATTATTGGTTACTGGACAGAAGGGGCCATTTTAATATTTATTTTTGCGGTTAGTGGCGCACTTGAAACGTATACGATGAATAAGAGCTATAAGGAAATTTCATCATTAATGGATCTTCAGCCGGAAGAAGCACTCCTTATCCATCATGGAATGGAGAAAAGAATGCATGTATCCGAATTAAGGGTCGGCGACCAAATTCTTATTAAGCCTGGTGAGCGTGTTCCCTCGGATGGGAAAATTATTAAAGGTGTGACAAACATTGATGAGGCAGCGATTACCGGTGAATCCATTCCAGTGACGAAAACTTTAGATGATGTAATTTTTGCCGGTACGGTTAATTTAACAGGCTCCATCACAGTTGAGATTACGAAGCCGAATAGTGAAACACTTTTTCAAAAAATCATCCAGCTTGTCCAAAATGCTCAAAGCGAAAAATCTCCTTCCCAGCTTTTTATTGAAAAATTTGAAGGAACGTATGTGAAAATTGTGCTACTTGTTGTCGCGCTTATGATGTTCCTCCCCCACTTCCTGCTTGGTTGGGGGTGGACAGATACATTTTATCGGGCGATGATCTTATTGGTGGTTGCTTCACCTTGTGCACTCGTTGCTTCGATTATGCCAGCGACTTTATCGGCGATTTCCAATGGCGCACGACATGGCATTCTTTTTAAAGGCGGTGTTCATTTAGAGAATTTGAGTCACTTAAAAGCAATCGCTTTTGATAAAACAGGAACTTTAACTAAAGGAAAGCCAGTCGTTACAGATATTCAAATTCACGATGAAGAAAATCAGACGGATGTTCTATTAAAAATGGCATCGATTGAAAATCATTCCAACCATCCGCTTGCCGGGTCAATTGTCGCTTATGTTAAAAAGAAGCTTTCAACTGAACTGATGCAGCCTGATACCATAGAGGATATCGCTGGTTTTGGCGTTCAAGCTAAAATTGGTCGTGATGAATGGAAGATTGGGAAAGCAGATTTTGTTGAAGGATTGGCAAAAAATAAGATGATGATTGAAACCTCTAGCCGACTTGCAAGTGAAGGCAAGACGATTGTGTTTATTCAAAAGAACGGTAAAGTCGTCGCATTGGTTGCCTTAAAGGATGTTGTTCGCGAAGAAGCAAGCAAGGCCATTCAGGAGCTATACGATCTCGGCGTATATTCGGTTATGCTGACAGGAGATAGTGAAAAAACGGCACGAGTCATTGCCTCCGAAAGTAAAGTGAACGAGTATGTTGCCGAATGTTTACCAGAAGAAAAGGTAAACCAATTGAAAAAATTAAAAGATCGTTTTCAGACCGTTGCTATGGTTGGGGATGGCATTAACGATGCACCAGCACTCGCGACAGCAAATGTTGGAATTGCTATGGGTGAGGGAACCGATGTAGCCTTAGAAACAGCTGATGTCGTTTTAATGAAAAATGATTTACCAAGAATAGCTGAAGCAATTCGGTTATCCAAAAAAATGAATCGCATCATTAAACAAAATATCGTGTTTTCCTTAGTCGTAATTATGATGCTAATCGCCTCCAACTTCTTGCAATTTCTAGATTTGCCATATGGTGTCATCGGTCATGAAGGCAGCACCATTTTGGTTATATTGAATAGCTTGAGGTTGTTACGGTAGATATTGAAGGGTGGCTCACTGAAAAGGTGAGCCACCCCTTTTTGTAATCCAACTTCAGCGACTAGCCCCGACGTACAGGATGTACTAGTGTCGACCAAGCGACAGGACGTCGCGTTTTTGCATTAATGATATCCATTCGACCCATTCGCAGAAGAAGACGTCTTATTCCCTTTACTACCCTTCCCCTTCTGCTTCGTGCCACCATCTTTTTTCGTATGCTTCGCCATCGTCATATCCCTCCCAAAATAATGTAACGCGTTAAAGCACCGGGGGACTGACCCCCACCGCTTTAACGCTTTAAACTATCGGGGGACTGACCCCCGGTGCGTTAATGTGGAAAAGAGTTTGGTTTCTTTTCTTTGTTATTTTGGTGTTGTTTTGGTGTTTCTATGGGAGGGAATTTCAGGTATATTTAGCAGCCTTCTCTTTTGCTGTAGTAGGCGTTGATTTCTCCTCCGAGTATGATGATAAATCCTGATAAATAGAGCCAAATCATCAGTACGATAATGGCTCCTATGCTTCCGTAAGTGACGGAGTAGTTCCCAAAGTTTCCTACATAGTAGGAAAAAGCCCAAGAAGTCAATACCCATCCAATCGTCGTAAAGACTGCCCCGCGAATGACACTAGCACATTTTATTTTTTTATTTGGTGCCAACCAATATAAAACGGTAAATACAATGAATAAAATAACAGAACTCACGAGCCATCTTAACATATTCCATATTGCTAAAAATTCATCTGACAACCCAAACTCTGAAAACAGAAACATTCCAATCTCTTTCCCGAAAACAGGTAATAACAAAGCCAAAATAAATACAAATATCATAGCAAAGGTAAACAAAATAGCCATTCCTCTTGCTACAACAAAGGATCGACTTTCCTTCACATCATAGGCTTTATTGAAGGCTAAAACAATCGCATTAATCCCATTAGAGGCTGACCACAGAGTACCAATCACTCCAAAGCTAAGTAGTTTCCCATTTTGATTCGCCATAATTTCTTTTAAGTTTGACTCGATTAACGTCATCGTTTCACCTGGAGCGAAGTCACGTATAACCCCAAGAATATCGATTTCTGTAATTGGTAAGTACGGTAGAACAGAAACAACAACAATTAATAATGGAAAAAGAGACAGTAGAAAAAAATAAGCCAACTGTGAAGCTAACCCGGAAACATCATCTACTTGAACCCGGTGCCATAAATCTAATATAATCGACTTTCTAACTGCTCTCACTTCATCACCTACCCTTTTATTCTTGAGAACCTGAGCCCTTCACGAAGGCTTCCTTCGTTTCTTTAACTAACTCAGTTACTTCAGGCGTCAGTTCCCTTACTTCTTCAATCTTTTCAAAAATATACGAAAGTTCTTCACCCATTTCTTTTGCAGTCGTACACAACTCTATTGTTTTCTCTTTTACATTTGTAGCGACTTCCTTAGGATGTGTAAGTATGTAAGAAATATTTTTCGCTGCTTTTCCACATTTTTCAGATACCACTTCTCTTGTATCTTTGTCCAATAAACTAACCACCCCACCTGCCACAGCACCTAAAATAACGCCTGTCCAAAATTTATTCGTTTTTCCCATGTCAAAATTCTCCTTATAGTCCTATTTTATATTCATTTTTACTCATTCATTCCCTAAATTATTTATACCAAAACTTTACTGCGATGAATATAATCAGCACTCGCAAATAAACTTATATTGACAAGTGTTTTTAAAAATGAAAAGATAATTAATAGTAATCTGGAAAGGATGAACAAATTGGATTTAACTCAAAAATCAGTTGAAAACGTGGAATACATGATTGAAAAAATAAAAGAAAAATTAAAAGTCTTAAACTTCGGTGCCATTAAGCCTTCACACTTTAACGAAGAAATGTACGAAGAATTAAGAGACATTTATAATTTAGTAATGAAAAAAAATTCCTTCAGCCCTAATGAAATGCAAGGTATTGTTGAGGAATTAGGCAGTTTAAAAAAATAATTTAAAAAAGGGTTTGCCCATGATTCACTGGGCAGACCCTTCGTTTTTTAACACTTCCACTATAAGTAAAGTATGATTTTCCGCTAAGGAAATTTCTTTATTATCATCCAGGTAGCGAACATATGGCCTTTGTAGACTAGCAGCTACTTTCGTTACAATGGCAAGTCTTCCATTATTCAATAAAACTTTGCTTCCCGGTGTGTACATCGGAACTTCTTGTACAAATAATGTTAATAAATCCATACTGAATTCCGTTCCATTTTTGGTCATGATCCATTCAATAGCCTCGTGTGGGGCCATATTTTTTTGCGAAAGGGCATTTTCGTAACCATTCGCAATCGCACAAATTTGGGCAAACTCATGTACTTGCTCTTCCTTCAACCCTCTTGGAAAGCCCGATCCATTAAATGCTTCATGATGCTGGTAACTCATGTGTGCTGATAATAAGCTAACTTCCCTGATTTTCCGTAAAAATTCAAAGCCAGCTACAGGATGCTGTTCATAATCATGAGTCAACTGCTTTCCAATATCATGCAGCAAAGCTCCGACAGCTAAATCTCGCAATTGTGTTGGTGTATAATTTTTCTTCTTCGCTAATTGAATCGTCAGCAAAGCCACATTTACAGAATGGGCATATAAACGTAATTCTTCAGCTAAATAGGTTGTAGGAATTAAGACAACCGCTTTTCTTTTTGCTGTCTCCTCTACGATCAGATTGGCAAGCCTCCCGATTTCCCTAATTGGAAATTCCTCTTTTTTATCAATTGATTGAAAAGCTTGTTGTAAAAGTCCAATCCCATCAATCCATGTCGGCATATCTAACACTTCATCCATCGAAATCCCAAATGAAACGGCATCTTCAATAAAAAGGTAATATATATCCATACTTTTTAATTTTTCTAAATAAGTCGGATGAATTGTCCGCCCTGCTGCTAACAGCACCCTTTTTTGTTTATCAAAAACTGGTCGTGCTAGCTGCATTGTTTTTTCATTGTAATCGTCAATTGTTATTAATCTCATACGAACCCTCTTCTTTGAATTTGCCTTTTTATTATCTATCTCAGGCGCCATCATCGGCTCGAAGTCAAAAGCCCATCCGTCATAAAGGTTAACGAAAAACCAACAGCCGTCTTGATCGTTTGCTTGTCGCTTAAAGCTTGGCGCCTTTCTGCTTTTCTTAAACTTGTTCTGTTAAAATAATCGCTCCATCCTTTGTAATGGCAATGGTATGCTCATATTGCGCAGAATTTTTTCCATCAATTGTTCTTGCGGTCCATTTATTATTATCCATCTTCGTCCGGTAATCACCGATATTCACCATCGGTTCAATCGTAAATACCATTCCCTCTTTCAGACGTGCCCCTTTTCCAGGCAAACCATAGTGTGGCACATCAGGTTTCTCATGAATGGTTCCACCAATTCCATGACCGATAAAATCCCGAACAACGGAAAAACCTTCTGCCTCGACAAATGTTTGGATTGCATGACCGATATCACCAATACGATTTCCTGGTTTTGCCACTTCAATCGCTTTATAAAGAGATTCCTTTGTTACTTTTAAGAGCTTGGCGGTTTCTTTAGAGACTTCGCCTACTGCATAGGACCAAGCGGAATCAGCTAATCCTCCATTTAGATTAACGACCATATCGATCGTAACTATATCTCCCTCTTTAAGTGGCGTTTTTCGAGGAAATCCGTGACACACTTCATCATTAATACTGGCACAAGTAGCATATTCATATCCTTTATAACCTTTTTGTTCAGGTGTTGCCCCATTTTTTTTCAAAAAATTGTCCACAAACTCATTAATTTCCCAAGTCGTTACACCCGGTCTAATCATTTTAGCAATTTCTTTATGGCAGGCAGCAAGAAGTTCCCCAGCTGCCTTCATTTTATCTATTTCACGAGGTGATTTTAATATAATCAAAGTTTTCCCTTCTTTCCATTCAAAATCCATGTATTAAGGCTATCTTTCATTTTACCCCTTTTTTTAACATAGAAAAAGATTTATGCAGAACATTTTGTTAGGTTATATGTAGGATTTTGTTGTTCAAAGGTTTGATTGACTAAGTAAATTGTTGTCAGAAAACTAAGTAAAAGGCACCACTTTTACCTGTAGGAACAATGCACAAAGGTAATTTACATTTCAATCCTCCCTTTTTACTATTTCCATAAATTATCTGTTCTTTATATGGAACTTTTTAATTTATTTTGTTATAATGGTTAAAACTAAATACATTAAAGTGAGTGAATCTCAATGATTGGTGAACGTGTTAAACAACTGCGATTAGAAAAAAGAATGTCATTATCCGAAGTTGCCGAACAAGCTGGTGTGGCCAAATCGTATTTAAGTTCTTTAGAAAGAAACTTACAAACTAATCCTTCGATTCAATTTTTAGAGAAAATTGCTGCGGTACTAGGGGTGTCTGTCGATAATTTAATTCATGATCCGATAGATAAAGAAGATTTGGACACAGATTGGTTAAAGTTGGTCCAAGAAGCGATGGGCTCTGGGATATCAAAGGAACAATTTCGTGAATTCCTAGAGTTTAATAGATGGAAATTAAACCAAAGTAAGAATGAATAATTGACAAAAAAAGTATTTCTTCTCATGAAGAAATACTTTTTCATTCTCTTTATTTTTCAATCAATAGCTCTTTAATTTCATTCCCGTGTAGGAATTCTCTGATTGTGCTTAAGTCCATTCCAAGTTGCTTTGCTTCCATAATTAGTTGAACCCATTCTTTGTCTAAATCTTTTAACCAGTCCATTCTCCTACTCACCCTATCTCCCCCAAAATACATCATCTGTATCCCAGGCAGTTCAGCCATCATCGTAATGTGACTACATTACCTTAGATCTGCAACTTTGCGCCCCTACCTTTCAATAGGTTAGCCCTTTTCTGAATTCCTACTTAAGGATTATTTCTAAAGTTATTATATCTAGTTCATTTAGAGTAGGGTGTTGTTTCTTGTCATACACTTTACTATTCTAACCATCTTTTTCCAACAACTTCTACCAAATTAAGACATTTTGTGCTAACATGCTGAATTTTCATAAAAATTAGAATGTTACTACAACATCGAATAAGTCAAAATACTGCTACATAAGTCGAAAATAAATCAAAGAAGACTAAACAGAAAATGTCTAGTCTTGGTAACGCGGAAGAATTAATATCTCAACACGTCTATTTTTCGCTTTTCCTTCTTTTGTATTATTCGATGCTACTGGTTGATATTCACCAAATCCTGTTGCTCTAAATAAACGTGGATCTAATTTATCATTGTTTAATAAAACCTTTAAAAAACTAGTAGCCCTCATAGTACTTAAATCCCAGTTTGACTCGTATTTCGAATTATTAATCGGCACATTATCTGTATGCCCACTAATAATGATATTTCTTGGAGGATTCATAATGAGTAAACCCGAGATTTCATTAGCGACCTTTAAATCCTTTTTACGAATTTCTGCTTTTCCAGAATCAAATAACACATTATCTCGAATTCTTACTAATAAACCTTCATCCGTAAGCTCCGTGCCAAGTTTATTTTGTAGTTTATTATCACGAATATACTGATTAACCTTCCCCTGTATATCTTCTAATTCTTTGTGGTCTTGATCCATTTCCTCTTGTGTTGACTCTTCTTCCTTATCCTCTTTCTCTGCTTGTGTTACTTTTTCAAGAACTGGCGAAGGAAATTCTAATACACCCTCACCACCAGTGAAAATTTGATTAAACGCTTTTGACATAGCATTAAACTTTTGGGCATTAATCGAGCTCATCGAAAATAATACTATAAATAAAGCAAGTAGCAATGTTAAAAGGTCTGCGTAAGGTATTAACCATGATTCATCAACATGGTCTTCATGGTGATGCTTTTTTTTACGCCTACTCATCCTTTTTCACAACACTTTCCTCAAGGAATTTTTTACGTTCACCTGCAGGTAGATAAGAAGCCAGTTTTTGTTCAATAACTCTCGGCGCTTCCCCTTCCAAAATGGATAGAATTCCCTCAATCATCATTTGCTTTTGTTTTACTTCTTGTTTCGATTTTCGTTTTAATTTATTTGCGAAAGGATGCCACAAAACGTAGCCAGTAAAGATTCCCATTAGTGTTGCAACGAATGCCGCTGAAATTGCATGTCCTAATGCTTCGATGTCATTCATATAACCTAATGCGGCAATTAGTCCAACTACTGCTCCAAGAACTCCCAGTGTCGGAGCATATGTCCCCGCTTGAGTAAAAATAGCGGCACCAGACAAATGTCGTTCCTCCATCGCCTCAATCTCTTCGGAAAGAACATCGCGAATATAATCTGCACTTTGACCGTCAACAGCTAAAGATAGACCATTTTTTAAAAAAGCGTCGTCCACTTCATTTGTTTTAGCTTCTAAAGATAATAATCCTTCTTTACGAGCAAGTTGTGCCCAGTCTGAAAACATTCTTATTAACTCGGTGTGAGACATTAATTTCTTTTCTTTAAATAGAATGCCAAAAAGCTTTGGTACCTTTTTTAACTCATTTGTTGGAAAAGCAATGGTAACTGCTGCGATTGTCCCAAGGATAATAATTAGAAGTGCTGCGGGGTTCCCTAATGCAGACGGACTTACTCCCTTTAAGAACATCCCATACCCAACTGCTATGATTGCTAATATAATACCAATTAACGACGTTTTATCCATAAAACCGTTCACCTATCTTATCTCAAACTTTAAAATCTTTCTGTTATATTTTATTTCGACAATTTTTCTGTTTTCTTTAGAAAAATTTCGATACAAAAAAAGAAAGACTACAGGTATAGTCCTTCCAGAAACCTATTTTTTAGCGCAGCCTTGCCAAGGAATATGCGCTTTTAATTATTTAAACAATTTTTTATCAATTTTAGTTTCATAATTCTTAAACATAGATGAGTTCGTCTTTTTGCCTCTTTTCGACATAACTTGATTAAATCGAAGGAGTTTCTCATTTAAATTTTTTTGTAGTTTTTGTTTTTCATCAGGGTCTTCACAATTGCGCATTAATCCTTCAATCGTCATCATTTCTTGCTTTATCTTGTTTTCTTCATTTGAAAATCCAGCATTTTTCATTAAGCGATAAGCCATTCGTAAGTCTTCTGGAATTCCCGATAAATCTTCTAGCTTCAAAGGTTGACCAAAGCCAGGTAAATTTTCAAACTCCCCATCTTCATATGCCTTACGAATTTTATGATCTGAAACAATCGACGAAAAATCCATCAATAATCCCCCTCGAACAGCATGTTAATTCCTAATCTCATTATAAACGAAAGGGGAGAAAGATACATTTTATTAGTCTGAAACTTTTAATACTACGCAACTCATTTCCTCTTTACATACTTATCACCTATGAAGGGAAATCTATCGTTGTCAAAGTGAAAGGAGTCGATAAATTATGGCACGCGGAAATCATTTCGAACATAAAAAGAAAGGTCATCCAGGCGATCTTCCGAAAAACAATCAAGTAGAAAGACAGGCAAAACAAGCAATTGAGGATGAGGAATTCATTGTTACACAAGAAGCTTTTAAAAATCGGGTAGAGGAATCTGAATAATTAGAAAAGCGTAAGCGCCTTGATCAGCCCCGATAAAGAAGACTGGTCGATTGGCGAGAGAAGCGAAGCCAGAGACCTAGTCGCACTTATGCAAACCGTTCTTTGGTTTGCCAAGCAAATGCTTCGCCACCCAGAAAGTCGTTCTTTGACTTTTTGGGTGGCGAACTTTTGACCTCGAGGTCGACAAAAACGCGACGTCCTGTCGCATTGTCGACACTAGTACATCCTGTACGTCGGGGCTAGGCGCTGAAGCTGGACAATTTACAAAGGGATAAGTCCTTGAATTTGGACTTATCCCTTTAAAATTATGCTTCCTGTTTTGTGGTTGGATGAATCAACATTTCCTCAACAGAAGTGTTTTTCATCCATTCTGCTAATGCTTCAATATCCGTAGAGAAAATGCGATCCTTCACAATCGAAGGCATGATTTCACGAGCATTTTCAAACATGGATCTAGTCGCAGATGCCATTAGGTCGACCCCACGATACTCTAAAGCCTGCAGCGCACACATAATCTCGATAGCTAATACTCTACGTGCATTTTGAATAATTTGATATGCATGACGAGATCCGATTGTCCCCATACTTACATGATCCTCTTGATTAGCAGATGATGGAATCGAATCCACGCTTGCTGGGTGTGCCAGCGTCTTATTTTCCGAAACTAATGAAGCAGCACTATATTGTAAGATCATCGCACCTGATTGTAAGCCTGGCTCTGGACTTAAAAACGGTGGTAAATCATTTAGTTGTGGATTGACTAAACGTTCGATTCTACGCTCAGAAATATTGGCTAACTCAGCCACTGCAATTTTCATGAAATCCATTGCAAAAGCGATTGGCTGCCCATGGAAATTTCCACCTGAAACGACCATATCCCCATCATGGAAAATAAGCGGATTATCTGTTGCCGCATTGATTTCAATTTCTAATTTCTCTTTCACATAATCCAACGCTTGCCAGGATGCACCATGTACTTGTGGGATACATCTTAACGAATAAGCATCTTGTACGCGGACCTCTCCTTGGCTAGTTGTTAATTTACTATCCTTCAAGTAACCTCTTATTCTTGCCGCCGTATCTACCTGTTGCTTGTATCCTCGTGCTACATGAATTTCTTCTGCAAAAGCATCCATAATT
This sequence comes from Bacillus sp. CGMCC 1.16607, assembly GCF_042683745.1. NCBI lineage: Bacteria > Bacillati > Bacillota > Bacilli > Caryophanales > Bacillaceae > Bacillus > Bacillus sp. CGMCC 1.16607. The sequence continues at coordinate 338,771 of NZ_JBHUJX010000019.1, forward strand.
CCTCTATGGCTTTCAAGTGAAAGGGAAGCAATGAGTTCTGCTTGATAAGCCAAATCCTCAGCCTCTAAATACCCTACCACTCCCATAGCAGTCATCGCCTGCGTACCATTAATTAACGCTAAGCCTTCCTTTGCCTCAAGCGTCAAGGGAGTCATTCCTTCTAAAAATAACACCTCGCCAGCTGGCATTCTCTTTCCTTGATAAAAGACTTCGCCTTCGCCAACAAGAGGCAAGACTAAGTGTGATAACGGCGCTAAGTCCCCACTAGCACCTAACGAACCTTGTTGTGGAATAACAGGAACAATATCTTTATTAAAATGCTCAAGTAATCGCTCAATGACAACTGGTCTGATGCCTGAATAACCCTTTAATAATGCATTCGCTCTTAATAAAAGCATCACTTTTGAAACGATTTTCGGGAACGGTTCTCCAACCCCACAAGCATGGGAACGGATCAAGTTAATTTGCAGCTCTCTCACATCATTTTGGTCGATAGGAACATCACTAAACTTTCCGAATCCCGTGTTGATGCCATAAACTACTTTTTGGTCTGCCACAATTTTATCAACCGCATCACGACTTTTTTGAACAATGGCTAAACTTTCCTTGGATGCCGAAACATTCAACCCTTTCTTCAATATCACTTTTACTGTGTTTAATGTTAATAAATGACCGTTTAATTCAACCATCTTTCTCACCTCTACCACTTTAATATAATAAAGAAAGAGCCTGGATTAATTTAATCCAGACTCTTTTGAAAAAAACTATTTAAATGATTAGTTGGGTTTGTATGCAACATCGCAATCCTCTTCCTTTAAGGAAACATTTGAATTATCTAAAAATACATACCATTCATTCTATTCTATGCTTTCCCCTCGAATTTTGTCAAGAAGCTACATTTTTCGGTATACTGTTAATGGAATGAAAGGAGTTTTTTTCATGAAATCATTAATTTTAGCTGAAAAGCCGAGCGTGGCTAGAGAGCTTGCTCGTGTACTTGGCTGTAAAAACCAATCCAAAAGCTATATAGAAGGCCAAGAATACATTGTAACCTGGGCTCTTGGACATTTAGTTGAACTAAAAATGCCTGAACAATATGATACAAAATTTAAAACTTGGAATTTAGAGGATTTGCCAATCATCCCTGACAAAATGGGATTAAATGTGATGAAACAAACACATCATCAGTTTCGGGCTATTGAAAACTTGTCTAAACGCAACGATATTGGTGAAATCATCATTGCAACCGATGCTGGACGAGAAGGTGAATTAGTTGCCCGTTGGATTTTGGAAAAAATTAGATGGCGCAAACCGCTTAAAAGATTATGGATTTCATCCTATACAGATAAAGCAATTAAAGACGGATTTAAAAATTTAAAGCCAGGTCAGCAATTTGAAAATCTCTATCAATCAGCCATTTGTAGAGCAGAAGCCGATTGGCTTATTGGCTTAAATGTAACGAGAGCTTTAACAACAAAGTATAAAGACCCACTCTCCGCAGGACGTGTGCAAACCCCTACTTTGACTCTAATTTTAGAAAGGGAGTCAGAAATCCAGAAATTTGTGCCGAAAGAATTCTGGACGATCAAAGTACCCATTGGATCAAGTGATGCCGAATGGGAAAAGGATGGCGAGAAGCGCATTTTCGACCTAAACACCGTTAATCGAATAAAGGAGCAGCTCGAAAATACAGAAGCTATCGTCGACAATGTGAAGAGAACAAATAAAAAAGAAGCTCAACCACTCCCTTATGATTTGACTGAACTTCAAAGAGATTGCAATAAACGGTTTGGGTTTTCAGCTAAAAAAACATCGACTGTCCTGCAACGATTATATGAACAATACAAATTGGTTACTTACCCAAGAACTGATTCGCGCTATTTAACAACTGATATGGAAGCAACAATGCTTGAGCGCTTACAAGCCATTTCATCCGGTTATAAAGAAGAAACCCAGCTACCGATTAAGAATGGTGGAAAGGTTTCTGCTAAAAAGGTGTTTAATAATGCGAAAGTTACCGACCACCATGCCATTATCCCTACTGAGGAACGACTTCGATTGGATCAATTGGATTCAGATGAACGGAAGGTTTACGACTTAATCACACGTCGCTTCCTGACATTGTTCTACCCTGAATATGAATTCGAAACAACTCATATCACTTTAAAAGCTGGGAAAGAAAATCTCGTCTTACGTGAAACGAATATTGTAAACCTAGGTTTTAAAAAGGTATTAACCAATCAAACGAATTCAAATGATAAAAAGTTACATTTAGATGTTGGCAAAAAGTTTTCGATTCGCTCTGTTCAAGTGTCAAAAGGTTTGACCGAACCACCAAGTCGCTTTACTGAGGCCGACCTATTAGGAAAAATGGAGAAATTCAGTTTAGGGACTCCTGCTACTCGAGCAGAATTAATTGAAAGAATTATTGAAACGGAAGTCGTAGAGCGCCAGAACGGGAAGCTTATTCCAACAGCTAAAGGTAAGCAACTTTTTGAGCTTGTTAACGATGAACTAAAATCTCCTGACCTGACTGCAAAATGGGAAGAGCAATTAGAGCTCATCTCCAAAGGAAAAGCGAGTCCAAAGGAATTTTTACAAAACATTCGGAAGCAAACTGAAAAGCTTGTTGGCGAGATTAAAGGTAGTAATAAAACATACCGCGCACATAATTTAACTGGTTCGAAATGTCCAGAGTGTGAATCATTTCTTAAAGAGCGAAATACGAAAGAAGGAAAAATTCTAGTTTGTTCGAGCCATGAATGCAGTTATCGCCGTCGCAAAGATCCAAAGCTTTCGAATCGCCGCTGCCCACAATGCCGCAAGAAAATGGAGATTCATGATGGCAAGGCCGGCGCCTACTTCCAATGTCGACCATGTAATTTAGTCGAAAAAGCCGAAGCAAAGAAAAAAGCCGTTTCTAAACATGAGGAACGCAAACTAGTTCAGAAATATTCTCAGAAAGAGGATGATTTCGGAACTAGTTTAGGGGATTTATTGAAGGCTGCTTTGAAGGACAAATAGTAAAGGTAAACAGTTCAAACTTTATTGTTTGAACTGTTTTCGTCTTAAATATGTTCACAAAATATACCTTGAAAGTTCACAAAATTGTAATATAATTAGATATAATAATATTGAAAAAAAGTAAAATCTGTTATATTAAGGAGTGGACGATCAGATGGAATGGTATGATTACTTGTCTCCTAATACTTTTACAGGCGTTTTAACATTTGTAAGCATTTTCACTTTTGGCGTTATTGCACATATAAAGGTCTATTCACATAAAGAACAATAATCTTGAGAGTGGGAGTAATCCCCTCTCTTTATTTTTTCAAAAAGGGAAATCAATTAGTTTATTTTTCTAATAATAGTCGTTACAATAAAATATAACATTCTGAAAAAGGGGTTTTGAGAATGAATGACTTTCAAGTAAAAATGGAGAAATATGCTGAGTTAGCTGTAAAAGTAGGGGTAAATATTCAAAAGGGACAAACCCTTGTAATCAATGGAACACTTGATGCTGCTGAGTTTGTAAGATTAGTTGTTAAGAAGGCCTATGAAGTGGGCGCACATAATGTCATTGTCAATTGGAATGACGATGCTGTATCTCGTTTAAAATATGAACTTGCTCCAGATGAAGCATTCCATGAATATCCAAAATGGAGAGCGAAGGAATTAGAGGATCTTGCTGATAACAATGCAGCATTCATGTCAATCGTTTCTTCTTCACCTGATTTATTAAAAGGCGTAAACCCAGAGCGAATTGGCAACTTCCAAAAAGCAGCTGGTGGAGCTTTAAAGAAATACCGCCAAGCTATGATGTCAGATAAAGTGAGCTGGACAGTTGTTGCAGCAGCTTCACCTGAGTGGGCAGCAAAAATATTCCCTAATGAGCCAAAAGAACAGCAAGTATCTTTCCTTTGGGAAGCTATCTTTAAAGCAACACGTTCTGATTTAGAAAATCCTGTTGAGGCTTGGAAAAACCACGACAAATCATTATATGAAAAAGTCGGACTATTAAATGAAAAACGCTATCATAAGTTACACTATAAAGCTCCAGGTACTGATTTAACGATTGAGTTACCTGAAAAACACTTATGGGTTGGCGCTGGAAGTACGAACGCACAAGGTCATGAATTCATGGCAAATATGCCAACAGAAGAAGTGTTCACTGTTCCGTTAAAAACAGGTGTAAATGGTACCGTGTCAAGCACAAAACCATTAAGCTACGGCGGAAATATTATCGATAAATTCAGTATTACTTTTGAAAATGGTCGTATCGTTAGCTTTAAGGCTGAGCAAGGTGAGGATATTTTAAAACGTTTAGTTGAAACGGACGAAGGATCCCACTATCTTGGCGAAGTTGCTCTTGTACCGCATCAATCACCAATTTCACAATCAAATATTCTATTTTTCAATACGTTATTTGATGAAAATGCATCGAATCACCTTGCAATCGGCAGTGCTTATGCGTTCTGTATCGAAGGTGGAAAACAAATGACTCCAGAACAACTTGAGGAAAATGGCTTAAATGAAAGTCTAACACATGTTGACTTCATGATTGGTTCTGCGGATATGGATATCGATGGGATCACTGCTGATGGTAAAGTGGAACCATTGTTCCGCGGTGGAAACTGGGCGTTTTAATATTGAACAAAAACACAAAACTCGCCTATTAGGGCGAGTTTTTGTTTAAATTTATCTATTATCTATATTCTCTGGATACATATCATGATTCATCATACGATGCTCTGCCATTTTCTCATATTTCGTTCCCGGCTTGCCGTAATTTGTGTATGGATCAATCGAAATCCCACCTCTTGGCGTAAATTTCCCCCATACTTCTATATATCTTGGATCCATAAGCTCGATTAAATCATTCATGATGATATTAATACAGTCCTCATGGAAATCTCCGTGATTTCGAAAACTAAAAAGATACAGCTTTAATGATTTACTTTCAACCATCTTTTGTTCTGGGATATAACTAATATACAGTGTTGCAAAATCAGGTTGACCTGTTTTTGGACAAAGACTTGTAAATTCCGGAAAATTAAATTTTACAAAATAATCACGATTTGGATGTTTATTATCAAATGCTTCCAATACTTCTGGTGCGTATTCAAATACATATTTTGTTCCTTGATTACCTAATAAAGTAATACCCGTTAGCTCTTCATCTTTTCTTCCACTCATTTTGAAAACCTCCTTAAGATAGAACTGTACAAACAAACTTGGAGGTAAGCCGTAGTTTTTTATAGAGGGTTTCTCGCTATGAACCTCTCCCTAATTGATCGGGAATGTTTATACAATTAATAGTAACATTTGCTACTATAGTGAAAAGCTTGTATTCTGTCAACGGAAAAAATTATCAAGATGCCTTTTACCATTTTCCTAACCTTCAAAAAATACTTTATAAACAGTAATATCATCCCTTTATAATAATAAAATATATCGTACTATTGAACTATAAGGAGATGAAGGAATGACAGTTTATGGGTTTATTGTTTTAGTTCATGTAATTGCAGCTGTAGTAGGACTTGGATCAAGTTTTGCAATGCCAACGGTTCTGAAAGGGGCAAAGACAGCGGAACAAGCAAGATATTCCATAGGACTAAATAAAAAAATTGAGACGACTGTTAAGATTGGAAGTATTGCTCTATTATTAACTGGACTTATTCTAGGTGTATTAAATACAGAACTCTTTACAAAAGTCTGGTACATTACCTCAATTATCATTTATTTAGCAGTTCAAGTTATCGTCGCCGGAATCATGCCTAAAAAGATTAAAAGAATGGAACAAGTTATTCATGAATATACAGGTGAAGACCTACCTGAAGAATTTACAAAGATAAATTTAGAACTCAAACCTTACAATGCCATTCTTCATACATCTGCCGTTATATTAATCATCCTCATGTCACTAAAACCATTTTGATTTAGCACTTTAAAGCGGTGGGGGTCAGACCCCCACCGCTTTAAAGTGCTAAACTAATTTATTGGACTAAGGAATGCTTGAATGCGTAGATGACTGCTTGGGTGCGGTCTTGAACTTGGAGCTTGCTTAGTATGTTACTTACATGGGTTTTTACTGTTTTTAATGCGATGAATAATTCATCCGCGATTTCCTGATTCGTTTTTCCCTCAGCCATTAATAGGAGAATTTCAAGCTCTCTGGATGTTAATTCTTCATGTGGGAGATGAACCGTTTTTTGTCTCATTTTCAACATCATTTTCCCAGTTACTTCAGGCTCTAAAACGGATTGACCATGGTAAGTATCTCTTACCGCATTGGCGATATCTCCCGCTTTTGACGTCTTTAACATATAACTCGTTGCACCTGCTTCTAATGCTGGATACACTTTTTCATCATCTAAAAAGCTTGTAACGATAATCACTTTTGCTTCTGGCCATTGCTCGATGATTTGTCTAGTTGCTTCAATGCCATCCATTTCCTTCATGACTAAATCCATTAAGATAATATCAGGGCGGAGTTCTAGCGCTAGCTCTACACCACGTCTTCCGTTATCCGCTTCTCCTACAACTTCAATATCGGATTGAGCTGATAAATAAGAAGAAACCCCTATGCGAACCATTTCATGATCATCCACAAACAAAACTCTAATCATCGTCCTCACCCTTATACGTTATTGGTACTTTTACCTCTAATCGAGTCCCTTTATCTTTAATACTTATTACTTTCAATGTTCCCCCGACTTCAACCGCTCTTTCATGCATATTTTGCATTCCATATGAACCAGCTTTGTCGTCCTCGACTTCAAATCCAACACCATCATCTACCACTCTCATGATGACAAGATCATCTCTTTTAATTAACAGTACTTCAAGTTTACTAGCCTTTGAATGGCGCAGTGTATTAGAAACTGATTCTTGAAGAATACGAAATAAGTGATCCTCTATCCCTTTATCCAATGAAATGTCTTCCACTTTCCATTGGATTTCCATCGTAACCTTTTGAGATAATTCGATTAACAGCTCCGCTATTCCCTCTTGTAACGTCTTTCCTTTTAATGCTACTGGGCGTAGGTGGAGAAGCAATGCTCTCATTTCTAATTGTGATTGGTGAATCATTTCCTCCACCATTTTCAACTGTTTCGTTTCACGTTCATTTGTAACTGGCTTTGTCTCGTTAATGGCTGACATCATCATCGATGCAGCAAACAATTGCTGACTTACAGAATCATGTAATTCACGAGCTAAACGATTCCTTTCTTGAGAAATGATTTCTTGAATTCGCTGCTCTTGATCCTCCACTTTTTCTGTTGCCATTTTTTGAGAGATCTTTGCCTTTTCTGTAATTTGTTTATAGATTTTTTCAATTCGCTTATAAATAGTATCTACTTCTTGGCATACATTCGCCTCTTTAATCTCGACAGCTACTCCTTCTTCTAATTGATGAAGAAGTCGATCAATGGATAGAATATTTTTTCGCCAAAAAAGACCCGATAATAATCCAAAAGAAACACCTAGTCCAACACTCACCGCAGGGATAAATAGTAAAAATGGAATATCTGCAATATCTCGTTCCCAGAGCTCCCACCAATCAGTTATTGGAAACACGAAGAAAAAGGCCGCAAATAATAGGGCCATCATGAGAATCGAGAAACCGACACCCCACAGCACTTGTCTTTGAAGTGTACTCATATTCTCTTCACCTCAATATCTCCAAGAAATACAGAGGTAAAGATTTTAACCTTTTGCTCTGCCTTTTCATAATCAGCCGTTTGCATTTGAAGAACTTGATTAAACATTTTTGGTTCATGATGATCAAATACAGTTGATGTACCCATTAAAACCGAATGATGAACGGACACTTCATAATCATAAGGAACAAATATTTGTACATTTCCAATGAAATTACGAATAAAAACCACTGTTTCTCCTTTTGGCAAAACCGTGTAGCTTAAATCGATAATCGTGTCGCCTACCCCAGTTTGAATATTTATATCATTCCATTCATATACATGGTCTGGGGTTCTTTGCTGTCCAAATAGGATATTTCGGAATAGCGGTTTACGATGGATCACTTGCTCAACTTGTTTCGGTTGATCTGACTTCTCCTTCACTAGAGGGCTTATCACACTTGGAACACGTTTCGATTGAGCAAATTGGATGACGAAATGAATGAGAATCGCTAAAAGTAGAAACCGGAATGTCATCATATTAAAAACACTAGCAGTAAAAAATACGATACCTCCCCAAAATAGTAGCTTTCCTAACTTTCTCTGCATTGATTTTCGTCCAAGATAAACCATTACGATGGAAATAAAAAGAGAGAAAATAAGACCACTATTGAAAAAGGTTACTTCCAATAAGAGGATAACCGCCCCGATGAGAATCATCCAGCTGACATAGTCACTTTTTATTCTTTTTAACATCCACTTATCCCCTCTCTTTATATGCCATAGTAATATATTTTTTTATTAGTCTCATTTTAAAGCCTTAATCAACTTTTTAATAGGGCGTAGTATATCTACGCCCTTTCTAGAATACCATGATTTACCTAAGAAATAGAATGAGTTTGTTCAACTTTCATTTCTTTTTCTAATTGAGCTATTTTTGCATCTATGGTATTCCGGAAATAAGAGCTATTTACTTGATGCTCTAGTCGATCTAAGTAATTTTCAATTTCTTCAAACCTTGAAAATGAGCGATCTGAATATTGATTGGAATCTAGTACTTTATCCATACGGTGATTTGCACGAGTTACATTTTCTCTGCCCATTAATTCCAAACGGCGAATATTCATATCCTTCAATTTATGTTTCATATCTTCATATTTTTTCTCTAAGTCATTTAATTGTTGCTGCACCATTTGTAATGAATTTTCTAATCGAACTACTCTTTCTTCGTACTGTGATTGCTCTTGTGAAGCAAATTCAAATAATGTCGTTTCACCAGCTTTTTGTGCCACTAGTGATTGATGCTTACGCTTATCCGCCATTTCTTTCGCAAATCGAAGCTCGCGGGTAAACTCATCTTTTAATGAATATTGTCTTTCCAATAACTTACGAACCTTTTCTGTTTCTTGTTCACATTGACGTAAGTATTGATTTAAAAGGGCAATCGGATTTTTCTTTTCTTTATGGTCCATAGCTTGGTGTAAATCAGCTGTAATCATATCTTTTAATCGTGTGAATAAATTTGTCATTGTAATAACTCTCCCTTATTCATTAGTATTGTTTTAATTCATTCCATTGCTTTTCAAAATTCTCGAATGGATCATCGCTTTCTTTCACAACAACTGTGTCTGCTTTGTTCCATTTTTTATACACAACATATAGGATGTATGCTGCAACTAGTCCTAAGATAGCAGGGAAATTTTCTACTGCTATTGTTAAAGTAATTAACCCCACTACTGCCCATCCAATCTTCTTCATCGTGCTCTCCGTCTTTAGGAATTTCTTGAAAACGAAGTACAACACGAGCAAGCTGACAGCAAGACCTACCATTGGACCGATCATTGAGAAAAGGACCATTGCTGCAATACCACCTACTACTAACAAACCGAACTTTTTCATTTTCATTTCCTCCTTTCTATGTACTCATCTTACCTATTTTAAAAACTTCCCATAACGAGCCTGAGCTTTATTTTGAAATAGGACTTGAGGCGTAGAAGAGCGTAAGCCGCTTGATAAAAGACTCCCTTTAACGCATTAACGTGCCGGGGGACAGTCCCCCGGCACGTTAATGCGTTAAAGTAGATTATTTTTGGATAAACATTTGGGTCCAGTAGGTTCCATATGAACCACCAGTTGCGTAGCCAACTCCAATTTGATTATAGTTAGGATTTAGAATGTTTTTTCGGTGCCCTTCACTATTCATCCAAGATGTTACAACATCTTGTGGAGTTCTTTGACCTGCAGCGATATTTTCTCCTGCACTTCGATAAGTAATTCCAAAATTCTTCATCATTGTAAATGGAGAACCATAAGTAGGACTATCATGCTGGAAGTAACGCTTGTCTCGCATATCAGCTGATTTGTAACGAGCCACACGTGATAATTCCCAATTTGCGGCTAATGGCTTTAATCCATATTTAGCGCGTTGCTGATTTGTTAATTGGATCACTTGATTTTCAACACTTTTAATCGCATCAAAATTTGGAATCGTCACCTTTTGCCCTGGATAGATTAAATTTGGATTTTTAAATTGAGGGTTCGCTTGAATAAGCTCTGATATTCCCACTTGATAGCGAACCGCAATCTTCCATAAAGAATCACCTGGCTGTACTGTGTAAGTTTGCTGTGCGTGTGAAACATTCGGTAATGTAAACAGAGAAACAATCAATACAATAGAAATCCATATGTGTTTTTTTATCATTTCGCACACCTCCACATATAGAGTTTGAAATTTAAAATAAAATATACGAAGATTTTTATAAATGTTTCTATTCGTAGCAGCAACATTGTATATTTCAATAAAACGAGTAAATCATATTATTAAATAGTCGAATAGTCAGGGGTTTTGATGATGTTTAAGCTTTCGTGGATGACCTATTTCATGCTTATTTTAGCTAGTTACCGACTAACTCATCTTATCGTTTTTGATAAAATTACCGAGTTTATCCGAAAACCCTTTATGAAAAAAATAGAAGTTGAAACAGAGCATGGAACTGAAATGAAGGATGTTCCAAAAAACATGTTCGGCTACCTATTGAATTGTTACTGGTGTGCTGGTGTTTGGAGTGCGGTATTAATAGGTGGCGGATATTTATTGTTTCCTAAAATAACTTCCATCATCGTATTAATTTTATCGATCGCTGGTGGCCAATGTATTATTGAAACATTCGTCGGGGTAAATTTGAAGAAGGTTAGTTATTACTCTAAAAAGTCATAATTTACAGATTTGTCTGTATCACCTACAAGGAGGTACCTATGGGAAAAAGTACCGCTCGCTTATCTAGTGCTGAAATTGGAGGCTTATGGCAAAATTACATTCAAAACTCGATGTCTAGGTGCCTTCTCAAATACTTTCTCCATCATTTAAAGGACGAAGAGATCTATTCCATTCTAAATAAAAGATTAACAATTACGGAAAAACAACTTAATGACATATGTTTATTGTTTTCCCTAGAAAATATCCCTATCCCCGATGGTTTTTCTGATCAGGATATTAATTTAGAAGCCCCACCACTCTTTTATGAAGAATTTGCCTTAAGCTTTCTTTACATGATGAGTCGGATGGAAATGGTTCAAACGGCTTTTATCCTTTCAAATGTTGCTCGTTCTGATGTATTAGCTTTTTTCAATGATTCCCTTAAACATTCTGTGGATTTCTATTCCGAATCAACCACTTTGATGCTTTCAAAAGGGGTATATGACCGACCTCCAATGATTCCTTATCCTAAACAAGTAGAATATATTGAGAAAAAAACGTTTATCCTACCCTTACCAGGAAAGAAAAGACCGTTAAATACGATGGAATTAACCGAGTTATTTTTTAATATTGAACGAAACTACTTTTCTATCCTATTTTGTTCAGGGCTTCTTCAAGTTGTAAAAGACAAAGAAATACATGCCTATATTAAAAAAGGCAGAGACATATCCGAAAATCAAATCAAAATTTTTAATAATGTTTTAATTAAAGAAGATTTATTAGGCATATCTCCTGTAAGTATGCTTGTAACCGATTCAACGTTTCCCCCTTTTTCTAATAAGTTTATCGTTGCTCTATTTAACTTTCTAAATGCGATTGATGTTACTTTACTCGGACATGCCTTGTCCATGTCTATGAGAGCAGACCTATCCGCTCAGTTTAGTAAATTCATGACTGAAATTTTAACTTACTCTGAAGAAGGCTTTAATATTATGGTTAATCGTGGTTGGTTAGAACAAGTTCCTCTAGCACCGAACCGTAAAGACCTTGAAAAAAATTAATGGTGGATTACTAAGCATTAGGAATCATTCAGTTCATTCGAAAACTAACCATTGAAAAAGGTTGACCTATTTTTAGGTCAACCTTTTTCTACCATTTTTGTAAACTCCTCCAATGTTGTAGAATATTTTACATAGATACGCGGCAATAAATAAAGTTCATTTTGTATACCTGATTCTGAAAACGGTCCAGGGGTTGTCGTTAATCCGAATCGGTAGTATTTTTTCGTCTCTTCCACTACTTGTTTATTGAAATTTCCATATGGATAGGCAAATGCAAGCACTGGTTTACCCGTTATTTTTTCAATTGTTTCTTTGGAATCCTTTAGCTCGTGCACATATTTTTTATCTTTAGTTAAATCAGGATGAGTAGCTGTATGTGATTGAATAGAGAAGAGACCTGATTCAGCCATATCTTTTATATCAGCTTTAGATAACCGATTAGCCCTTCCGATAAAATCAGAAATCACAAAAATCGTACCAGCTGGATGAAAATGCTCATCCTTAAGCTTCCAAAAAATTTTATAAGCATTTTGATTATTTTTGTAGCCGTCATCAAAGGTAATAAAAATTGGCTTTTTCACTTTATAAATATCTTGCCAGCGCTCAAAAGTTAATAATGTGAATCCTTTGTTTTTGAGGTACGTCATCTGTTTTTCAAAATTTTCCGGTGTGACATATAATTCCTTTGAACCGTGACCTTTAAACTCATCAATTGAATGATAGACTAAAATCGGTACCTCCATCTTTGCGGAAACCTGTAACGGGAGCCATAGTAATACGAGAAACATAAAAATCATTCTTTTCATGGGGTTCCTTCCTTTAGATCGTATTTTCTCATAGTGTTCCAAACCACCTTCATTCTATTAACACATTTGTGCTTGAAAAATTGGACATTTACCAGGCAAAAAAATCCCTCCTTTGCATATTTATTTACAAAGGAGGGATTTTTCATGGCTATTTGGTGGATAACAACGTTCGGGTTTGTACTATGCTTAGGTTTCGTTGGTGGTATAATGTTTTATTCATTAAAAGGTGCCTTACATTCAGAAGACTCTACTAAAATAGATCCCATAACAAAAGATTAACTCAATGATAATTTTATGCTTTCCTTTGCACTGGCTACTAATTTTGCATCCTGTAAATCATGTCCGTACAACAACAGAACTACAGACACATATAAAGCAAAGAACCTTGCACAGGTCTTAGTCGTTTCAGAAACATTTCCATAAATTCCGAAAAATTGTTCTCTTCCCTGCAGTGTTAAAAAGCTATAAGCAATCGATAAATCAATCGCCGGATGTCCAAGATGGGTGTCACCCCAATCAATTATTCCGGAAATGACTCCAATCTCATCTACTAAAATATTTCTAATATGACAATCGCCATGAACAAGCGTTTGTTGCTCGTCCAAATGAACATCTTTTATAGAATCAAGCCAATGAAAGGCTGTTTCAGCTTCATCAATTAACTGAAGCTGGATAGCTTTTTTTATGTTATCAATCAATGGATTCATTCGTTTACCAATATTCGTTCTTTCTAACCAGTCATAAGGTACACCTAGTTTCTCAGCCATTTCTATTGGAAATTGATGCAATTTTCTCAAAAAATGCGCTAAGGGAGCCGCGGACTTATTTCTAATATCTGCAGACAATTGCCCAGGTGAAGTCCCTTTAACAAGGTGATAGCCTGTAAAAGGCCAATTGTAGCTATCCGTCTCTTTGCCGAAAAAGATAGGTTCAGGAATTCGAATATTTAATCCATTGACCAAATTGGGTAGCAATTGATTTTCAGTGTTTAATAATCGAACGGCAATTTCTTTTCTTGGGAAACGAAAAACGTAATCATCGTTCACTTTGAATACTGTATTATCAAAGCCTTTTCCTAATTCTTGAATATTGACAGGTGCCAGTTCTGGAAACTGGGCTTCTATTAAATGTCTTGCTTCGTCCATTGTAACGACTATTTCAGGAGACCATGCTTGAGACATTATTTCACTCCATTCATTTAATTAATTCTTTTTAGATTGATTAATGGCTAGTTGAAATTGATCTATAATATCTTCTATTTTCTCAAAACCGACTGAAATTCTAACCATCCCTTTTGTAATCCCAAGCGCTTGACACGCTTCAGGTGGTAAGGCACGATGTGATGTCGTTAAGGGGTGAGAAACAGTCGTTTCTACTCCAGCCAAAGTAGGGACGATTTTAACCCAACCTAGGGAACGGAAAAATTGGTTAACATCTATGGTGCGATCCAAATCAATCGTCACCATGGCACCAAAGCCATCTGGATTCACTCCGAATGGATAAAAAACTTGCCGAACAAGTGGATTATTTGAAAAAGCTTGCGCAAGCTTCTGTGCATTCTTCGATTGTTTCTCCATCCGTAAAGCCAATGTTTTCAAGCCTCTAGTGGTCAGCCATGCTTCAAACGGACTTAGATTTGCTCCAAGATTAACAACCTTTGCCTTGGCTTTTTCGAGTAAATCTTCCCTGCCAACTAACACTCCTGCAGTAATGTCACTATGTCCACCGATATATTTGGTTGCACTATGAACAACTAAATCAATTCCTAATGAATAGGGTTTGCAATGATACGGTGTCGCAAATGTATTATCCACCAAAGTAACTAGTTGATATTTTTTTGCTAAATTTACTACTGCCGGCAAATCTTCTACTCTTAGTAGAGGATTCGTAATTGATTCGGTCAATAATAGTTTCGTATTTGAGCGTATCAATTTTTCAACTTGAAGGAGATCCTTAAAAGAAACAAAGCTGGTTTCAATGCCTAAGTCACTTAGCCCGGCTTTAAGCATGTGAAAACTCCCACCATATACATCATCCGCTGCTATAATATGGTCACCACTTTTCACAACGGCAAGCACGCCTACAAGAATCGCCGATAGACCTGATGAAGCGGCCACCCCATCGGGTGCACCCTCTAGTCTTGCAACATATCCGCGAGTTCATCCGTATTCGGATTTGCAACTCGAGAATATAAATATTGGCCGTTACCATGATAATATCCTTCTAATTCATCTAAATCACGAAAAACAAAAGCTGAGGTCTGATAGATGGGTGTTACTTTACTCATAATGTTTCGTTTCTTTTTGTCACCATGAAGAACTTCTGTATCGAAATGTTTACTCAACTTTTCCACCCACTTTTTCTTGTAATGACTACATATAATAATCCATATTTCCATAAGAAATTTCATTTTCCTTCTTTCTTGAATAATATTTTCCAAACCACACATGAAATGACCATATCATGGAAAAAATAGCCACAAGTACATATATTAGGAGGAAAACCATGCAAAACAAATCTTTACCGCAATATCCTGAATCATATTGGCGAGAATTAGAGTTTCCCTCTTTTCCAAAGTTAGATAAAGATCTTTCCGTTGATGTTGCCATCGTCGGTGGAGGTATTACTGGGATTACGGCAGCACATATTTTGCGTCAGCATAATGTCAAAATTGCTTTAATTGAAGCTGGAAAAATATTAACTGGAACAACAGGGCATACAACAGCGAAAATTACCGCCCAACATGGACTTATTTATGATGAGTTAATTCAGCATTTTGGAGTGGAGGGAGCAAAACAATATTATGATGCTGCTAACCAATCCATTCAATTTATAAAAGATACTGTTTCAAAAGCACAAATTGAATGTGATTTTCTCGAACAAGATGCCTTTATTTATGCGACTACAGATGAATACGCTACAAAAATACAAACTGAGGCAAAAGCATATGAAAAACTAAAAATCTCTGGCGGAAATGTGGATAGTATCCCATTTAATATCGACATAAAAACTGGCTTACGCATGACGAATCAAGCCCAGTTCCATCCTACAAAATATTTAACTCATTTAGTAAAGGACTTGGAAAAGAACAATGTCCAACTTTTTGAGAATACAACTGCCATTGATATTGAAGATCCTGAAGGGGATAAGCCGACGATCATCACAAGAGATGGAAATCGAATTCGTTGTAACTTTATTATCGTGGCTTCCCATTATCCTTTTTATGATGGACTTGGCTTTTATTTTACAAGAATGTATGTAGAACGATCTTACATTCTCGGGGTGAAAGCAGAAGATTCCTACCCTGGAGGAATGTATCTTAGTGCTGACGATCCAACCCGTTCCATAAGATTCACCCCATTTAATGGAGAAAATCTAATTTTAATTGGTGGTGAAAACCATAAAACCGGACAAGGAATGGATACCTTCAAACACCATCTAGCATTACAAAAATTCGCTGAAGAAACTTTCCAAGTAAAAGACATTCCTTATCGTTGGTCAGCACAAGATTTAATTACATTGGACAAGGTTCCGTACATTGGTCCAATCACAGAAACAAAACAACGCATATTGATTGCGACCGGCTATCGTAAATGGGGAATGACAAACGGCACAGCTGCAGCGATGATGCTAAGTGATTTCGTTTTAGGGAAACAAAATAGTTTCCTTGAATTGTACGCACCATCCAGGTTCCAGGCAGACCCAAGCCTTAAAAAATTCACTTCAATTAATGCAGATGTAGCAAAACATCTTATTAAAGGTAAGCTTGAGTTTGTCCCTGGTGATCCAAGTGACTTAGAAACTGACCAAGGCTCCGTCGTCATGGTAGACGGTAAAAGAGCTGGTGCCTATCGGGATGCAGATGGTAAGTTGCATTTAGTAGACACCACTTGCAGACATCTTGGCTGTGAATGCGAGTGGAATCATGCTGAAAAAACATGGGATTGCCCATGTCACGGCTCAAGATATTCTTATACTGGGGAAGTATTGAATGGTCCAGCCTTAGAGCCATTGAAAAAAGTTGGTGAATAATGCAGTAAAAAAGGGCCAGAGAGGCCCTTTTTTACTGTCGAAGCTTGTTAACAATGCATCATTTCCTAGGAAATTTTGTCGTATTCTAGAAGCAAGATTTTATGGTTTCATGCTCATCCAGCTATCTAAGTAATGGATGGCAAAATCGTTATTTACGTTTGAAAGTTTGGAAAGCTGTTCTAGCATGACTGTTTGTCCTTCTTCATAAAACGAAACGTACTCTGCCTCGGAAGATGGGGCTGTTTCAACTGCTATGGTAATTCGTTTACCGATTGATTGGGCAATTTCAACTTCCTGTTGGATAATAGCTTTCATTCCATTTGGACCATCTGCTTGATCACGGTAAGCCATAATCGTTGGTAAATCCATGTTTTTTATAACCCAAGCAGCAAGATTACCTTTACCTAATTTATTATTATAAAGCTTCTCATCAAACCAGAAAGGGATATCTGCACCTATCTTCAAGCCCATCTGACTTGATAGATCCTTTGCTTTGATTAGTAGGGTTTGATACGATAACACCGTATTTTTATAGTTCGAATTCCATCCAGAATATAAATATGGTTCCACATCTAAGTGAATGCCCGTAAACTTTTCAGAAGGTTCTGCTTGTGCTTGGTACATTTTTAACCAATCAAAAAAACGATTGGAATATGTGTTACCCTTTGCTGATATCCAATCAGGAGCTCCTTCAAGGGCGTGCACTTCAATATGATGTTGTGAAGCCTTTTTAACAAAAGTTTCATATGATGCGGGTTTAATATTATAATTGATTTGCAAAAATACCGTTTTCGTTTGATTTTCAGCTAGAAATGAAAGAATCTGGTCGGAATTTGTTATGATTGATTTTGTATTCCATATCCAAGTTGATAACGGACCAACGGATAATTGAGCTTTGGAATTTGTGGGAAATGAAGATATTGAATATACTATCATAGAAATTAACATGCTTAATACGAGGATTTTAAACTTATTCATCACAGTTCTCTCCTTATTAGAATGCCCAAGACATCCTAATAGGAGTCTGGCGGCGTGGCAGCCATACGTTTATCGGTTAGGCCCATCGCTTTGCGTCCTTGCCTTTCGACAAGTTTGCCTTTTTCAGAATTTTTTTATACACCATGATTATACTCCCAGAATCTTTATATTTAAATCATTTCCTTTGAAGTTTCTGTTGGTAAAATTCCACAAATAAAATGAGGCTGCTCAATCTAGTGAGCAGCCTCATTTCTATTCTTTTCCTTTTGGTCGGTTCGTTTGCTTATCATCCATCCCTGTATTAAATTCAACCAATTCAGAGCTCGTGCGACCCTTTTTTGCGTTATTATTTCGCATGGCGTTCGCATTTCCTTTTTTCGTTCTACCCATGAAAAACAACTCCTTTAGAGATAGTTGCTAAGGTCGTCAGTTAATTCGACGCCTTACACTTTTCCAAGTTCATAGGTAGTATGCTTCTTGAAAACTTAGTTATACCTTACCATTTCGGTGATTTCCTCATTTTTGTCCCTTGTTCAAAGGAATAAGAGATCGATAAAAGCTGCGGCTCTGAATAGGCTATTCCTGTGAAGGTAATTCCAACCGGCTCCCCTTTATCGGTATATCCTGCTGGTACCGTAATCGATGGATAACCAGCTTTTGCTGGAATAGCAGCACCATAATTATTCGGAAAAACAACAGCGTCTAATTGATGTTCATCCATGATGAAGTCTATTCCTTGTTCAGTTGAGTAATATAAATCATCTTCCAAAGAGTTTATATAAGCTTCTTCAGTTAATGTTCCGTTTGTTGCTTCGGATTCAAGTAGAATAGCTTGGCCAAACTTTAACATTTTTTCTTCATTTTGAAGATTAAACTGGATTACATCCTTTAAGGAGCGTATTGGATAACTAGGATGAAGTTTATTTAAGTAGGCATTAACATCAGATTTAAACTCATAAGTTAACACATCGTAGCTCCATTTTCTATCGACTGATGGAATTTTGACATCTTCAATAACCTCAGCACCTAGTTCCTTCAGCTTCCTGATTGCAGCTTCCATAACCTCACTTTTTTCTTCACTCAAATAATCAAAAAATCCTTCGCGAGCAATACCGATTCTCTTCCCTTTTAACCCAGCTTCGTCAAGGTAATCGGTAAAATCAGTTTGGGTTAAAGCAGTGTTTGTTAATGTGATTGGATCCTGCTCATCTGCCCCAGCTAAAACATTTAATAAAAGCGCTGCATCTTTGACTGTTCGCGCCATTGGACCTGCCGTATCTTGAGTATGAGCAATCGGTATAATTCCCGTACGACTAATTAGTCCTACAGTAGGCTTAATTCCAACTAAAGAATTTTGACTTGCTGGACTTAAGATTGAGCCCGATGTTTCTGTACCAACTGCTACCGCAGCAAAATTGGCGGCAATCGCAGCACCTGATCCAGAACTCGATCCCCCTACATCAAATGTACCTGGACCATAGGGGTTAAGCACCTGACCACCTCTTGAGCTATAGCCGCTAGTCATTCCAATTGCCATAAAATTAGCCCATTCCGTCATATTTGTTTTTCCGAGTATAACGGCACCAGCACGACGTAATTGTGAAGCTACAAAAGAATCGGCTGATGCATACGAATTTTCTAATGCTAACGATCCTGCACTAGTATGCATCTTATCATTTGTATCGATGTTGTCCTTAATGAGGACAGGGATTCCGTGAAGTGGTCCTCGTGATCCCTTACTTTTACGTTCTGCATCTAAGGCAGCAGCTATATGTAATGCATCCGGATTCACCTCAATAACTGAATTAATCTTCGGACCATTTTTGTCAAAACTAGTAATACGCTTTAAGTACATTAGGACTAATTCCTTTGATGTCAAATCCCCATTTTCCATTTTCTCTTGCATTTGGTCAATCGTCGCTTCTTGCAACCATTCTTCTGTTAATTTTTTTAATTTTGGATTTTCCATTTATTTAAAGCTCCTCTCACATTCTTTTATTAAAGAATTCTTGATGAAGGCTCAAAAACCTTTTTAATTTGTATAAATACGTTAATCGAAACGTCTATTTATTATAAATTCCGTGTCTTAGAGGATGAGTTTTTCATATATCCGACTACTTCCAGGTTATATCCGTCTAAAATCGATTTTATCCGCTTGTTTTCTACTTATATCCGACGATTAGAGTCATATATCCGCCATTTTCACAATTTGGACAAACTTTTCCACCAAAAAAAATAACACGCAAGCCGCGTGCTATTTTTTTGTTTTCTTATATTTAGTTGTTTTAATTGTTTCGCGCTTTACTGCTCTTTCTTGTTCATCAACGATTTTTCCGCTATAAAATACCTTTTTGGCTAAAGGTATTTTTAATTCATGGCAGTATTTTTTCAATTCACGCTCTTCTCGTTCATTGACAAGCGAAATGACGACTCCGTCTGCTCCAAAGCGGCCAGTACGTCCTGAACGGTGAATATATTGGGTAATGTCTTTCGCAAAATCAGCATGAACAACATGTGTAATATCTTGAATATCAAGACCTCTTGCTGCCACATCTGAAGCAATTAGTAATTGGATTTTTCCTGTTCGAAGATTTTTCAATGCCAACTTTCGGTCGTCTTTCTTTAAGTCGCTATGAAGCACTCCAACTGGAATTTCCTTGAATTTCAGTTTTTCAGAGACAAAATTGATTTCGACAATGTCATTGATAAAAGCGAGAGCACGTATTCCTTCAAGACGTCCGATTTTTTCCAATAGCATCGGTTTCTCACGGTTTTCACATAAAAAATAAATGTGCTCGACTTTGCCTGCTTTAATCGTCTCGTCTTTCATCACTTTTAGTAGTTCAGCATTTTGGGTTAATTCTTTGGCAATATGAATCGCACGCTCCGTTAAAGTTGCTGAAAATAACACAACCTGTCGATGATCACTTAAAGTCGACTTTATAATTTGCTTGATCGTCTCGATATGCTCTGGAACAAGAAGCTGATCTCCCTCGTCTAATACAATCGTCTTAACTTCATGCATTTTTAATTTCTTCTGTTTGATAAGCTCTAACATTCTTCCAGGTGTTCCAACAATCAATTGCGGTTTTTTCTTAATTTTCTCAAGCTGCCTAGTTACATTCGCTCCACCAATAAATGAAGCATTTCGAATGCCACTTCCCTCGGACCACTTTTGCACTTGCTCCAAAATTTGCATCACAAGTTCCTGTGAGGATGCTAGTATAACAGCTTGAATTCCTTGGCTGTCTGGATTGATTTTATCTAGAACTGGAAGCAAATAAGCCAATGTTTTTCCTGTTCCGGTCGGCGATTCTGCAATTACATCTTTGCCTTCTTTGATTAGCGGAATCGCTTGTGATTGAATGGAAGTCGGCTGTTCAAAGGCTGATTTCTCCCAGACGTTTTGAATAAATGGTTTTAATGAAGAAATAGTTTCTGTCATTGGTTTCTCCTTTATATATAGGAATATCCTTATTATGTACTTAAACCCGAAAAAACTAGTATCGGTTATGATACTAGCTTATCAAAGCATGAATGTCTAGACCTTCAAATTAAAGCATTCTAAGTACCGCTCTTACAGGACTGCCGTCCCCTTCAGCTAATGGTAGGGGAAGAGCGATTAATTCATATATACCTGGCTCCACATTAGTCAAATCCACCGATTCTAAAATATGGATTCCATTTTCGTGTAGGGAGTGGTGTGCCGCTAATTCTTTACTGTCTAGCGGGTCGACTGATGGAACGTCGAC
This sequence comes from Bacillus sp. CGMCC 1.16607, assembly GCF_042683745.1. Classification (NCBI taxonomy): domain Bacteria; kingdom Bacillati; phylum Bacillota; class Bacilli; order Caryophanales; family Bacillaceae; genus Bacillus; species Bacillus sp. CGMCC 1.16607. The sequence goes on from NZ_JBHUJX010000019.1 coordinate 360,239, forward strand.
ACCAATTAGCCTGACCCCATTTTCCCCTAAAAAAGAAGCAAGGTCTGGTCTTAAGAACGGGATTGACTCAGGAAACTGTAGTGGGTTCTCCCACGAATCAGTCCGTAGCAAGACCCTTTCTACCTCTTGTAAGTCAATTTCCTCAAAATCGCTTGCTCCAATACATTCTTTATTCCTCATATCGACTACAAGAGCCTTGCCGACATATAAATGGATATCAAGGTCATACATTCGTTTTCCCTCGTTATCGAAATGAAACGGGGCATCCACATGAGTGCCTGTATGGGTGCTCATCTCCAGCTTCCCAACGTTTACAGAACCACTTTCTTCCATCGGCCAATTGATTTTAAATGAAAAAGGGGTATCTCCCGGCCAAGTTGGAACGTTATGGCCAAGCTTCCTTGAGATATCAATGAGTTTCAATTAGGATGCCTCCCTCTAAGCAATGACTTCGCGCTTATTTTCGTATTTTTCATATAGCTTTTCTTGCATAATTTTCTTCAAAATTTGAACTGCATTCCATACGTCTTCATAAGAAGTATAAAAGGCAACAGGTGCTAAGCGAATAATATTAGGGTTTCGGTAATCAGGAACAACACCATTTTCCTTTAACGCTTTACAAATTCGCGCGGCTTCGGGGTGCTCTAATGCCACATGACCACCACGACGGTCATCTTCACGTGGATTTCCAATCGTGAACTGAAAATCTCCTAATTCCGATTGAATTAATTCCATTAGGTAGCGTGTTTGTCTTAAGGATTTTTCCCGAATCGCATCAATGGAAGCTTCAGTAAACATTTCCAATGAACCAATAAGCGGTGCTGTACTTAGTAGATGTGGTGTGCCAATTTGATAAGCACCGGCGTCATCTGCTGGGGTAAAAACATGCTCCATATCAAATTGTTTTTCTTTATTAGAACCGAACCAACCTGTAAGACCAGGTATTTTCCCAAAATGCTTTTCATTCACATATAAAGCGCCGATCCCACCAGGACCACTGTTTAAATATTTGTAGGTACACCAATAAGCAAAATCAACATTCCATTTACTAAATTGATGCGGAATAGCCCCTACGGAATGGCATCCGTCAAAGCCGATGAGAATTCCCCTTGCATGTGCCTCGGAAGTTAATTTTTCAATATCTAGTAATTGACCGCTTCGATAAAGGACGGTCGGAAGAATAATTAAAGCAACTTCATCTGTCATCGCATCAATGATGTCCTGCTCTTCAATCATTCGGCCGTCTCTACTTTTCACTTGAATGAGATGTTCTTTTGGGTCAAGACCTTTCAGTTGAACTTGACTTTGCAGTGCATAAATATCGGATGGAAAATTTAATTCGTCAGCAAGGATTTTTGTTCTTTTTCCGGAAGGTTGATAAAAGGTTGCTACTAATTGGTGAAGATTCGTTGTTGTACTTCCGGTGATGATGACCTCGTTCGCTTTTGCTCCAACTAATGGTGCACACATTTCTCCAAGTTTTTCAGATAAAGTGAACCATGCATGCTTGCCGTTCATCCACCCATCAATTCCAAGCTCTCTCCAAGAATCAGCTACCTCCTGCAATGCCTTTTCTGCACGCTTACTCATTAGTCCAAGTGAATTACCGTCTAAATATAGGTCCTTTTCAGGTAAGTAGAATTCTTGTTGGTATTTTCGAAGTGGATCTTGATGATCAAGATTTTTTGCATACTCTAATGAATCGAATGTCACAATTAGCCCCCCTTTTAAGTAAACACTTTCGTTTATCTTAATATTCTTTTTCTGTCAGTATATTACCTGCTAAAATGAGGGATTATTTCTAGGTTTGTACCAATTCATATCAAACTCAAGACCTAATGCTTCACCAAAAAGTTTTCCAAATTGAATAAAGCCGCTACCTCTAGCCGTAATGAAGTTTCCATCTTGAACAACAGCATCTTTACAATAATGTTCAATTTCAAAAATACCTAATTCAGCTAAAGCCTCTTCAGGTAGGCCAACTGTGTATTTCTTTCCTTTTAAGACTCCAGCTTTTGCAAGTAAAAATGGAGAACTTGAAATACTTGCGACAATAGTGTCTTCATTTGTAACCTCTTTAATAAAATCAAACCATTTCTGTTCATCAATCAATATGCCCACATCCATGCATCCTGGCAATAGTAAACTATCAATCTCCTCTACATTTACTTCATCGACAGACATATCTGGTAGACATGTTAAACCGGATTCACCTTTTACAGGTTGGTGGTCGACTCCTACAGTCACGATTTCTTTATTGCCCTGCATGAGTATGGATAATGCAACTGATAATTCATATTCGCTAAAAAGAGGATACAGTAGAACAGCCGTTTTCTTATTTTTCATTTTCTCATTCCTCCAAAAAATATTTGCAAGTTTTTATGACCTTAACTTAAATTTTAATAGTAAATTCCAATCGATAGCCTTTTTTTGTAGTTTGAAAGTCATAGCTCAGACCTCATTTTGTTTTTTTGCCAAAGACAAAATAACAATGGTACTTATTATGCAAAGTGTGCCTAACCACTCTTCCAAGCCAAAGGTTACCTTTAACCAAATCACGGATAAAAGAGTTGCTGATAATGGTTCGATACTTGCAAGTATACTTGCCTCGGATGCACTTATATACTTCAAGCTTTCAAGATAACAATAGAAAGCAATGAGTGTCCCAAAAATCACGATAAAAGCTACAGCAAAGTAGGAATTTAAAGACCATTGACCCTGAAAGGACCAAGGGGGATGTATAAAACTGAAACTAACTCCACCTATCAGCATCCCCCATCCTATTACCACTGAAGAGCCCCATTTTGCAAGTAAGTTATGAGGCTGTAAAGTATAAAACGCTAAAGCTACCGCGGAGCTAAGTCCCCAAAATAAAGCCCATCCTGAGATGGATAAACTTTGAATATTTCCTCGTGTAACAAGGAGATAAGTACCTAAAATGGCTAACAGTACAGCTAAAAGTTCTTTAGAAGATGGTATTCTTTTAAATTTTACTGCCAAATAACATGAAATTAACACAGGTGCCAAGTACTGTATAACTGTTGCAGTTGCTGCATTTGAACTTTCAATCGCAGCAAAGTAAGTATATTGAACGGCTAACAAACCTAAAATGCTAAATAATAGTAGACCGCATACATCTCGTTTATTTTTCCATATTCCCCAAACTTTTTGCTTCTCTGTTGAACTAGCCAATCCTAATAATAGGATACCTGAAAGTAATAATCGGATGACAACTAACCATTCAGGACTAAACCCCTGTTTGTGAAAAAGGAATTGAGCAACAGTTCCAGATATCCCCCACAAAGCTGCACCAGTGAGAACTAAAGCAATTCCTTTTGATTTTGAGTATGATAAGGCTATATTTCCTGAACTCATGTTTTTTCTCCTTTTAAATTCTACTCTTAAAAAAATGTTCATTTTCTATTTTTATAATAAATTAAAAAGTCTGTCCATTGATCGTTCTCCAGTGAAAATTCCTTTCTTACGCACTCAAACAGGAATCCTGCTTTTTCGGCAAGTCGAATGGACGGTTGATTATCGACATTTATATGTAGTTCAATTCTATGAAAATCTAATTCTGTGAAAAACGTTTCCGTTGCGGCTAATACACTTTCAGAACCGTACCCCTTTTTCCAAAATTGATTATGGATGGAATAGCCCATCATAGCCCACTGGTAATCCATTCTAAGAATCTTTATGAGTTCTACTTTTCCAACATTCACTCCATCCTCTTTTCGAAAAACTCCCAAATTGTACATTTCGTCCTTTTCAGCTGAAGCCTTGAATCCTTCAATCCATTTTGTAAACCACTCCTCTGTACAGGATGACATGCCCCTATGTCCGTCATCATATTTGTATTGAGATGGTAGTCTTTGATCAAACTGCGTATACCAATTAAAGTAGTCTTCTTTTTCAAATGGACGAATGATTAGCCTTTCCGTTTCAATATGTAAGTTTGAATTTATCAATCGACCATTCCTCCCACAATCAATGCCCATGCTTAAATGATAGCTTTCCGTGATTATTTAATATCATAATATACCTTTTCGGCGGCAGTACTCAGATATCCTTTATCAAGTTCCTGTCCAGTGGTTTTATTATTTCATACACCTATGTTTCTCCTGTTCTCTGAACCCCTTTATTATGGTTAGACATACCTCTAACACAATTTTTCTTCGACAGGTTTTGAGAGCACGTTAAAGGGGCAGCATAAATGCTCCCCCTTTAATGAACATCCTTATTCACATACCGACCATACTCTGGAATCGCAATCCGATCAAATTCGGCAACTAGCTTATGCAAACTGTCCGAAAGCAATTCTCCTGTCATCGGAAGACCATGACCCGTTATTGCGACAGAAGGTTTTAGATCCTCTAATTTCCTTACTGATTCCCAAGCTGCATCCCAGTCGGGTGTAAAATACTTTGGAGGACCGCTTATTTCCTGTTCCTGCGTTAAAACTTTAAATAAATATTCTTGTTTAACTGTGACAAAGGCATCTCCTACAATTAATGTGCGATCCTCATCTCTAAAAAACGATACATGTCCAAGAGAGTGGCCAGGTGTATGAATCCAGCGAAAGCCTTCCAAATGTGGCACACTGCCATCTGACGGAAGCTTCTCAATATGGCTTCCTAAGTTGATTGGATCATTAGGAAACATGGGGGACATTTTTGCTATCATTCCACCTTCTACCGTTGGATCTGGTTCAGGGTATCTTTTTTTCCCAGTAAGATAGGGAAGTTCTAACTCATGGGCATAGACTGGAATATCCCATTTTTCGACCAATTCAATAATTGCCCCAACATGATCAAAATGACCATGTGTTAGTAAAATAGCTTTCGGACGACTACCTTCTCCAAAGCGTTCCTCTACTGCTGAGATAATTTCATCAGCCGAACCTGGCATCCCTGCATCAATTAATACTAAGTCATTAGACTCTGGCTTTCCCACGAGACAAATATTCACAATTTGAATCGTATGACAATATAGGTCAGGCAAAACTGCAATTCCAATCCCACTTCCAATCGATGTTGCTGGGATGAACCTGTAGTCATCTCCATAAGAGATTTCCTTTTCCATAAAAAAACTCCTTTATATTTAAAAATCCAATCATAAATAGCTTCTCAATTAGCCTGTTTATTATACGAATTAAAAATGGGCGGCTTTAAAAAAGTGGCCACCCTAATCATTATTAATGAAAAGCACACCAAAACGCAGCTTCTTTGTACAGTATCTCGTCAATCGCACTAAAAGGAATTTTAAAAGTTGGAAATCCAGCTGCGTACGGAGCAATTTCATAAGGAGCGAAGTAAATATATAAATTATTTTCATCCACATAGAAGGTTTGATCTGGAGAAATTCCTTTATAAGTGTCAGGGAACACATAAGAGTACTGAGGGTCGGTCTTTATTTGCTCCCCAATGATGTCACTCAAAACTTTTACATAAGAATTTGATTTAAATAAATCTTTAAGTTCATAGAAGGCACCACTCTCCAAATCTACATGAGCAAATATTTTCACTGGCATCCCATGTGCAGCACCAAATGGATAGTTATAACCATTAAGTTCCAGTACAAGTAGCTGTTTTTTAAAAAAAGATATATCAAATTCCCCTGAATAACTATATTCCAATTGCTTATTTTGGGGAATATCTTTCACACCTGAAAGTTCAGCTAGCCTTTTATTGACTTGTTTCTGAATCCGCTCCACACTCATCCCTTGAATTTCAGGATAATACACTAAATAATCCTTGTTCGGTTTGTATTTTCTCTCGATTACTCGAAAACGACTATTTAACGGGATAATTTGATTCGGTGACCAGACGAGCATTCCTTTTAAATTATAGTATCGAAGTCTTTGGTCAATCATGCCTTTGATTAGTTCTCCTTCAAAAGATAAGGTACCACCACCTTTTGCAATAGGCAGATTCCTAACGATCTGACCACTTTTATCAATAAAAAAGGTATAGCTCCAATCCGATGCAGAAGCAAAACCGTTCTTATATTCAAGTACATTTGTAAATTTATGGTCTGTTAGAAATTTTCCATTGATGTCAACGATTGCATACAAGGTACCTCCCATGGGAATCTCTTTGTTAATTGCTTTACCTACAGCCAGTCTATTTTCGCCAAGCATGACAATCTCTGAATAGTTGGGATCTATAATAAACTTACCTTCATGATCGATTAATCCATTGTTGAAACGGACATCTTCATTTTTGTTAACAACAGCTCCTCCAAACTTAAAAGGGTCTGCTCTTGTAAAGGATGGTTCGATCATAGTTTTACCACTTTCATTCATATAACCATGTTTGCTGTCTGACTTTTCCTGAAAGGCCATGAGCCCTTCACTTAACTCACCAACGAAAGCATATTCGTAGGAATGAAGTGCTTTCCCTTTTTGATTAATTAACTCAAACTTTCCATCCGGACGTTTCGCAACTGCTTTTCCATCATTAAAATTTGTTACAGATTCAAATTGTAGAGGAATAACTTCTTTTCCTTGTTTATTTAAAAAACCATATAAATATTGATTTTCTGTATTTTTCCCAGCGAACATCGCCATACCATTTTGATAATTTCCAATGAAGCTGTACGTTTTCTTAGTTAATTCCTTACCCCAGCGGTTCAATACTTTAAACCCTTTACCATCCATTACAACCGCTCGCCCTTCAGAAAAAGGGTTTATGGAATCGTACCTTGGCCAAACGATAAATTGGCCAAATCGATTGATTAGCCCATATTTTCCATTCATTTTAACGGCGGCAAGTCCATTAGCCTGGAAATCCTGTGCATCCTCATATTTTAAGGGGGAAACAAAATTACCCTTGTGATTAATATAGCCCCACTTCTTTTTATTGCCATCCCGTACATATGCTGGATATAGGTCAATCCCCTTTACACGAAATTGGTCAGCCCCTCTTTCCGTCGTCACCGCATACCAATAGGAATCATCATGTTTAAAAATTGTTGTATAAACATTATCCTCATAAACAAAGGAAACAAACATTTCTTCTTTACCGTCTCCATCCAGATCCTTAAATTGAATCGAAGGCTCCTCTCTCCATTCATTCCATATTAATTGTGACCCCAATGGCAAAAAACGTTGCAAACGTTCAATTAATTCATTCCTATCCATATGGTCATTCCCCCACCAAACTCATTTCTACCTATCATATGGCAAGAACATCAAAATGGGGTCAGTCCCCCATCACTTTAAAGTAATGGGGGACTGACCCCCGACGCGTTAATGCGTTAGTGTGTTAGTTTGGTACTTCTAAAATAACTTTTGTTCCTCTATTAGGTTCGGTAATAATTTGTAATGAGCCACCTACTGACCTTGCACGCTCTTCCATACTAAATAACCCAACTCCACGCGACTGTTCTTCCACATTAAAACCTTTTCCTAAATCCTCAATCACTATGCGAATAACATCATCCATTTCACGAATCGTAATAGCTGCCTCGAAGACATCTGCATATTTACGAATATTCGTTAACGACTCTTGGATTACTCGGTATATCGTTGTTTCCGTGCTATGATTCAAGCGTCCACTTAATACGCAATCAAAAAAAACATCAATATGATAATGCTCGGAATAACGGTTAAGAAATGTACGAATCGCAGGAATTAATCCAAGATCATCTAATACCGATGGCCGTAGCTCCCATGAAATGTCCCGTATTTCTTCAATCAGTTCTTGTGCTTCATCCATCATTTGTTCAATAAGCGGATGCTCAAACTCAGAACTTAGACGGTTAATTGTTATTAAATGGCTATACAAATTCTGACCTATTCCATCATGTAAGTTTCTAGAAAGCTTTTTTCGTTCCTCTTCTTGAACATCAATAATTCGAGCCATCATTTTTTGCAATTCTTCCTCAACTTGCTTACGTTTCGTAATTTCGTAGCGGATAGCCAAATATTGATACGGCTTCCCATTTTCTTTTAAAAAAGGAATAATGGTCGTATCCACCCAGTAGAAGGTCCCATCCTTTGCCCGATTTCTAATTTCTCCCTGCCAAACTTGGCCATTACCAATCGTCCGCCACATATCCTGAAAGAATTCCTTGGAATGATACCTTGAATTCACAATTAGATGATCTTTACCTAATAACTCTTCCCGTGAATATTTTGAAGTTTGACAAAAATGGTCATTCACATATGTAATTTTTCCTTTTGCATCGGTAATCGCAACAATCGATGATACATCTAGCGCAAATTTAAAATCAACCAACTCTTGCATCGACTTTTGTAATTCTTCTACCACTCGATTATATGAAATAGGAGAACTACCCTTATCTGTATTCATATCATCTACCATAAGTAGTCCTCCATCTCTATAGGGAATTATGGATTTTAATTGCTTCTTCTAAAAAAAGCGCTGCCTTTTTAATAACTTGCTGCTCTTCATTAGATAACATATACTCTGTACGATGTCCCACTAGCAATACCCCTTTTGGTACCCCATTAAAAAATAATGGCACTGCATAAGAAGAAACTAATTTTTCTGCAAGCATTATCGGATAATCAGTCGTTTTCCCAGTGATTTGTTGGGGGAAACTCGTAATCATCATCGAACTGCCGCTTGAAATTACTTTTCCTGCAATACCTTTACCGTAACGAACTGTAATTCGTTTGTATTTATCATTTAGATTCCCAGTAGCGTAACGCCACCTTACATCTGGGCCGGTTTCGTTTTGAATAGCGAGCCCGACAAAGTCTGCCTTCATCTCCATCAATAACTGCGAACAAGTTTGAACGGCATCAGGACATTCGTTTAACTCACTCATTTTGCACCACTCCATTTACAAACCATAACCTAATAACCCCTTTTTTAAAGCAAATTCCACTAGTTCAGGTCTCGTTTTCATTTGGAGCTTTTCCATGAGGTTTCCTTTATGCGTTTCTACCGTTTTCACACTAATCACAAGTTGCTCGGCAATTTCTTTATTTGCAAATCCTTTAGCAATTAACGTAAGTACTTCTTTTTCACGGTCTGATAAGAGATTAAAGCTATCAGGTGTATGCCCATTTTTCATACTCCCTAAATACTCTTCCATTAATCTCTTAGTTGCGGAAGGGTGGAGATAGGCATCCCCTTTAGCTACACCTTGAATCGCCGCTAAAAGCTCATGATGTGGGGCACTTTTTAAAATACATCCAGATGCTCCCGCTTGGATGGCTCTAAAGAGGTATTCTTCATCATCATGCATCGTTAAAATTAAAATATTAACCTCTGGCATTAATTTTTTCAATTCGGAAGTTGCTAATAATCCGTCTTTTCCATGGGGCATGCTCAAGTCCATTACTACAACATTAGGTAGAAGCTCAAGAGCTTTCTCGATTCCTTCATTACCTTCTGTAGCTTCTCCGACTACTTCCATTTCAGTATTCGCATTCAAAAGCATCTTCAAGCCCATTCGAACAACCGCATGATCATCAACTAGCAGTATCCTGATCAATGTAAACTCCCCTTTGCTCCTCTTCATTTTTCAATGGAAGTGAAATCTCAATAGATGTACCTTCTCCTATTTTAGAGGATATCACACACTCACCGCCAGTAAGTAACATTCTTTCTTTCATTGCTTCTAAACCAAAGGACTTTTTATTCTCCATCTCAAAGCCTTTTCCAAAATCTTGGATAGTGATTTTTAGAGATTCATTTGACCAAAGAAAGCTGATTTTTACATCGGAAGTGTCAGCATATTTAGCAATATTGGATAATGCTTCTTGGCATACTCGAAAAATAGCTACCCTACTGCTTTCGGAAATAAATTGCTCATCACCAACCGATTCCATTCCAACCTCAATACCAAAAGTTGATGTATATAATTTTACATAGCTTTTAATTGCTGGCAGTAAACCTAAAGTTGTAAGAGTAGGAGGATGTAATTCGACGGACAAAATACGGATCTCCTTGATGGTTTTCTCCATGATTTGAGACATCTCTTTAATATAAGATTTTAGATGCGGTTGCTCCACACCAGCTTCAATAAATTGTAAACCCGTAAACATACTATACAATGATTGACCGACACCTTCATGTAACTCCAAAGCAATACGTTTAATTTCTTCTTCTTGCGATTGGATAATATATGAACTTATTTTCTGCCTTTCTGGTAAAATTCCCATCGAATTCCTCCTTTCTCGCAAATTTTGAATAAATTTAAAAAGGTCGTTTCTTACGAATTAAATAATATAGTCCACTCGCATCATCATAAGCGGACCAATTAAGCTCACTCTGACTAATATTACTATTCAAAGGGATAGCAAAAAAATAAAAGGTGTCAAAATAAATGCGAAGATGTGTACGATCTGGACACATCTCAACTTTTTTTATTTTTTTCTCTACCCAAGGAGGCTGCACATTTGTCTCTACATCATGAATGGCAACTTCGATTTTTTCATTTAAAAACCGTTCGACATCCTTAATGATCTCCACAGCTGCCGCACCCTCTCTTCGTATTTGGATAAATGTACATTTGGTAGCCTTGGAGATACTTCCAAAACTTATCTCCTGCACGCTCTTCCAAATAGTGAAGGGTCTCGTCTTCAGAATTCCATGGACCCATCCCCTTCACTTCCGCTATCACAATATCTGCACCTTCTGCCGTTTTTTCTTCTAAGTACCAATTGACTTTGATACCTTGAAAAAGATCCTTCAATAGCCCTTCTATTTCAGTAGCAAAGCTACCTTGCTCTTCTCGTACAAAGCAAAAGTCTAAGTATGCTTCACTGTTCACGAGCGCTCGCCACCTTTTTTCCGATCACTTTTATATACAAATAAAGCAATAGGAAACAGAATTATATTCAGGCACATATAAATTAAAGTATTTACATAATTTTCATAGAAAAATTGATGAACCATCTTTTGAGTAAAAACGATGTTTAGCAATAAAATTCCACATAAAATAGCAACACTCATATAATTACGCTTCATAACGTTTCACCCTTACTGCAAAAATTGCACCGTCTTCTACTTTCACTTCGATTTCCGGTAATGGTCTTCTTGGTGGTCCAGCGGTTGGTGCACCTGTTTCAACATCAAATTTACCATGATGGCATGGACAAATCATTTCGTTTTTATCTTTCACCCAAAATACAGGGCATCTTAAATGAGTACAGGCATTTTGATAAGCAACAAACTTCTCTTCCCCTAGGCGAATTAATAAAGCACTGTCATGTTCACCTGGAAATGCGAACTCCACCGAATCACCAATCGCAACGGCATTTAAATCAGCAATTTTTTGATGTGGATATTCTTTACTTTTTAAACCTAATAATTCTTTTGCTGCTACCGCTCCCCATGGGAGGGAGGATACCGCGAATACACCTGCTGCACCCACCAATGTTTTCATAAACCCTCTACGGTCAAGCTTTCTTTCGTTATTACGATTTATATTATGAGTATAATTATCTTCATCAAACGGGATTCGGTTATTTTTATCCGTCATGAAAAATCCCTCCTATTAGAAATGCGGAAGCGGCTTGCTCAGCCCCGACAAGCAAATGCTTCGACACCCGGAAAGTCGTTCTTTGACTTTTTGGGTGGCGAACATTTGACCTCGAGGGGCTAGCCGCTGGAGCTGGACAATCTAAAACAACTTAGTAATACCCTGTAAAATACCAGGTAGATTCACTCGTACATTTGTTTCATTTTCTAAATACGGGTTGCTTGCTACCCATTTTCCATCGTTAGCCATATTATAAGCATGTTTCTTGTTATCTATTTCTTCATCAGTTAACCATTGTAAAGTATTTGTTGGGCACACACTTGCACACATTGGAGGAATGCCATCTTTACTACGGTCAATACATAGGTCACATTTATACATTAAGTTTTGTTCTGTATCAAATTTCGGAATACCATATGGACATGCGATTGTACAGTTTTGACATCCGATACATTTTTCTACTAACGCTGATAATACAGCACCTGTTTCATGAATTTGAATCGCTTGTGCCGGACAGCTTCTCGCACATGCTGGATTCACACAGTGAAGGCACATGAGAGGCATTGTCTGTCTATTTACAAGTGGATTGACATCATAAACATAGTTACGGTTTCGTTCTTCATGACCGCCACATTGTGTACATGCAGCTAAACATGAGCGGCATCCGATACAATTGTCTAGTTCAATATATAACCTCTTGTTCATTTTACCTGCACCTTCTTCATTTCTAGTTTTTCGATTTGTGCTGCACATGCTTTAAATTCAGGCATTCTTGAATATGGATCAAGAGCACCGATTGTTAAGAGATTAATAGATTTTTCATGGCCCCAGTGGTAAGGAACAAAAACGGTATCCTTCCGAATGGCCTCAGTGATTTTTACTTTATAAGTTGTTTCTCCTCTACGAGTATAGAGACGGACGAATTCTTCGTGCTGAATATTGTATTTTGCTGCAGTTTCTGGATGTACTTCTACAAATGGATCAGGACACATATCACGTAGGAATTGAATTCTTCTTGTCTGATTCCCCGATAAATAATGGTAGACAACACGTCCAGTAGTTAAACGTAATGGGTATTCTTCATCTGGTTCTTCTGCGGAAGGTCGGTATGGCAGTGCAAAAATTTTTGCTCTTCCATCTGGATGATTGAACTTTTTATCCAAGAATAAACGTGGTGTTCCAGGATCATTTTCATCTTTACATGGCCAGAACACGCCGTCTTGCTTTTCAATTTTTTCCCAAGTTACACCGTAGTAATCAGCCGTTCCTCCTTTAGAAGCCACACGAAGTTCATTAAATATGTCCTCAGAAGTTTTCAAGTGAGAAAAATATTTGCCACGTCCCATTCGCTCGGTAATTTCTATTTGAATCTGCCAGTCAGGCTTTGATTCGCCTAAAGGCATTTGTGCTCTATTAATCTTTATAATCCGTCCTTCAACATTTGTAGTTGTCCCTTCATCCTCTGCCCAAGTTGTTGTAGGAAGCACAACATCAGCAAATTCAGCAGATTCTGAAAGATAAAAATCTACACATACCATGAAGTCAAGGTTTTTCAACTGCTCCCGAACATAATTTTGATCTGGTGCAGAAACAGCAGGGTTTGAACATAATAGGTATAAAGCACGTATGGTCTTCTGTTCCATTAATCCAAACATTTCAAATGCGGATACACCCTCTTTTGGCATTTCTTCAAGTTCAATACCCCATACCTTTGAAACATATTTTACGTGATCTGGATTCGCTATTTTACGATATCCAGGTAGCGCATCGGCTTTTTGCCCATGTTCACGCCCCCCTTGACCATTTCCTTGTCCTGTAATAGTAGCAACACCCGATTTAGCACGACCAATCTTCCCTGTAACAAGTGCCATATTTGTATAGGCAGAAACGTTATCTACTCCTTTAATTTGTTGCTCAATCCCTCTAGCAAACATGACAATCGCATTTGGAGCTTTTCCGTACAATTCTGCCGCCCGAATAATTTTCTCAGGTGCCACACCTGTGATCGAACTCGTGTACTCTGGTGTAAATTCTTTTACTAGTTCCTTTGTTTCTTCAAAACCATTTGTATGGTTTTTAATAAATTCTTCATCTATATAGCCATTTTGAATTAATATATTTAAGATTCCATTTGCTAGCGCAAGGTCTGTACCTGGTCTTAAATCAAGGTGAAGATCAGCTCTTCTGGCAACTGGTGTTTCCCTTGGATCAGCAACAATTACATAGCCACCTCGTTCTTGAATTGCCCAAACCCTGAACATCATAGTCGGATGACATTCAGCGGTATTACTACCAGCAAGAAAAATACAGTCCGTTTCATGTACATCGGTCCAGGGAATTGTTGAACCTCTATCAATACCCAATGAGCGATTTAAGCCACCTGCTGCACTAGCCATACAGAATCGGCCATTATAATCAATATAGCGCGTTTGAAGTCCGACACGAGCAAATTTCCCGGTTAAATAACACTTTTCGTTTGTCATTGAAACACCACTATATACTGAGAGTGAATCTTTACCATAATTCTCTTGAAGCTCGGTGAATTTCTTTACGATAAGATCGTATGCCTCATCCCAGCTCGCTTCACGGAAACCATTTTTCGTACCTTTTAACGATTGATCATCGCGAATTAATGGTTTTAGTAAACGATCATTACTGTTTACCTGCTGGTAAGCAGTAACTCCCTTCGGGCACATCTTTCCTAAAGTTACCGGCCAATCATATCGAGGCTCAACCCCAATAATCTTGTTTGTTACTGTATTTACCCTTAAGTTCATCCCACACTGCATCGCACAATAGCTACAGTGTGTCTTGACTAATGTTTCATTTGGATGGTTTAAGTTATCAATATCTTTAAAAAATTTATCTCTTTCATTCATAAATTTATCCCTTTGCATTCTGGTTTGCCTCCTTAACCTTCACTTGATGTGTAGGAATTCCTGAAAATTGTGCGATTCTATATTTACGGCGACATGGTAAGCAAAGCTCTGCTAAATGGAAGCCTTCTTTCATCCCAAATTGTATATCATTGACGCCTAATACGTTCATGACGTCATTGGATTGTTCAATTGAAACAAAGTGATCACCGCATACTTTACATGCCTTTGGCGCTTGTTCCATATAATGCTCACGATAGTTTTTCGCAAACACGCTCATTGGACGGAATGGAATATGTGCTAGCTTTCCAAAAGGTAGGTAAATTAAAGTGATTACAACCGACCATTGGTGGATAAGGGACATGATTGGCTGTCCTTCGCCGTGTAAGAAAATATTCATAAAAGTTAATGCTAATCCTGTAAGGCTGACAAGTAATAACATGTATAGTGGTAAAAAGTCGTACATAAAAGTTTGTTCTGCTCTTGCCTGCATATTTTTCAAGCGGCGGTATAGTACCATACATACACCAGCGATTACCATGACTGCTGTGATATTTAAAGCGTTATATGACAATTGAGCGATAATACCTTCAGCTGGTACTGTCATAACTTGAATACCCATAAAAATGATGTTGTACATGCCGTTATCATCCATAGTGAAGTACATCCAACCGAACACTAATGGGAAAGTAACAAAACAAGAAAGAATACATCCCCAACCAATTAAAATATGTTGAGTCCAGCGGTATATTCCTCGATTCCAGATAAAACGGTAGGTCACCAAATGCTCGGTAGACGTTTTCGGTGTGCTTTTTCTAAATAAAAGCTTTAAACCCTTTTTAATAAAAACTTTCGTTGGTGGTCTTTCACCCCAAGCGATAAATCGGTAAAAGAAACCACCGATAAACACGATTGTTCCAACCATATATCCGTATAAATTTAAGTCAACATGTGTGAACATGCGCGTTCCGATAAAACTTAAAACCGCAAGCCCAAGAACACTTAGAAACATTGATTTGGCAAAATGTGAAGCAAATGCATTGTTAATGGATTGATCTGCTTTTTTATTAGTAGAAGTAGTCGCCTGCATCGTAATCCTCCTCAAAAAATAACACTCACTTGTTTGATACTATAATTGTAAGAGGTCGTGCCTGTTTTCATATATCGGGGAACTCCCCCATCGTAAGGGGAAAAAACCCTTATCGGGCTCTAGATTATGTCTAAATTGTTACAAATACGAAAAGCAGAAAGTGCCTGGTCGACTAAGAACGCCACGTCCTGTAGCAACGTAGACATTGGTACATCCTGTACGTCGGAGCTCGACATTCTTTTAACGCTTTAAAGTGACGGGGGTCAGTCCCCCGTCACTTTAAAGCGTTAAAAAACACCTCTTAATTGTAGGTTTCCCTACTTTCAAGAGGTGTTCAATGGCACTTATATCATTATGACGCTTGTTCTTCGTCTGCTTTATATTCTTTCTCCCAGTACTCGGCATTTTTTATGCCAAGCTTTTTAGAATTAAAGACTGGGTCGAGACCTTGACGTTTTTGTTGCTCATAATCTTTTAACGCGGCTAATGCAGGCTTTGCCAAAATGACAATAGCAATCATATTGATCCAAACCATAATTCCTAATCCTACATCTCCAAGTGCCCAAGCTATGCCAGCTGTCTTAACTGCTCCCCAGAAGGTAGCGGCGAGGATAACTACCTTTAACAGGAACATCGCAACTTTATTATCCTTCCCACGCATTAAGTAGGCAATATTTGTCTCTGCCATATAGTAGTATGCCATAATCGTCGTAAAAGCGAAGAAGAATAAAGCGATTGCTACGAACCCTGCACCAAATCCTGGTAAAGAAGAATCAACAGCTGCTTGTGTAAATGCTGGACCAGCCTCTACCCCTTTTAACTTTTCAACAATAAATCCACCATCTGGATTTGCTGTATTATACATTCCTGTAAATAAAATCATAAATGCTGTTGCCGAACAAACTAATAGTGTATCGATATAAACAGATGCCGCTTGGACAAGTCCTTGCTTTGCTGGATGAGAAACCTCAGCTGCAGCTGCTGCATGAGCCCCTGTACCTTGACCTGCCTCATTTGAGTAAATTCCACGTTTAACTCCCCAAGAAACTGCCATCCCGACAATCCCACCGAAAGCGGAATCTAACGCGAAAGCGCTTTTAAAAATTAAGGCGAAAACACCAGGTAACTCTGAAAAATTCATAACAACAATAATAAGTGCCACTAACATATAGCCAAGAGCCATAAATGGTACGACATATTGAGCCACTGTTGCAATTCGTTTTACCCCACCAAAAATGATTAATCCCAATAGAAGAATAATTCCAGCACCAGAAACGTATGGACTAATTCCAAAGGCATTTTCTAACCCTGCAGCAATAGAATTGGACTGAATGCCAGGCATTAATAAACTCATTGCTAAAAGGGCTGATACGGCAAAAAGGACTGCAAACCATTTAATTCCTATTCCTTTTTCAATGTAATAGGCAGGACCTCCACGATATTGTCCATCTTGTTTTACTTTATAAATTTGAGCTAAGGTTGATTCAATAAAAGCACTACTTGCTCCAATAAAAGCAATTGCCCACATCCAAAATACAGCCCCGGGCCCACCCATTGCAATGGCGGTTGCTGTACCAGCAATATTCCCCGTCCCTACCCGACCAGATAGAGCGATTGATAAAGCCTGAAAAGAGGAGACGCCAGCTTTAGAGCTTTTCCCTTGAAACATTAATACAACCATTTCCTTCAAATGCCTGACTTGTAAGAAACGAGTCAAGATGGAAAAAACTAAGCCGACACCTAGCAATGTGTAAATGACAGGCGCACTCCACAAAACTCCATTCAAAGAATTAATAAAACTCTCCAATTAAACTCCTCCTTTTTAATAATTCAGAATTTTCTACACATTATGAATTATAAATTAAATAGACAAATAAGACAATCTATAAAATATAACTATCATGAAATATTTTCCACATATAAGTGGATACTATCGCATATTTTAGTATTTTTACACAAAAAAAAGGATCGGAAATATCCTTTCCGAACCCATTTTTGATCATTCTTATTTATGTATAGGGAGAAAATTCTCAAAAAAGACATGTAGGATAAAGCTCGGCATTAATATGATAAGAACATGCAACAATAGTTTTTCCACAATCATTCGCTCAGCCCCAACCTTAGTACTATTTCTATATGATAAAATACGACAAATTCTGGTAATATCCTTTAAAAAGATTGGTTCGCTGAACTTTTCCACAATTAAAAGAAGCCTTCATTCCTCAGGAATTCTTCAGCCTCTACTATCCATATTAAAATGCTAGAACATCTTTTATTATTTGAAGATCTTTTAATAACATCTCTCTGCTATCTTCAATGACTATTCCTTCTGCCAATTTGAGAGACTTGTTATATGACTCGATTGCATCTTCTTTCTGGTTTAAAGTCATATACGCTCTTGCGATTGCCTCATAGGCATAAGCAAGATAGAATGGTGCAATAGATGCATCTTCACTTATGTCTTTACAACGATCGGCATAAAATAGCGATTGCTCTCCATTGCCAATAACGGCGTAGACTCTTGACAATTGCCAATAACCAATCGACAGATTCGTGGGAGTATGATCTTCTACCTGTGTCCAATGCCAAAAGGATGTGTGGGCAAGGTGCACCATCTGTTCTTCTTCCTCTCGACTTCTTTCCGACATATCTAGAAAATCCCATACTCTATTAAAACATTGACTAGCTATTTGCTTATGACTCTCGATTGTTTTCACTATTTACCGCTCCCTACACTAAAATTCTCATTGTATAATGCTACTCGATAAGGGTAAAGTTGTGCCGTCATGATTCCACCCTTAACCGTTGGGTCATTTTCCATAATTGTTCGGGCAGCTTCTTCACTATCCACTTGTAAAATAACAATCCCAAAGGTTGTTTCGTCCAAGTTATCGGTTTTCCCTGCCATGATTAATTTATTTTCCTTAAGTAACTCCTGTAAAACTTTAAAGTGTTCATATACCATATTATTTTCTTTATCCGTCCAGTTCGCTTCATCAAGTAATTCTGGAATCAACTTTAATTTATATAGAAATTGCATCCTTTTACCACCTTTTATGATTTTGAAAAAGCAAGAAGCCATTGGCTTCTTGCTTCCCTCACTAAATTACAAAATTCCCTTTTTCAAAGACAGCAACTTCCTCGTCGTTCCATGTAAAACCTGTAATCTTAAGATCTTCAGTCCCAAACATAAAGTCGACATGTGCAAGGGAATCATTTACACCTGCTTGCTCTAATTCTTCTTTACTCATCTTATCGCCATTTTCGATACAAACTGGATATGCCTTTCCAAGCGCTAAATGGCAAGAAGCATTTTCATCATACAACGTGTTATAGAATAAAATATTTAAATTTGAGATCGGTGAATCGTAAGGTACTAGAGCTAATTCTCCTAAATAACTCGCCCCTTCATCCGTTTCGATAATATTTTTTAATGTCTCATATCCTTGTTCCGCATGGAAATCCACTACTTTTCCATCTTTAAATACAAGGGAGAAGTTTTCAATTAGTGTACCATTATGATTTAGTGGCATCGAACTAACTACTTTACCGTTAACACCTGTTTTCTTTGGTACAGTAAATAATTCCTCCGTTGGAATATTAGCAACAAATTCAACTCCATCAGGAGAAAACTCAGAGCCGCCTAACCAAATATGACCTTCCGGAAGCTCCACATGAAGATCTGTACCTAAAGAGTTCTGGATATGTAGAGATTTCAGTTTCTTTTCAGCAAAAAAGTTTCTTCTCTGCTTTAAATTTCGACAATGCTCTGTCCATGCAGCAATTGGATTCTCTTTGTCTGCACGAACCGATTGAAAAATAACTTCCCATAAGCGGTCAATAGCTTCTGTCTCAGTGGCGTCAGGAAATACCTTTTTAGCCCATGAAGCTGTCGGAACAGAAACGACACACCAACGGTTCTGATTATTCATCCGTCTTTCGCGGTATTCTCTAATAGCTGTTCCAAGTGCCTTACTTGCCTTCATGATTCTTTTTGGATCAACATCCTTCATCAATTCAGGATCAGATGCATGAATATTAACGAAAGCTGCCCCTTCTCTAGCATAAGACAAATAAAACTCCTTTTGCCATTCAGGTACGGTTTCTAAAGTCGCCTCAGGTGCAGATAAATATTTGATCCGTGAAAGCTCTTCATCCTCCCATCGAACGACGACGTCCTTCGCACCTTCCTCATAAGCACACTTGGCAACAAGTTTTGTAAACGAAGCTACTTCAATTGGGGAAAATATAACTAACGTTTGGTCTTGCTGAAGGTTTACTCCAGTTTTAACGATTAAACGTGCATATTGTTCTAAATAGTTTGTCATAATAACCTCCTGAATTTATGTATTATCCTTATTTAATTCCTCTTCGATTCCTGCTATTCCTTCTATTTTATTAAAAATTAACAATCGTCACACAGCTAAACTACTTTTTTTCAACTGACTTTCATAAAGCTCATTATAAAAGCCATTTGCTTCAAGCAATTCTGAATGACTACCTTGCTCAAGTATACGACCATCTTTTAATACAAGAATACAATCTGCTTTTTGAATCGTATTTAAACGATGGGCAATGACAAAACTAGTTCGTCCTTTAAGTAAACGATTAAGTGCCTCCTGAATTTTTAATTCTGTTACAGTATCAATATTACTTGTTGCTTCATCCAATATTAAAATTTTTGGATTGGCAACGAGGGCACGGGCAATCGAAAGTAGTTGTCTTTGTCCTTGGCTAATTCCGCCCCCATCCTGATTCAGAACAGTTTCATATTGATTCGGGAGTCTCATTATGAAAGAATGCGCATTTGCTTGCTTAGCAGCCTCCTCAACCTCTTCGTCACTTGCATCCATCCTTCCATAACGTATATTTTCCCGAATGGTCCCTTGAAAAAGAAATGGATCTTGCAAAACGAAAGCCATGTGTTCCCGAAGATTTTGACGACTTACTTTCGAGATAGGAACTCCATCAATATAAATTTCTCCGCTACCTACTTCATAAAAACGAGAAAGAAGATTAAGAATGGTTGATTTACCTGCACCAGTTGGGCCTACTAAGGCCATCGTTTGACCTTGTCTTGCATGGAAATCTATATTTGCTACCGTGTCTCCCCCTGCTTCATATGAAAAAGACACATCTTTAAATATTACTTCACCTTTAACATCATTTAACTGATCGAATTGGCTCCCTTCCTGTTCCTCTTCTTTTTCATCTAGTATTTCGAACACCCTTTCTGCACCTGCAACAGCAGACAAAAGAGTATTAAACTGGTTGGCAAGATCATTTAGCGGACGAGTAAATTGTCTAGCGTATTCGGTAAAAATCACCATTACCCCAACAGAGATAAAGCCATTTAGCGCCAGTACTCCTCCAATTCCCGCAATAATAGTAAAGCTTAAATTATTTAACATATTCATCAATTTTGGAATAAATCCTGAGTATGTTTGTGCCCAAAATCCTGACATTTTTAATCTCGTATTCTTTATTTGAAACTCTTCGATTACTTTTTTCTCCTGGGAAAAGGCTTTAATAATCCGTTGACCTGAGATCGTTTCCTCAATAAATCCATTTATATCTCCAATGTTCTTCTGTTGCGCCTTGAAAAGTTCACCTGTTCGATTCGTAATCCATTTCATTCCAAGAAACATAACTGGAACGATGATTAATGTAACAAGTGTTAAAAGCGGACTTAGCCACAACATGACAGACACCGTACCAATTAATGTTAACAAACTTGAAAAAATCTGAATAACGGAGCTATTAAGTGTTGAACTAACATTTTCAATATCATTTGTCATTCGGCTCATTAATTCTCCGTGCTGTCGCTTATCGAAAAAGGATATCGGCAAACGGTGAAGATGCCGGAATAGGCTTGACCGCAATGAATAAACCGTTTTTTGAGCAATTCCAATCATCCAATAATTTTGCAGCCATAAGGAAAGGGAATATAACAAATAAACAGATGCAAGAGAAATTAATAAAAGCGATAAACCATCCTGCTTTCTAGCCACTATGTAATCATCCACCGCTTGACCAATCAAATAGGGACCTAGTAAGCCGAGCGCAGAACTTGCTACTACTAATAATAAAACGATGGTTAAAAGACTTTTTTGATAAGAAAGTAGCGTCCAGATCCTCTTTAAAGTTAGTGAAATATTTTTGGTTTTGGGTCGTTTTTTTAACTTCTGCTTTTCGTCTTTCTTCTGACTTGAAACGATTTTTTCATATTGGAAAGGTTTTATTAACTCCTTAAGCATGTTTATTTTCCCCCTCTCCAAATTGCGAACGGTAAATTTGCTGATAAAGAACAGATTCCATTAAAAGCACTTCATGTGTGCCTTTAGCTATTAACTTCCCATCTTCGAGTAATAGTATTTGGTCAGCTTCTTTTGCTGTGCTGACTTTTTGCGTAATAATAAAGGTCGTACATGTGTACTTCTTTAATGCAGTTAGTAACTGTGATTCTGTTTTTAAGTCTAGGGCACTTGTACTATCATCAAGAATTAATATTTTCGGTTTACGAACTAATGCTCTAGCTATTGAAAGTCGTTGTTTTTGTCCCCCTGAAAGATTAACCCCTTTCTGCCCGATACGGGTTAAGTACTGTTCAGGTAATTTCATGATGGTTTCATGAATTTGCGCATCCTTTGTTGCTTCCAGCATTTCCTCAGTTGTAATATCTTCTTTTCCCCAAGCTAAATTTTCTTTTATCGTTCCTATAAAAAGGAAGCCTTCTTGCGGGACCAAACCAATTTCTCTACGAAGATTTTCGAGTTCAAAGTTTCGAATGGAATCATGGTCTATGTAAATGGAGCCTTGATCTGTTTCATACAAGCGCAGCATCAATTGAATTAATGAAGTTTTTCCCGATCCTGTAGCTCCCATAATTGCAATGGTTTCACCAGGATGAGCAATAAAAGATACATCTTCCAAAACGGGACGTGATATCCCAGGATAACGAAATGAAACTCTATCAAACTCTACTTGCCCTTCAACATTTTTCAATGGTGATTGCTTATTGTTATTTTCTAAATGGTCTTGCTCGACCATTAATATTTCACTGATCCTTTCTGCTGAAGCCTTCGCACGTGAAAAGACCATTACAATCATCGAAAGAATCGATAATGCAGCTGCTACACGAGTTCCATATTGAATAATGGCAACTACTTCCCCAACCTTAACACTTCCATTATTTAAATCGATGATGCCATACCATAGGACAAAAATTAAGCTTAAATTCATAATCAGCATTAAAGCAGGCATCGTAAATTCAATTAGTCTTAAAGCAGACATTGTCCGCTTCATTAAATCTTCATTTGATTGACGGAAGCGATCTTCCTCAAGTTTGCCACGAAAAAAAGCTTTAATAACTCTCATTCCCGATAGATTTTCACGCATCACACTATTTAATTGATCAAGCTTCCCTTGGACAGATTTGAATAAACGGCCTGCTCTTTTCATAGCCCAAACAAGAAATACAATTAGAAAAGGAATAATAACAACAAAAATAAGTGCTAATTTAACATTTACCATTAAAGCCATTACCACACCACCAAGAACAAGTAATGGTGCTCGCAGCATAATTCTCAAACTCATGAAAACAATATTTTGAACTTGAGTCACATCATTAGTCATCCTTGTAATTAAAGAGGATGCTGGATAACGATTTAAATAAGCAAAGGAAAAAGCTTGAACTTTCATAAACAATTGGTTTCTAATTTCATGACCAAAGCTTTGACTAGTATGAGCTGCATAAAAGGAATTCACGATTCCTGCAGCAAAGGATAATAGAGAAATGCCCAACATGATCCCGCCCCACATTAAGACCACCGATAAATTCTTATGCATGATCCCTTCATCAATAATTTTTGACATTAAAAGTGGCTGCCATAACTCCACCATTAATTCCGCCAGCATTAAAGTTAAGGCAATTCCAATATGAAGACGAAAAGGTTTTAAATGAGAAAATACTTTTTTCACAAACATTTCACCTATTTTCTACTATTCTTTGATAAACGAATATCTTGAAGTTTATATAATGTATCATACCTTTTTCCAGCCATTTTTTAAATAGTTTGAATTATAATACAATAAAAATAGGATGGCTCGTTAAAACGAGTCCATCCTATTTTTTACTCCATCATGTTCACTAATTTTTTATTAATAAGTAATAAAATCAATCCTAAAACGATGACAGAAAAACCAATGACACTAAATACTTGCAAGTATCCTAATGATTCGGTAAATGCAGCTAGTTGTCCAGCTAGTATATTAGCTATGCCTGTACCAGCGAGCCAAACACCCATTAATAAGGAAGCAAGTTTCAATGGAGCGAGCTTACTTACCATCGAAAGTCCTACAGGTGATAAACAAAGCTCACCGAGCGTGTGAAGGAAATAGGTTAAAACAATGAAAATCACATTTGCTTTACTTGTAATCGCTGCTTCATTACTACCCGTATGCATAACAGCCGGAATTAAGACAACGAATCCAATCCCTAATAAAATCATACCAAGTGCCATTTTCATTGGAATTGGTAAATCTCCTCTTTTTGTATTAGAGAGCTTTACCCAAAGAGCAGAAAGTATCGGTGCTAAAATAACAATAAATAATGGGTTTAAAGACTGGAACCATGAAGTTGGTACTAGCCAACCACCTACTTCTCTGTCAACAAATTTATCAGTATAAAGTGTTAAAGAACTACCTGCTTGTTCAAATCCTGCCCAGAAGAATACAACAAATGCTACTATAATGAAAATGACAGCTGTGCGTTTCTTTTCATTTGTTGTTAAAGGGGCATTTGACTTAGTTTTTGTCGTCGTATTTTTAGTTTGAATTGGACTTTTCCCTATATCACCAAGGAATTTCTTGCCTAATGAATTAAATAGAATTTGCCCAACAACCATTCCAATTGCTGATGCCAAAAATCCATACTTAAAGCCAAAATGCATAACTCCATTAATATTTTCCTTGAAAAGATCTTCCGCTAAGAATCCAACTAATAATGGAGCAAAGAATGCACCAATATTTATTCCCATATAGAAAATCGTAAACGCAGCATCTTTTCGTTTATCATTTGGTTTATAAAGCTCACCAACAAGTGTTGAAATATTAGGCTTAAAGAAACCGTTTCCAATAATCAATAACGCTAATCCTGTATATAAGCCTGCTTTACTATTCATAGCAAATAACGCGAAGTTACCTAACGCCATTGTAATACCACCAATAGTAATGGCCAATCGTCTTCCTAAATATTGGTCAGATAACCAACCACCTACAATTGGTGTGAAATATACTGCACCTGTAAAAAATCCATACAGACTAAGCGCGGCACCTTCTTTGAAACCTAGCCCACCACTAACTACCGCTGTAGTTAAATATAGAACTAAAATTGCTCTCATCCCATAATAGCTAAAGCGTTCCCACATTTCAGTAAAGAATAATAAATATAAACCGGGAGGATGCTTTTTTGACTGTTCCATTGACAGGGATTCATCATGTTGTATTTTCGTAGCTGTACCCATTCATAAACCTCCTATAGTGATGAAAAGAATTTGTAGCAGTAATAATTTTATTTAAAATTATATGAATATAATATCAAGTTTCTCATTTATAGGCTATAAGTTATATAAAAGTCTTTTTTATTAGGTAATTCATAATAATAAAATAATTAATTCGGAATATTTCCATTGTATATACCTATATTACTATAACAAGAACACTCAAAATTGCACAACTATAGTATGTACTTGATATATATCAAGGATGTATATCGAATAAAAGATTATGCTAGAAAAAAGATATGAGGGGAGAATTTGTTAAGCATGTTAAACATTCAAAGAGAAGGTTCAAAGGCAATTATCGATGCGCGGGATTTAATTAAGCAAGGAATCCATCCAAGAGGGGAAATTATCGAATTTATTAAAAGTGCTGAAGTAGGGACTATTATTGAGGTCCACCTCCCTCTCCCCGGTCAACCACTTATTGCTGCAGTAGAACAGCTCGGGCTAAATTGCGTCCACAACGAAATTGAACCCGATCATCACCGCATACTCATTTTAAAAATTTAACGCGTTAACGCATCGGGGGACTGACCCCCACCGCTTTAACGCGTTGGTTGGTCAGTCCCCTGCATAGTTATTCTGCCATTTCTTTTAGTTTGTCTACATTGAGTAGGTGAATTCCTCTGCGTCCGTCTAGATTTATTACATGAAGGGTTTGAAGATGGACGAGTTTACGACTTAATGTTTCAGGTGTTGCCCCAATCAATGATGCGAAATCCTTCTTCGGAACGGGTAGTTCAAAGTATTCTTCTTTGTTTTCTTTTTCAAAAAACAGGAGCAGAGCTTTCGCCAATCTACGCTCTACTTCAAGTAAACTTATCGTTCCAATCCATTCGTCGGCCATTTGCAAAAGTTCACTCAAAGCCATCATAAAATTCATCGCCATTACAGGATTCCGTTCTAAAATGAGCTTGAAATCATTTTTTTGCAGATGACATACAGTTGTTTCTTCTAGTACTTCTGCATCTGCATAATGTTTCTTATTCTCCATTAACGAGTATTGTCCGATGAAGTCTCCTGGAAATAAAATTCTAAGAATTTGTTCCTTCCCCTCATCCGACACTTTCGACACTTTAATCGTTCCTTTATGAACAACAAACAAGGTTTCTGAAGGCTCGCCTTCGCGAAAGATATATTCTCCTTTGTGGTAAGTTTGACTTTTCACAACTTGATTAAGTGATTGGACTTCCTCATCACCTAATCCTTTAAACACAGGAACAGATCGAACACATGAATCTGTTTGATGATGTTTTTGACAACACATATACGCCACCTCTGAGTTTCAATATCTACCTTAAAGGATAGACTATTTTAGGAACGTCCACAGTGTCACATATCACCGAAATGAATAAATTTCTTTCGTAATTGATTCATATCAATTACAATTCTCCAGAATCTCGGTACCATTTATCTGTAATCATTACATTGAACTTTGGAGGTCTTGAAAATGAAAAAAAAGTCACTTCAAGAACATCTAGAATATAACGAAAATCAATTTACAAAGCGAATTATTTTTAAACATGGAGAAAGTACTGTATTTGTCCTCAACTTTATGCCGGGTCAGAAATTACCGGCCCATAAACATCCTGGGACAAATGTATTTATTTTAATATTAAATGGAAATGGGACTTTTACCATTGATGGTGTAGAGACTAAAGCCAAAGAACGAGAAGTCATTCATATTACTAGCGAAGAAGAATTAGCTTTCCATAATACCGGGGCGGAACCCGCAAGTCTTTATGTAATGTTAAACAAAATTCCTGATGAAAGATATGCCCAAAATATTTGAGACTAAATGAACAGTAAAAAACCTGAGCCATTAAACTGGCTCAGGTTTTTTACTATTTTGATTATTATTTCTTACCTTCATTTGAACTATAGTAAAATGATGCTGTGATTGATCCATCTGCGTTTTCTTTAATATCTGTTACATGGATACCCGAATCAGCAGGAGTTGCTCCGTTCCCTTTCCAGAAGTAGTAAGACCCTGTATGAACATTTGAAGAATTTGGTGTAATCTTCGCTCCTGTTCTGAAGAAATCTCCAGAATCTCCACGGTTAACATTCTTCTCTAAATCGTATTTCCCATCTGCTTGTAATACCGACAAACCATAATGCGTGACGATTGTACCATTACTCGCTGTTTCAAATTGGTTGTATTGGAATCGCTTATTATTCCAGTTCTCAACGTTATTCGGACGGAAGCCCGCTGTTTGATATAAGTTAATAATATTTTCATCCACATGCCACGCCATTAAACCGTGAGAGTCCGCACCTTGACGCACCAACCCTTTATTGAAGCCATCTTGCTGAACATTTTCAAACAAGAAGTATTCTGTCCCATTAGAACCTGGAACTTGCATTTTAACAATTCCATCCCCTGCATTTGCTTTATTAATCGCAGGTAAAGTTATTGTTTGTACACCATCTTCTGGTCTTACTTCTTTTGGCTCCGCCCACCCTAAGAAAATCTTAGAAAATGGATCAAAATGAGTAGGAGAGTTTCCTGAATAAGCACCATGATTCGGATAACGCATCCAAGAACCACCCGCCATCATTGAATAGTTTCCTACACCTTCTGATGTATAAGCCGTATCATAGAAGTCAGGGAGTCCTAAAGCATGACCAAATTCATGAGCATAGACTCCCGCTTGTGCAGGGTAAGGACCCGTCTTCGATGCTTCATCGTATCCACCTGTCACCGCATTAAATCCAGCTACGTTTCCGCCAATTGCCGGTTGAATATTATAGTTATTAACGACTACTCCATCAAAAGTCATCTCTTCTTTGACTGTTTTATCAATCCAATCCGATTGCTCCATTCCAGCATACACATCTGCCGGTTTACCCGTTTCATAGTATTTTCCGTAATATAGGGCACTTAATAGGCTCCATTTATGAGACCAGAATTGTGCTGGATCACTACTCCATTCCGCACCTGTTCCTTCATGTACAACGAAAACATTTGGAACTTCACCATTTTCAGCGTATTTTGAGAAATCAATTTGGGAATCTGCCGCTTTAAGCAAATCACGAATGAATTCACCTGTATGTGCGTCCCCATTGACATTTCCATATACATACTTCCCATTCTCAGCATATTTCCCCTCTTGATCTAAATAGTAGGAAGCCCCCTTTGGTAGCTCAACCCATACAAATTCTGTATTTTCTTTACGTACCAAATTGATTCGACCATTACTAGATTCTTTATAAGCATTTTGCATCGTACGGTCAGTCGGAACCTTCACACCATTGTATTCGGCATATTGTTTAAATTCATCAAGTTCATAAGGGTTATATTCTGTTCCAAAAATAAGATCTTCATAATAATGAGCTGGAACCTGTCCTTGTAAATCCCCTATTGGCTCATCACCGTCTTTATACTTTGCAAGTATTACTAGTACAGGGACATCTCCTTGTGCCTTTCTATAGGAGACAAGATTATCACCAGGCTTTTGAAATTTCGAACCCTGGTTGGCCACTTTTTCAGCAGGGTCTACCTTCGATAAATCCACTTTCATTTCCTTCGCTTTTTCAGCTAGTTCAGGAGCTGCACCCACAAAATGAGCTAAACTTAAATCGTATGTACCACCTGCTTTTGCCGGGGCCTTGTAAACGCTAAAATAAAGTGAACAGTTTTTGCTCACTTCCAATGAACACTTTTCACCTAATAAATTCTTTCCTGTAAACTGATTTTATCAGCTATAGGGGGAACATAATGGAGGAAA
>NZ_JBHUJX010000020.1:0-62554 GCF_042683745.1 Bacillus sp. CGMCC 1.16607
ATAATCTGTGATAGTTGAACCTTCCTGAAAATGGAAGACGGGGGTTTTACTTAAAGTCGGCCATTTTTCTTAAAAATTATTACTTGACCTATTCCCCATTATACGCTGGCACCATCCATTTTTTATTAACGCTTCTGAATTTCAGCCATTAATAACTGATTTACCATTTGCGGATTGGCTTGTCCTTTTGTGGCCTTCATAATTTGACCAACTAGGAAGCCAGTGGCTTTACTTTTTCCAGCCTTAAAATCTTCAATCGATTGAGGATTAGCATCTAATATTTCAGTAATGACCTTTAAAAGCGTTCCTTCATCGGAAATTTGGACAAGTCCTTTGTCCTTTACGATTTGTCCCGCATCGCCACCACGCTCAATTAATTCCTTGAAGACAACTTTGGCAATTTTTGTAGATATGGTACCATTTTCAATCAATTGGATCATTCCAGCTAAATTTTCAGGTGTCAAGGAAACATCAGAAAGCTCTTTTTGTTCTGCATTTAAGTAAGCGGAAACATCACCCATTATCCAGTTGGATGCTTGCTTTGGATCGGCACCTGCTGAAACGGTTGATTCAAAGAAGTCCGCCATTTCTCTTGTAACTGTCAACACATTGGCGTCATATTCAGGAAGACCCCATGATTCAATGTATCGGTTTATTCTTTGATCGGGAAGTTCAGGAATTTCCGCTTTCATACGAGCCTTCCAGTCTTCATCAATATATAAATCAGTTAAGTCCGGCTCAGGAAAATAGCGATAATCATCTGACCCTTCTTTGACTCTCATTAAAATTGTTGCTCCTGTCGCCTCATCATAACGACGGGTTTCCTGCTGAATTTCCCCGCCAGCTAAAACGACTTCTCTTTGACGCTTCTCTTCATGCTCTAAGCCTCTGCGGACAAAGTTAAACGAGTTTAAGTTTTTCAATTCTGTCTTCGTCCCAAACTCCTTTTGACCAACCGGACGAATGGAGATATTGGCATCACAACGAAGTGACCCCTCTTCCATTTTGCAATCGGAAACGCCTGTGTATTGGATAATCGACTTTAATTTTTCCAAATAGGCATATGCCTCATTAGGTGTACGAATATCAGGTTCTGAGACAATTTCAACCAGTGGTGTGCCTTGACGGTTGATATCTACTAAAGAGTAACCCTTTTCATGGTTTAGCTTACCTGCATCTTCTTCCATATGAATTCGGGTAATGCCGATTTTTTTCTTATAGCCATCGACTTCGATTTCAATCCAGCCATTCTCACCAATCGGTTTATCAAATTGTGAAATTTGGTAGGCTTTCGGGTTGTCTGGATAAAAATAATTTTTTCGATCGAATTTAGTATGGGTAGCGACCTCGCAGTTTAATGCCATCGCTGCTTTCATTGCATAATCAACTACTTTTCGATTTAAAACTGGAAGTACACCAGGGTAACCAAGGTCAATCACGCTCGTGTTTGTGTTTGGCTCTGCTCCGAAATGGTTCGGACTCGCAGAAAAGATTTTTGAATCCGTTTTTAACTCGACATGGACTTCCAATCCAATGACTGTTTCAAAATTCATTAAGTTCACCCCTTACAATGCTGGTTTTTGTTTATGATAGTCAGTGGCTTGTTCAAATACATGGGCCACTCGATAGATGGTACTTTCATCAAAGTGCTTACCAATGATTTGCAATCCTAATGGAAGACCGTTTGAAAAACCGCACGGAATTGAAATCGCTGGAACTCCTGCTAAGTTAACAGGGATGGTCAAAATGTCATTTGCGTACATAGTTAGTGGGTCTGTCGTTTTTTCACCAATTTTAAATGCAGGGGTTGGCGTTGTTGGGCCGATAATGACATCGTATTTATCAAAGACATCTTCGAAATCTTTTTTAATTAAAGTTCTAACCTTTTGAGCTTTAATATAATATGCGTCGTAATAACCCGAGCTTAAAGCGAAGGTTCCAAGCATGATTCTTCGTTTCACTTCTTCTCCAAAGCCTTCGGATCGACTATTTTTATAAAGGTCGATGAGGTTTTCCGCATTTGGTGTTCGGTACCCATATCGAACTCCGTCGAAGCGAGCTAGGTTGGCTGACGCTTCTGAGGAAGAAAGAAGATAGTAGGTAGCTAATGCGTACTTGGAGTGTGGCAAGGAAACCTCTTCCCACGTGGCTCCAAGGCTTTCTAATTTTTTCAAAGCAACAAGGACGGACTGTTTCACTTCCTCGTTAACTCCTTCGCCGAGATATTCTTTTGGAACAGCAATTTTTAAGCCTTTAATATCTCCTGTTAGAGCTTGAATAAAGCTTGGTACTTCAACATTTGCTGAAGTTGAGTCCATTGGGTCTACTCCTGAAATCGCTTCAAGGAGGTACGCATTATCTTCGACTGTTCGTGTAATTGGGCCGATTTGGTCAAGTGATGAAGCAAAAGCAATGAGCCCGAAGCGAGAAATACGACCATAGGTTGGTTTCATTCCCACTACTCCACAGAAGGCAGCTGGTTGGCGAATAGATCCACCTGTGTCAGATCCGAGGGAGAATAGGACTTCACCAGCCGCTACAGCTGCGGCAGATCCACCTGATGAACCTCCAGGAACGGTATCTAAGTTCCACGGGTTCCTTGTTTTTTGATAACTCGAGTTTTCTGTGGAAGATCCCATCGCAAACTCGTCCATGTTAAGTTTACCGATCGTGATCGTTTCGGCCGCTGACAGGCGCTCCATGACAGTTGCATTATAAATAGGATTAAAATTTTCAAGAATTTTACTACCACTAGTAGTCTGTAAGCCTTTTGTGACAATATTGTCTTTTATTCCGATTGGCATACCGAAGAGGAGGCCTTTGGACTCATCTGTATCGAGTTTTCCATCTAATAGTTTTGCTGTTTCTCTTGCTGCTTCTTCATTAAGCGTTAGAAAGGCTTGCACTTTGTTATCCACTTCAGCTATTCGCTTAAACGATTCAGTGACAAGGTCTGTGGCACTCACTTCTTTTTTATGTAAAAGTTGATGAAGCTCTGTCATTTTTTTATCAAAAAAGCTCATTTTCCGCCCCTCCTTATTCTAAAATGGATGGTACTTTAAATTGTCCATCCTGGTGTTCTGGTGCATTCTTTAACACTTCTTCACGTGGAAGCCCTTCCTTAGCCAGGTCTTCACGTAGGATGTTTTTCAAATTGAGAACATGTGAAGTCGGCTCAACACCATCTGTATCCAACTCATTTAATTGTTCAGCAAAGGTAATAATCGCATCTAAATGGGTTGTAAATTTCTCCGCTTCTTCCTCCGTGATCGCAAGCCTTGCAAGATGCGCAACATGCTTCACTTGATCCTTATTAATTCTCGACATATTTAGTCACCTCACGAACCGATAATATTAACGATAATATCAGACTTTTCAAGATTAATGCAATATTTCCATACAGAAATGCTTTATCGCACCACCGCACTGGGGGACTGACCCCCAACACTTTAAAGCGCTACCGTACTGGGGGTCAGTCCCCCGGGGCTTTAAAGCGGTAAAGCTTTTCTATTATTATAGCTCTCTATTTCAAGAAAAGCAGAAAAAAATGTCTGAATTTTATGTTCAGACGTTTTTTTGATTTACATTTTATTCATTCGAGATTTCCTTAAGTGTTTTTTCTAATTCTCTTATATGATCTGATACAGTGATATTACTTTGCAGACAATTTTCTAGAGTTGCTGAAATCTCTTCAATTGAAGCACTAGATTGTTCACTTATTGCTGCTAACTCACTTGTCGAATGGTTTATAATACTAACCGATGACTTCATACCACTCATTAGTTCGTTGCTAGAGGCAGATAACTCATTCAGTTTTGCTATAGAAGTACTAATTGTTCTATACGACTGGTTCGTACTTTCGGTCAGATCATAACTTTTCTCCATACCTGCTGATACTTGAATCATTTTATTTCGAGTTTGATCTGATTGCTTAGAAAATTCCTGAAGCTGTTCGGAAATTTTATCGGCTGATTCCGTCGTCATATCAGCTAATTTACGAGTTTCATTTGCTACAACCGCAATTGTTGCTAATACAGCTAGCGCAGTTACAATAGATATCGCCTTTAATACAGCTGAATTCCTTTTTACTTGGTCAAACTCATGAAGCGAAAGCTACAAATCGTTAACATTCCTCTCTTTGAACCAATTCATTTTGGGCAGAACTCCTTATGTAAAAATATAGTCGAATAGAATTAGGAAAATTATAATATAATCATCTAATAAATCACATGACAAATTTGTCCATGTTTCGACATCAGCCTATTAATAAAAAGCAAATTCAAAATGATCCTTGCAATACATTGAAATAGTGTCAATTCATAGACTCTCTTAATAAAGAGTTCAAAATTAAGTAGTTAATATTTTACAAATCTACATTTCCCCGAATATAATACTTCTATTCTAATAGAGGAGTCGATACCACATGGATATACAATTACGAAATGTAACCGAAGAAAATTTTTTCAATATTATTAACTTGAAATCAGAGCTTGAGCAAGAAAAGAAGTTTCAACTATTTGAAACGATGGTCGGCTCTAATGCTTTTTTCATTGCATTTGCTACTGTTAAAGGCTGGATTAATAAGGGGATTTATGATGGAGATACATTGATTGGTTTTTCTACTCATGGATATGATGATAAAAATAACCGATATGAATTGGTTTCGATGATGCTTGGACACAAATTTCAAGGAAAAGGTTATGGGAAGCCTGCGTTAAAAGCAGTCATTGATGACATGATAAAAGAGTATAATTGCAATGAAATTTATTTAACTGTTATCCCATTTAATGAAAATGCTATCCGAGTTTACAAACAACTAGGCTTTGAACCAACAGGAGAAATCGAAAAAGCCTTCCATGACGAAGATGTTTACTGTCTAAAAATATCATAATATTCTCTTTAACACTTTAAAGGACTGGGGGTCAGACCCCCAGTCCTTTAAAGTGCTAAAGTTTAGAAGAGTTTTTTTAGTTTTTTCAATAGTCCACTATCGTTTTGTTGTATAACTTGATGCTTCGTTCCCTTTTTCAGAAATATATCCTCTTTGTCGATCGCATAGTCATAGGCGACTACTAATCCGATGTCCGTTTCTACTTCTTGATTATTTACAATCGTAAAAGGCATTCCGATCTTTCCAGCCATTTTTATATATTTTGACAGTGTCGAATATTCAATTTGTCCATTTAAATATAAACGCGCCTTTGAATGTTCTTTCATTATTTTTTCAAGCTCTAGATGGGCACTATTGTCCCTCACTTCGCCATGAGTTAAGGCAACCACAATTCTTTCCCGTAAAGTTCCTAAAAATCTCTTCCGCTCTTCTGGTTTGATTTCCTTTGGCCCATATATTCCCGTTTGCAAATATTCATCGACAGTATCTCTATCCATAAAAAGCACCTCCCTTGTATCGCTATTCATACATATGATTCTTCCCAAAAAACCGTGATAGTTTCAATGTAATTTGACTTTTTTAAACAAGCACCTTATAAATGGAGTGAAGAAGAGGTGAAATCATGACATTCATATTACAGAGAGCTTTTCACGAGAATAAATCTTTTGAAGATGTAATTAAAACAAACAAGTCTGTAGTGGTCTTTGTTCGACACCCTGGTTGACCTGTTTGTCGAGAAATGCTCACGCAGTTGCGTGATCGATATGAAGAATTAACGGCAACTGGCTATCAAGTCGTTGTTATCACGCCATCAAATCGTACTTTATTAGAACAATTTGATCAGGCGTTTGGTCCATTCCCTTATCCAATATATGGTGATCCTGAACGTGCTCTTTACCATGACATGGGACATCAAACAATGAATAAAATAAAACTTCTTTTTAAAGCAGGCAAAGCTTACTTAAAAGGTGGTTCTAAAACATTTATGCCAGATGACCTGGCACAACAAAAAGTGGTTCAATTGGCTTTAAAGACACAGGATATTTATATCCAAGGCGGGACTTGGATTTATGATGAAAAGGGTGTTATCCTATGGAATCATATTGACAAAGCTCCTGAAGACCATGCTACGATTGATCAAATTTTGCAAGAAATACAAAGGTATAGAAAAAGCTAGAAAGGGTATTCCCTTCTAGCTTTTTCTTACACATCAAAAGATAAATCAGTAATTTTCCACTCATCATTAATCTTTTTAAAGATTAACGTAAGGAATGTCGGAAGTTCAGCCTCTTTGAAAAATTGTCGAGTATGAACCGACATGGTTTCCTTCGCTTCGTCATACCCGTATCCTTGAATGACCATATCTTGAAAACCATTATATACAAGTCCCCATTCATCACCAGTTGATTGATTTACCATGTATAGCCCGTCCTCTTTTTTAACCACCGATAAATTTTCAGCAATAAGAG
This sequence comes from Bacillus sp. CGMCC 1.16607, assembly GCF_042683745.1. NCBI lineage: Bacteria > Bacillati > Bacillota > Bacilli > Caryophanales > Bacillaceae > Bacillus > Bacillus sp. CGMCC 1.16607. Next base: position 6,361 of record NZ_JBHUJX010000020.1, read on the forward strand.
ATTTTAACTTTTCTTGGTCACCTGAAATTTGCGCTCTAGTAAAATCTAAAGTTAAGTTACTTAAAAACGGAAAAGAATCCTGCTCTAATTGATGAACCTGCTCCAATTTTTTATATTGTTCCACTTCTTTTTCTAATTTTTCAATTTTAGTATGAAGCTCTTTTATTGCGGTATCTTCCCCTGTACTAGTTTTCTCACTACTACAGCCCGCCAACACAACTGCTATCACGAATACGAACACCATCATTTTTTTCATAATATGCCCCCTCGGATGATGATTTTTTTGTCAGCATAAACCTACCGTATGTAATATTATACCACTCTTTCTTTTCAATCGGACTAGACCCTATTGACTATTTTTTATTTAATAGATACGCAAAATATTGATGAGTAATATTACCATATTTATTAATATGATATAATTTTTTTGGAAAAAGATTTAATATAACGAAAATTAGAAGAGTTAGAAGGGTTGGAGAACATGCAGAGAAAAGGTTTGACTATAGCTATAAGTCTACTTCTTATAGTTATATTAAGTACACCCTCATATGCTACAATAAAATTTTCAGATGTCCCGGAAAAATATTGGGCAAGCGATGAGATTGAGTTCTTAGCAAAATCAGCCATTATTCAAGGCTATTCAAATGGAAAATTTGCGCCAAATAGCAAAATCAAACGGATGGAAATGGCGATTATGATTGCAAAAGCTAAGCAAATTAGTCTACTTAATAGTCAGGATCCACAACTGAAGGATTTGAAAGCGAATGATAAAAATTATGATATCGTGAAAGCTGTTATGGCTGAAGGGTACTTCGATGAGGTTATCAAAAATCATGAATTCCTCCCTAATAAATATGTTACACGTGCTGAAATGGCTACTATTTTAGCCAGAGCTTATGATTTAAAAGGAACCTCCTCCATTGTATTCAAAGACGTGCATCAATCAAGTTTTGCCCATAATGCGATACAAGCCCTAGCCAAAAATCAAATTTCATTGGGTTATCCAGATCAAACATTCAGACCTAATGAATTGATCACTCGGGCGCAATTCTCAGTTTTTATGGCAAAAACACTAAATGGAAAATATAAAATCAATGTACCTGTAGAACAAAGACCAGCTGTTGATGTGATATTTCAATTAGTTGATTCCTTCAATAATAAAAAAGAGATTAACCAATACACAAGTTTACTAGTAATGAATGAAAAAGAGAAAAATGAACTTAAGAATATTTTACAAAACACTGATAAAAATACTAATACATCCATTGATGAGTTGACCTTTGTCTCTTTTGATAGTAAGAAAACTACGATCACAACAAAACAAACTACCATTACAGAAACTGGCTCCATTTTTAAAGAAGAAATTACATACTTACTAACGAAAACAACTGGTGGATGGAAGATTAGTAATATTAACTCTATAAAAATATACAAAAATAACTCTTCCGAATTTTCCCCAGCAGATGTACTAACAAAGGTAGGGAAAGGAGATTTTGGTAACAAAGATGCAGATTCAGCATCTTCAACTTTCCGTTTGCCAAGCTTTGCAACAACATTTAACGGGCAAATTTTTATCTCAGATACACAAAATCAACTGATTCGAACTGTTTCTAAAGATGGAAAGGTGTCTACCTTTTCAGGAATTGCAAATGAAACGGATTCTTATGGACTTCCAAAAGGTGATTATTTGAATGGTGATCGAAAAATCGCTAAGTTCAATCAACCAAAAGGTTTAGTATTCGATAAGCAAGGAAACCTTTATATCGTCGACTCTGGAAATAATGCGATTCGTAAAATTGATCCTAACGGAACAGTTACTACTTTAGTTGATGGTTTATCTAATCCAACAGATATTGTCATTAATGATAAAAATGAATTATTCGTTTCAGACACACTCAATCACCGTATTATCAAGGTCCTACAAGATGGAAAAATGTCCACTTTTGCAGGCCACAGTATTCAAAAAGATTCTTTAGGAGTAAACGGCGGATATAAAGATGGTGAAGATGCTTTATTCAATGAGCCTACAGGTCTTGAAATTGATAGAAGTGGGAATTTGTTTGTGGCCGATAGTGGGAATCAGCGAATTCGTAAAATTACTTCCACAGGCAATGTTACTACTATCGCCGGAAGTGGGACAGAAATTATTCCAGATAGTACCTACCATATAGGAGGTTATAAGGATGGAAAAGCTCTAGAAGCACAATTTAACTTTCCAAATGGCCTTACTATCGCAAACAATGGTAACCTGTATATCGCTGATACTTTTAATCATCGTATAAGAATGCTTACTAAAGAAGGTACAGTGGAAACAGTAGCTGGAGATGGAGAAAATGGGAAATTAAACGATAAAGAAGTCTCAGCAAGATTTGATGGTCCATCTGACCTTATCGTTGATGAAAACGGAAATATTTTAGTAGTCGACCAATTTAACAATAGTTTACGAGAAATAAAATGGGTAGATATGACTAATTCTTCAGGAAGCACACAAGTTATCTGGAAGGCGCATGAAAAGGTTATCTCGAAAACGATCAATAATGTGTCTTACTCGATTTCCTTTGATGTACAACAAAAGACAATTTACTTGAAGAAAAGTGGAGTAGAAATTGCATCGTTCTCTTCTTCATCGAAAGAACTATCTGTGAAGGATTACGAATTTATTAAACAAGTAATCCTTCTATTTGAAGAAAATGCAAATTGGAGTACAAAAAACAAAACAATTTTGATCAGAGATTAGTTTACTTTTCGTAAGGAGGCGTTCTATGAGTCCATTTGATGTACTAATACTTGGACATTTCATCGGTGATTATTTATTCCAAACAAGCTGGATGGCTATGAACAAAGCGAAAAAATGGGATGCACTCCTCGTTCATTCCTTCGTTTATACATTATGCGTTTCAATTGTTGCTTGGATTGGATTTGGTGGACTTTCGATTTGGGCGATACTCCTTATTTTTCTAAGTCATATCTTTTTAGATAGACGTACCTTTGTCTCCTGGTGGCTGAAGACTGTAATGAAAACCGATGAAAAAAGTGCTGCCTGGCTTGGGATTATGGTGGATCAGATTTTTCATTTGATTATCCTTGCTTTAGTGTTGTCGATTTAATATTGACCTGAAATAAAAGGATTGCCTCTCAAAAAGAGAGGCAATCCTTTTTTTCTTTCATTATACAATTTTGCATATAGATTTGAACTCAAAACAATTATATACATTATGCGGTTTCATCTGGTGCTGGTGAATCTCCATCTGGTGGTGGAGAGTCCCCAATGGGATTTGGAATATTTTGTAATTGTTCATTCGTAATAAAAAAATCTAATACTGTATCATCGAAAGGGTACAGAATGTCAACATGGGTATCAACAAATACCGGAACATCTCCATTAAGCAAGAATAGCTTTAATGTATATCCAAGATTAATTTGTGAGCCTTGAAAGTACAAATCATAAGATAGTGAACTATCTTCTACACCGAATGTAATTGGATAGGAAGATACTAAACTTTCATCCACTTCATTAGTCGGATTTGCTTCATACCCTACTGGATAAGCTCTAACTATAAATGTTAGGCCTTCACCATCACTTGGAACTTCTACTCCACTAATATTTATACTTCCCTTTATTTCTTTCACTGGATAACATTCGTTCTCAATACATGATTCATCGTTATTCTCTAATAAAAATTCAACTACATATGGATCAATCTCTATTGGTGAATTTGGAACTTCAAACTTAAGAATGGTTGATCCTATTAACCCTTCTGAAATCTCATTCAATGTGAAATATGAGAAGTTGAAACCATCAACCATTTTTTCATAGTTTTGATCGTTAATAATGGATACTTTACCATTAATAAGACCTTCACTATTTCCAACTTCATACATAGCATTAATGATATACCCGTTTGAATCTGTCACCTTTGGTACCAGATAATTACTTAGCTCAGTATTATTGAATATTGGACCTTCATAATTTTCGACAATCCAGCCAGGGTCAATTGATAAAGTTGTATTTAAATCAAAGGTTAAATTAGAGGTGATATCCTGATTTTCTATAAAATAGTTTATTTCATAGACCTTAGAATCCTTTTGGAATTGGTAGGATACCATTACGGCCATTCTTTCTCTTTCTGATTTTGTTTTGGTTACATACATGTTGTTTAAATATACTTTGTTCCCATCTTTAGAATAAGATAAATTAACATGTCTAAAAGAATTAAAATAGTCATCACTATCTAACATTCCAACTGCATGAACCGGTTTAAGATTTACATCTTCCTGTTGAAAAGTAAGTTTTGCAATTTCTTCACTAGTAAACGTTAGTTTATTATTTTCACGATTTATTTCTTGAGCTGTTTTTAGTAAAGAATACCCATTTTCGGAATCTCGACCAACCACTTGAAAATTGTACGTACCTGGCTTAATTTTTGTGCCTTCACGGATTGTAAAAGAAGACATAACATTCTCAAATATATAGCCATCATCTGATGCTTCAGAGTTGAAAGGAGAATGTTTAGAAATAATTATTTGTAAATCTTCTAGATTCTTTGAAGCTGCTCCACCGTCATTATCGTCTAAATTAATAATTACATTAGGAGCAACATAATCATCAATATTATCAATATTCCACTCTATCTGATTAGGCCCTAAATCACTAAATTCTCCCTGAACTAGATAACCATTTATTTCAGCAGAGATAATATAATTATTTGATTCTGGAATTAGACCAAAAATCGATAATATCGTTCCTGTAGAAGTTGTTGTAATCGAATAATTATGAAGATATGTTTTTACATAAATTTCTTCATTTTCATCATAGTAAGTAAGAGTGACTTGATTATAAAGTTCTGGCAAAGTGTTATCTGGCAAACCTTTTATTAATATAGATGCCGTTGCACTTATCTCCTGAATCTTGTAGGAAATCGTTATCATTTCACTAGATTTCCCATTTAATATAGCAATAGCTTTTACAGTTGTATCTTCATAAATCGGAAAAGGTTCTACATATTGATGACTAGCTGACGTTGGGACTGAACCATCTACTGTAAAGAAAATCTTCGCCCCAGGTGTAGCACTAGTTAATCTAACCATCGTTCCTGCTGTTATATATTCCCCCGTTGGATAAGCTGTCGGTTGACCAACCCTTGGATTTTCTACTGGTGGATTATACTCCCCACTTGGTGCTGGAACTGGCCTTTCTACAGGTTTAGCAACAGTCATTTTTTCCTTTTGCTCTTTCACCTTCTCAGCATTTGGAAGGACTTCTTTCATTTCCTTCTCGCTTACCCCGTTTGCCTTTGCTGCATCGGTTACTTTTTCCACTGTTTTCTTTGTTTCTTCCTGCAATTTAGTGGTTTGTTGTTCAATCTGTTCTAATGTTTTCTTGCTTTCTTTTAATAATTCATTTATTTCTTGTGTTTTCCCCTGTTCTTTAATTTGCTTAATGAGCATTTCTTCTAAAAGAGAAAGGGAATTGGCTGTTTTGGATAATTTTAGGGCTTTAAGGATGTCTTCTTTTTTACCTGACTGTTTAAATGATTCTTGAATTTCAGTTGCTTGCTGGTTTGCAGATGAAGATTTTTCAATTACATCTGTGATTACTTTTACTAAAATTTGTGAGTCAGTACTTTTAACAAAGACTATCGTATCCAGATCTTGCTTTTTTGAAAGGAGTTCGCTTGATGTCATGACACTAAGCTCTTCATTTAGTGTTACTAGCTGTTCTTCTGCATCTGCTCCGCTCGTATTTGCCTCCGTAGCTACTTCCCCATCTAATACAGAAACTTTTGTTTCACCAGTTACTGGGTCAGCAGTTACTAAGAAAAGCGTTCCCCTGACTCCCATCACAGCAGTTGGCGTTTCCACATCATATTTATCATTAATGTTTAAGATATTTTTTACACTGTTCCACAGCTTCCCTGTAACGACTTTTAATTTTGTTTTCTTTCCATTCTTTCCGTCTAAATCGGAAATAAGAACTTTCGAATTCGCACCAAGTGTACTTTCCGTTCCATCATCATACTCTATTGTAATTGAACTTTTGCCCTCCGTTCGAATTGTATACCCTTCTGCAACACTCATTCCCTCTGCAGCTTTAATTTCTTTCTTGCCGCCACCCATTTTAATATAAACGGTACCTTTTACATCATTTATTAAAGCTACCCTAGAACTAGCAGCGTCCGCTACATTCGGAGTAACAAGGAATAAAATCAGTAAACATGCAGCAATAATGTACTTGTATAACTTCAACTAACGTTCCTCCTCCACTTCATAAATTGGTACAAGTTGTTCCTTACCCTTTACCTTAATTGGCTCACGCTCATTTATTTTAAATTGATCTTTAACCAACACAAATGTTTGTTCACTAATTAAAATTTGTCCTGGCCCTGCATTGGATTCAAGCCTCGCTGCTAAGTTTACTGTATCACCAATCGCTGTATAATCGAGACGATCATGAGAACCAATATTCCCAATAACTGCTGGGCCAGAGTTAATACCAATACCAAAGTGAATAGCTCGACCGTATTTCTCTTCTAATCTTTTCGCTAACTGCTTTGATTCCTTCTTCATTCTTAGTGCGGCACGAACAGCTCTTATTGCGTGATCTTTTTGCTCGATTGGCGCTCCAAAGATCGTCATGATTCCATCACCAATAAACTTGTCTAAAGTTCCTTCCTCAGCAAAAACCGCTCTTGTTCCAAGGTCAAGATATTCATTTAAAATGTCAATGACCTCTTCTGGCTCCATTTTTTCTGATAGGGGTGTAAAGCCACGAATATCAACAAACATAAGCGAGACATCTTTACGAACTCCCCCAAGCTTCACTTCATCCTTTGATGATAAAATTTCATCCACTACACGCTTCGACACGTATCTTCCGAAAAGAGTAGTGACCTTTGTTCTCTCCTTACGTTCAAGTAAATAATGCGTGACTACTGAAGTAATATAGACAAACATTATGGTGATCATGACATAAAAGAATGGTAGTTTAAGATGCATTAGGTGATAAACTGCAAGTGTGATAGCTAAATAAAGTGCAGTTAATCCCACAAAAGCAACAAAACCCCATTTTGCTTTTAAACGATCGAACAAAATGTATGAGAGGATGACGATTATTAATAATAGTAAAAGTCCGATACCTACATTTAACTTACTATAGAAGCTTTGATCGAGTAAACTTTGGATAATATTTGCATGAATCTCCACCCCGAACATCTTGGTACTTTTACTCATAGGTGTAAAATATTCATCCTGTAATCCTACCGCTGTTGGCCCAATAAGAACAATCCGATTCGCAAAATAGGCAGGATCAAACTCACCATTGATCACTTTATGTATGGGGATTGTCTCGAAATTTCTTCCAATTTCCCTTTTTAAATTTTTGTATGGTGCCGTTGCATAAGTAAAGCCCATTTCATTTCTTTTTGTAGTAGGGATGGTCGTATCACCGATTTGCCATCCGCTTTGTTTGTCATAATTGATCTGCTGTTTCTCAGAAAGTAATAGATTTACTAGCTTTACGGAAATAGCTGGGATTATCTCCCCATTTTTCTCCTTTACCCCAAGAAGAACATTTCTAACTACTCCGTCCCTGTCTGGCAAGACATTAATATGTCCAATTTGATTCGCCGGAACATCAAATACAGGGTAATTTAGCTTCGAATAGGAAAGTTCGTTTTCTCTATCCTGTAGCCCCTTAAAGACAAAGTTAGAGGAAAGAAAAATATTAGGATATTTCTGAACTACCTTTTCCATTTCGTTATCTTCACTTGGATTTTGACTTGCTTCGGGATAAAGAAAATCGAGCCATACAGCGGTAGCACCACTCTCTGCTAACGATTTTGCTGTTTTAGCTATGATGTCCCTTGGCCAAGGCCATTTACCTACCTTTTGCAAACTTTCTTCATCGACAGCAAGAATAGCTATTGAGTTAGTAACTTCTCTTTTTTCCTTCGTTAATTGGTCTGAGAAATATTCCTCAAGAAGGTATAAGGTATTATTATAATAGATAAAACCAATAAAAGAGAAAATGAGAATAATAGAAATTAGTTTACGCACCCTTTTCCCTCCTTTAAAGTGCATATAATGAAGTTTATGTTTTTCGACAAAAATCTCGTTTTTCCTGCTTTTTATTGATCTACATACGTATCACGTATCATTAGAATTTTATCTAAGTTATCAAAAAAGACCTCAACAAGCTTCGGATCGAAATGTTCTCCTGCTTCCTCTTTAAATAAATTTAATATTCGATCTAGTTCCCATGCCTTTTTATAACAGCGATCACTCGCTAACGCATCAAACACGTCAGCAATAGCAGTAATTCTACCATATATATGAATGTTTTCCCCTTTTAAGCCATTTGGGTACCCACGACCATTCCACTTCTCATGATGTTGTCCAGCAATAATGGTAGCTGCTTGGAGAATGGGGCGGTTCGATTTTTTTAGTAAGTTATAGCCAATAGAAGAATGGGATTTCATAATCCCAAACTCTTCATCCGTCAATTTTCCAGGCTTTAGTAATATTTCATCTGGAATAGCAACCTTGCCAATATCGTGCATCGGTGAAGCAAGCTTGATGAGTTCTGCTTCTTCAATGCCGAGCCCATAGCCAACTGCTAAAATATAAGAATATTCAGCAACACGTTTTACATGATTACCTGTTTCCTTTGAGCGGCTTTCCCCAATTTCCCCCATTGTATAAATGATTTCTTTTTGTGTTTCTTCCATTTCTGCATTTAATATTGCTGTTTCTAATGATTTCCCAGTATAGGAAGCAGCAAGTGACAGATGCTTTACATCTTGCTCCGAGAATTTTTCCGCTTCCGTTTTTTTATTAATTGCTTGATAACAGCCGATTATACTCCCGGATTGATCTAAAATGGGAATAACAAGAACTGCTTTCGTTCGATAACCTGTTTTATTATCGATTTCTTGATTAAATCTTGAATCTTGATAAGCATCTTCAATAAGGACCGTTTCCTTCGTATTTAAGGCGTATCCCACAAGTCCTGAATCTGCTGACATTTCAATCCGATCGAGTCCATGGGCAACTTTAGTCCATAGAAGATGGCGCGATGGATCATACAACCAAACCGTGCATCGATCGGAAATAATTAGTTCTCTTCCCATATCGGCCATTAACATTAGTAGTCTATCTAGGTTTTTCTCGTTCGTAATTTTCGCCGCGTAGGAGAAAATGGTTTCTAGCATTTGTTCTGGGTCTAACTCCTTTTTATATGTTAGTTCCAATTCTTGTAATTCGTGCATCACTCATAGCCACCCGTAATATTTAAATTTTAATCTATCTCCATAGTATGACAAAAAAACAAATAATAGGTAAAAAAAATGTCAAAAAAACTAATATTTTAAGAATTATTGAAAGTTGGAAGTTATCTATTAGAGATTCTGTATTTGATCAACAAGAAAAAAAGCGCTTGAATCAAGCGCTTTTTCATAGTTTTTTATAATAATCCTGAGAATGATAAGCCTTAAATCCACAAGATTCATAGAGTCTTAATGCATTGTCATTTTTCGCTTCTACTTCTAAAAATATTGGATTGCCTGCTCGATTTTCATCGACAATCACATTTGTTAATGCCTTTCTACCGATTCCCTTACCTTGATATTCAGGAAGAACCGCAAATCCATAAATCCATGCTTCGCCATTCGTATGAGAAACTCTCATCTTGCCAACAGCCTTATCTCCTGATTCAATCATGTAATACTCGTCTACTAATCTAGGTTGTTGGTTATACTCTCTTGCCTCATCTTCCTCAAAACCAAAGCATTGTACTTCTAATTGAATTTCTAATTCAAGATCCTGTGGCTCTGCCGGTCTTAAAGTAACCTCTTCATTTTTCTCCAATTCTTTTTCATGCCATTGCATTTGATGTTCTGATATTGAATAAGTGCAAGGAATTGTTTGTATAAAACCTTTTGCAGATTCAGATTTTGTAGGAGCATTGAGAAGTATGACTTTATATTTTCTCTCGGCCATTAATTTTTCTGCTTCATTAAAAAGTTGGGTAAAAATACCCTTCCTGCGGTAATCAGGATGTACCATCCCACATAACTCGACTTTATTTCCAAATCCATAAAGACCGATAAATCCTACAAGCTTTTCATTCTCATAATGGAAAAAATCATGAACCTCATTTTCTGGCCGAGTTTGTAGCATATCCCAATTTAGTTTTAATTGAAAATCTTCTCCGGCTTCGCAAGCCTGCTGTAATTCCTTAATGTCGCATAATTGTTTACTAGTAAGCAATTGATTTCCTCCCAAAATAATAGATCTATATTACTTTATTCTTTGTTACTTTCTAGATTCCTTTTTTTAAGTAAAAAAATGGCCAACCCTCTAAGTCAGCCATCAATTACTAATTAACTATTAAACTGCGCTTCCTCAGTAGAACCCTTCAATGCTGTCGTGGAAGAGGTCCCTCCCGAAATCACTATGGAAACCTGATCAAAGTAACCTGTTCCCACTTCTCTTTGATGACGAGTTGCTGTATAGCCTTTCTCTTCGCTTGCAAATTCCGCTTCTTGTAATTCGGAGTATGCAGCCATCCCATACTCTTTATAACTGCGTGCCAGTTCGAACATGCTGTGATTCAACGCATGAAATCCAGCTAACGTAACGAATTGAAACTTATAGCCCATCTTTCCTAATTTTTCTTGGAAACTAGCAATGGTCACATCGTCCAATTTCTTTTTCCAATTGAAGGATGGCGAGCAGTTATAAGCTAGTAACTTGCCAGGGTATTTTTCATGAATAGCTTCAGCAAACCTTCTTGCTTCTTCCAAATTTGGTTCAGATGTTTCACACCACACTAAATCAGCATACTCTGCATATGCAAGTCCGCGTGCTATCGCTTGATCAAGACCCGCTTTTACGCGGAAAAATCCTTCAGGTGTCCGCTCCCCAGTAATGAACGGAGCATCATATGGGTCAACATCGCTTGTGATTAAATCAGCGGCATTGGCATCTGTACGTGCCACTACTAATGTCGGAACTCCCATTACATCTGCGGCTAGCCTAGCCGCAACTAAGTTACGGACAGCGGTTTGGGTTGGTAATAAAACTTTCCCGCCTAAGTGACCGCATTTTTTTTCAGAGGAAAGTTGGTCTTCAAAATGGACGGCTGCGGCCCCCGCCTCAATCATTGCTTTCATCAATTCAAATACATTCAATTGTCCCCCAAAGCCTGCCTCAGCATCGGCAACAATTGGAGCAAACCAATCGACCGAATTGTCCCCTTCTGCATGATGAATTTGATCAGCCCGCTGCAATGCTTGATTGATCTTCTTTACCACATTCGGAACACTATTGGCTGGATATAGACTTTGGTCAGGGTACATTTGCCCAGAAAGATTCGCATCAGCTGCGACTTGCCAACCACTCAAATAAATAGCTTTTAATCCTGCCTTTACCTGTTGAATGGCTTGATTTCCTGTCAAAGCCCCAAGTGCATGAACATAGTCTTCCTCATTTAATAGCTTCCACAGCTTTTTGGCACCTCGGCGCGCTAATGTATATTCAATATCTACCGAACCACGCAGCCTTATCACCTCATCTGCCTGATAAGGTCTTTTCACTCCATTCCAACGTCGATCCATTTCCCAGCTCTCTTGAAGTTTTTTTACACGATCAGTCATTTACTACCTTCCTCCTTTTGATTATAAAGTGAAACTTCCATCAGTGGGGTTTCCCTCCCACTGATGGTTAGTTGGACCAATCACACTCAGAACGGCACGTCCTGTGCCTTCGCCTGACTTGGACACCCTGTCCGTCGTCGGATCTTTGCGGGCAGTTGATCCCCCACCTATCTTCTTTGTTCACTACGAATCTTGAGGTGGGGGTCTTATTGCCCGTTATGTTGGGATAAAATTTGATAGCCTGGTAATGTGAGGAATTCTATGAACTCATCTTCTACTATCAGCTGATCGAATAATTGTTCCGCTTCTGAAAAGCGTCCTGTTTGAAACGCAGTTTCTCCTAATTCAGATGCAATTTTCTCCAGCTCTTCTGCTTTAAATTGTTGATACATCTGAATAGTTACCTTCCTTCCGTCTTCTAAAATTCCTTTTGGGTGACGAATCCATTGCCAAACCTGCGCCCGAGAAATTTCTGCTGTAGCTACATCCTCCATTAAATGATTAATCGGCGCTGCTCCACGTCCGCATAACCAAGAAGCAACATATTGAATGCCCACATTAATATTCATTCTGACTCCTTGCTCGGTGATGGTGCCGTCTGGCACTTCAAGTAGTTGCTCGGCTGTTACTTGTAAATCTTCTAATCTCTTAGTCTTAATTTGGTTTGCTAAAGGCATTTCACAATTAAAAACCTCCATTGCCACTGGAACAAGCCCTGGATGGGCAACCCATGTACCATCATGGCCATCACGAGCTTCGCGCTCTTTATCCGCACGGACTTTTTCAAATGCCTCTTCATTCGCCTGCGGGTTACTACGTACGGGGATTTGCGCAGCCATTCCACCAATTGCTGGTGCATTCCGATGATGGCATGTCTGAATGGTCAGTAAGGAATACGCCCTCATGAACGGAACTGTCATCGTTACTTGTGAACGGTCCGGTATAATCATAGCTTCTTGGTTGCGAAGCTTTTTTACATAACTAAAAATGTAATCCCAGCGACCACAATTTAACCCTGCGGAATGTTCTTTTAATTCATATAAAATTTCATTCATTTCAAAAGCCGCCATAATGGTTTCAAGTAGAACCGTTGCTTTTATCGTTCCTTGGGGTAGCCCTAATTCTTCTTGGGCATAAATAAACACATCATTCCAAAGTCTTGCTTCTAAATGACTTTCTAACTTTGGCAAGTAAAAGTAAGGACCGCTTCCATTAGTTACTAGCGTTTTAGCATTGTGGAAAAAATACATGCCAAAATCGAATAAGCTTCCTGAGATTGGTTTCCCATCAAGAAGAAGATGTTTCTCTTCTAAATGCAGTCCCCTTGGTCTTACCATTAACACGGCGATCTCTTCGTTCAACTCATATTTTTTCCCTTTTGAATTTTCAAAGGAAATCGTTCGATTGACCGCATCTCTTAAATTAATTTGACCCTCAACTACATTTTCCCAAGTAGGGGAGGTGGCATCTTCACAATCTGCCATGAACACCTTCGCCCCCGAATTGAGTGCATTGATGACCATTTTACGATCTGTCGGTCCTGTTATTTCCACGCGACGATCTTGCAAATCTGCTGGTAAAGGAGCGATAATCCAATCCCTATTTCGTATTCCTTCGGTTTCAGATAAGAAATGAGGAAGAACCCCGTTATCAAGTTCAATTTGCCCTTGTTTTCTGTACTGCAACAGTTCAAATCTCCTCTTTCCAAACTTTCTTTCTAATTGCTCTACAAATTGGAGAGCTTCGTCAGTCAGAATCTCAGCATAAAACGGCTTCATTTCACCAATTACTTCAATACCTGTCGTCTGAGTGGACATTCAAGCGTTCACCTCTTTAAATGTTATAAAACAGGGTTATATTATTAATTGTATTATATAACAGTTGAATCGAAATGATACTAAAATAAATGCAAATGGACATTCCTTTCGCTCGACCCTTTTCGACACACTTCACCGCATTAACGCAACGGGGGTCAGACCCCCAGCGCTTTACAGCGCTGAAGGGCCTGACCCCCGTAAATATATTAATACATTTCAGATGTTGTTTTGCCTTGCATATGTTGTAGTAGATAGTCTGGGCCACCTGCTTTGGAGTCGGTTCCAGACATGTTGAAGCCGCCGAATGGTTGGTATCCAACGATGGCACCTGTACAGCCACGGTTGAAGTATAGGTTTCCAACGTGGAAGTCTTCACGCGCTTGTTGGATTTTCTCACGGTTGCGAGTGATCACTGCACCAGTTAAACCGTATTCCGTGTTATTCGCAATTTCAATTGCATGGTCGAAATCACGAGCTTTACAAATACCAACAACTGGTCCGAAGATTTCTTCTTGCATGATGCGTGCTTTCGGATCTAGATCAGCGATAACTGTTGGTTGGATGAAGAAACCTTTAGAGCTATCTCCTTCTCCACCAGCGACAAGACGTCCTTCACCTTTACCGATTTCAATATAATCCATAATTTTATTGAATGAGCTTTGATCAATAACAGGACCCATGAACGTTTCTTGCTTTTCAGGGTTTCCTACTGTTTTCTCCTTAGTAAGTTCAATCACACGATTTAATACCGTATCATAAACATCCTCAACGATAACCGCACGAGAACATGCAGAACATTTTTGACCTGAGAAACCAAAAGCAGAAGCAACAATCGATTGTGCTGCTAATTCTAAATCAGCTTCGCTATCAACAACGATTGTGTCCTTGCCACCCATTTCAGCGATCACACGTTTTAACCAAATTTGGCCTTCGTTTAATTTAGAAGCACGTTCAAAAATACGTAAACCAACATCACGTGAACCCGTGAAGCTGATGAAACGAGTATCTTTATGATCAACTAAGTAATCCCCAACTTCCGCACCGCTACCAGGAACGAAATTAAGAACGCCTTTTGGAAGACCTGCTTCTTCCATTACCTCTACAAATTTAGCTGCAACAATTGGAGTTGTAGAAGCTGGTTTTAATAATACTGTGTTTCCTGTTACAATCGCTGCCACCGCAGTACCAGCCATAATTGCAAACGGGAAGTTCCAAGGAGAGATGATGATTCCTACTCCTAATGGGATATAGTCATAACGGTTATATTCATTTGGACGACTGTTTACTGGAACACCATCTTTAATGAGTAACATTTGACGAGCATAGAACTCTAAGAAATCGATGGCTTCAGCTGTATCTGCATCCGCTTCGTTCCATGGCTTCCCAGCTTCTTTCGTTAAAAGGGCAGAAAACTCATGCTTACGACGACGGATAATCGCAGCTGCTTTGAAAAGGACATCTGCACGAATTTCAGGCTTTACTTTTCTCCACGTTTTAAACGCTTCTACCGCAGCTTGCATCGCTTGCTCAGCTAAATCACGGCTTGCTTTTGAAACGCGACCAATCAATTCTTCTTTATTGCTTGGATTATAAGAAGCAATTTTATCCTCAGTCGTAATTTTCTCTCCACCAATAACTAATGGGAAATCTTGACCTAAATAGCCCTCTACTGTTTGTAACCCAGTTAAATAACCTTTACGATTTTCTTCATCATTAAAATTCGTAAATGGCTCGTGTTTATATGGTTGTACCATCTTTAAACGCCTCCTATGTAAAATACGTTTTAACCATTTATCATTTTATCACGATTCATTGGAATCCATCAATGAAACGGATTTCCTTTAGAATTTTGGAAAAATTCCGCCGACTATTTGATATAGCATGATTTTTTACAAACAAAAACCTGACCACATAAGTCAGGTTTTTTGATTATTTTTTAAAAATGACCTAATCATAAATATGCACAAATGGCTGGTCTTGATCCGCTTTTCGAACAATTAACGCTTCTGGTCCGCTAACTGAGGTTATATCGACCTGAACAGAAATATAATCAGGGAAATGTTTCATTACAAGTCCTGTTGCATACTGTGTAAATCCGATCGCTTCAGCCCTGCCATAAAACTGAATAGGTATCGAAATATTTAAATTCTCTAGTTGGTCACCATTATAAAAAGCTTTACCAATTACCCCTGTAAAATTTGGAAAATATTCTTCTACATCTTGTTTAAAATTTAAGAAAGCAGTTACATCATCACGATGATCTTCTGATGCATCTGTTGATGGAAATAAGTAATACTTTTCATCTACTTTTTGCCACTTATCAATATTAGAGCTTCCTTTATCTACAACGGTAAAGGTAAAGAAATTTCCAGGTACAACTGATGCCTTACTTTCCTGTTCAAATAAAGCAACCATTAAGGGAACATCTTTCAAACCTGACATCCCTCTTACTCTTCTCACTACTTCAGCTGCTATCTTTTTCCCTTCCTTAGCCATCTCATCTTGAGGGATCTTTTTTTCAAAGGTTGGCCCATATTTCTCTGTCTGATAATAATGAATGGAATTAAGAGCTAATCCAATCACGATACCACCTAATTGAACTGTCCCTTTTTGACTTTTTACTAAGTAGTTATGCTCTAAGATATGGGCTAGGTAAATCGGATTTCTTGAATTCCGTTCTTTTACATCCCCTTTTTCATCATCTAACGGATTTAAACCGATGTTTTCTGATTCACTTAAATTATTCTCTTTTAATTGTGCAGGTGTAAATTTTCGGTTTAACCAAAGTTCAACCGTCTTACTATCTAAGTTCTGTCCTTCTTGAAATAGATATTGGTCCGGATTAAAGGATTCCTGTGCCATCCTCATTAGACCCATTTCAAATTCACTAATATCATTTCTCGTATTTAAGTTGTTTACAACCTTTCCACGTGCCTTACTTGGTTCAAAAGGCAGGATTGTCCGATAATATTGATCGGAAATCTTATACTTTGGAATGATTGCTTTTTCTTTTGAATCTTTCTTTTCTTGAACCACTTCCTCTTGCTCTTTAAAATTCGGTGCGCAACCGCTAAGCAAAAGAAAGAGGGACAGTAGAACTATGAAAAATGGCCTCACAGTCTCCCACCTCTATTATCTTTGAAGTTGTCCAGCTTCAGGCGCCAGCGACTGATGTACTTCACACTCTTCCCTACGATAAGTCAACATCGACGCTTGCGCTCTTCGTGTTTCCTTTATCTCGGGGTAGAGTGCTTCAGACCTGTCATGCGCTAAACGGCGCCCTACGCCTTTCTTAGTTCTTCGAGCATTTTCTCCTCGCTCCATATTTCTATACCTAATTCCTGTGCTTTGGTAAGCTTTGATCCAGCATCTTCGCCGGCAATGACGATGTCTGTCTTTTTACTCACACTTCCTGCTATTTTTGCCCCTAGCGCCTCAAGCTTATCTTTTGCTTCGTTTCGTGATAGCTGTTCAAGCTTCCCAGTTAATACGACTGTTTTACCAGCAAAAATTGAATTTGATTCCGCAGCTATGACTGGCTTAGGGCCTTTGTAGTCCATATTCACTCCGGCTGTTTTTAATTCAGCTACTAATTCATGAACTTCCTCATTCTCAAAATAGGTCACAATGGAGTTAGCCATTTTTTCACCGATTTCATTAACAGCCGTTAATTCTTCTTCCGTTGCTGCTGACAGACGATCCATCGATTCAAATTGTTGAGCCAATGTTTTTGCTGCCTTTGCCCCGACATGACGAATCCCAAGTCCAAACAATAATTTTTCTAATGAATTTCCTTTTGAGGCTTCAATAGCACTCAATAAGTTTGTCACGGATTTTTCACCCATCCGCTCTAATCCAAGTAATTGTTCCTTCGTCAAGTGATAAAGATCTGCTACATCTTCTATTAACTTTTCTTGAAAAAGCTGACTAATCACTTTTTCGCCTAATCCATCTATATTCATAGCGTCTCTGGATACAAAATGAATAAGTCCCTCACGAATTTGCGCTGGGCATTTTGGATTAATGCACCGTAAAGCTACTTCTTCCTCTAATCGAATTAAATCACTTTCACATTCAGGACAGTGGGTAGGCATTTGGAATTCCTTTTCCTCCCCTGTTCTCCGTTCAGGAAGTACATTGACGACTTCAGGTATAATGTCACCAGCTTTTTTTATGACGACATAGTCACCAATTTTGATATCTTTTTCCCGAATTAAATCCTCATTATGCAAGGAAGCACGCCCGACAGTTGTTCCTGCAACTTTAACCGGTTCTAATATGGCCGTCGGTGTAACAACTCCTGTCCTACCTACACTTAGTTCGATATCCTTTAATACTGTTACAACTTCCTCAGCTGGAAATTTATAAGCAGTCGCCCATCTTGGACTTTTCGCTGTCATTCCAAGCTGTTCCTGTTGTTCTAAGGAATCTACTTTAACAACCATTCCATCGATTTCATAAGGGAGATGAGGTCTTTTTTCCACCCAGCTTTCAACGAATTCGATCACTTCTTCAATCTTATCAAATTTTCGGCGTTCTTGATTTGTTTTGAAGCCTAATTTTTCGAGATAATTAAGTCCTTCACTATGGGAAATTATTTCTAATCCCCCTACATCAGCAATCGAATACAAATATACATCTAGGTTACGTGATGCAGCAATTTTCGAATCCAGCTGACGCAGTGACCCCGCAGCAGCATTTCTTGGGTT
This sequence comes from Bacillus sp. CGMCC 1.16607, assembly GCF_042683745.1. Taxonomy (NCBI): domain Bacteria; kingdom Bacillati; phylum Bacillota; class Bacilli; order Caryophanales; family Bacillaceae; genus Bacillus; species Bacillus sp. CGMCC 1.16607. The sequence continues at coordinate 24,541 of NZ_JBHUJX010000020.1, forward strand.
AGCTGCGAGCTCTTCTCCGTTTTCTGCTTTCATTTTATTTAAAGCTTCAAACGATTTTTTTGGCATAAAAACTTCGCCACGAACTTCTAGGGATACAGGTTCTGTTAATCGTAAAGGGATAGATTTTATCGTCTTCAGATTGGCGGTAATATCTTCGCCAACAGACCCATCTCCACGAGTCGCACCTTGAATAAATAGGCCATTTTCATAACGAAGAGACACAGCTAGGCCATCAATTTTCAATTCACAAACATATGAAATATCTTCGCTAATCATTCCACGAATCCGGCGATCGAAATCCTTTAAATCCGCCTCATTAAAGGCATTCCCTAAACTCAGCATTGGAGTGCGATGTTCCACTTTTTTAAAAGAATCTAATACCGCTCCTCCCACCCGTTGCGTCGGAGAATCAGGTGTTTGCAAATCCGGAAATTGCTGTTCTAATTCCACAAGTTCTCTTAGAAGTTGATCATATTCCGCATCAGGAACAGTTGGTTTATCAAGAACATGGTATTGATAATTATATTGATTTAGCAGGTTTTGTAATTCGATCACTCGATCCTCAGTCTGTCGTGCACCCATTTGTTCCTCTCCTTTATAGAGATATATCCTGCTCATGACCATTGCATTATGAGTAGTCAGTTATACTTTTTTTATTGGCGCAAATTTCGCTAAAAGACGCTTAATGCCAGTCGGACTAGGGAAAGCAATATCAAGCTCTTTGCCCTCTCCTTCTCCTTTTACACTAACAACCGTCCCAATTCCCCATTTGCCATGTTCGGCTTTATCACCAACATTCCACCCAATTCCTTCTCCACCAGTTTCTCTTGTAACAGGGCGAATCACAGGGTTTCTTGGACCAGTGGTAGCTGTCTGTCGACCAGCAGAGGCGAACCCTCCGCTTCCCATTCGATTTGGCGGCTGAAAGGGTTCCATTAAATCTTCAGGAATTTCTCTAATGAATCTTGATGCTGGATTCATACTTGTTCGGCCGTAAAGCGTACGCATTTGCGCATTTGTAATAAATAAATCTTGTTCTGCACGAGTGATTCCTACGTATGCCAAGCGACGCTCTTCCTCCATTTCAGCTTCTTCCATTAAGGAACGTGAATGAGGAAATACACCTTCTTCTAATCCAATTAAGAACACGACAGGAAATTCCAATCCTTTGGCAGAGTGAAGAGTCATTAGAACAACGGCATCTGCTGGCTGTCCTTCCTCATCTAGACGATCAATGTCAGCAACAAGCGCTAAATCAGTTAAAAAGGCAACTAGGCTCTTATCTTCATTTACTTCTTCGAAATTTTTCGTAACAGATAATAATTCTTCTAAGTTTTCTAGTCGACTTTGTGATTCTATCGACTTTTCTGCTTTGAGCATTTCTCTGTACCCTGATTTTTCTAAAACCTCTTCAACAAGCTCTGTTACCGATAGAAATTCCTGCATCCCAGTATAGCCACTTATCAGGTTTCGGAAATCTCTACATGCCTTTGTAATTTTAGGACTTAAACCTATTAACTCAATCGAGTCCAATGCTTGGAACATCGACAAATCATGCATAGCAGCAAAATCCGCAATTTTATCAACTGAACTTGACCCTACTCCACGCTTAGGAACATTGATGATCCTTTGTAAGCTAATATCGTCATCAGGGTTTGCGATTAATCTTAAATAAGCTAGAATGTCCTTAATTTCTTTACGATCATAGAACTTAATTCCTCCGACAATCGAATATTCCATATTCGATTTAAGCAAAGCTTCCTCCATCACACGAGATTGAGCATTTGTGCGATATAAAATAGCTATTTCAGAAGCTTTTCTTTTACCTGAATCGACTAGCTCTTTAATTTTCCCAATAACGAATTGGGCTTCTCCTTGCTCACTGTCCGCACGGTAATAGCAGATTTTGTTTCCTTCTGCATTTTCCGTCCATAAGTTCTTAGCCTTACGATTTAAATTATTTTCAATCACTTTATTGGCCGCAAGAAGAATTCTCTTTGTGGAACGATAGTTTTGCTCCAACAGAATGACATTGGCATTTGGATAATCCTTTTCAAAGGATAAAATGTTTGCAATATCCGCCCCACGCCAGCGATAAATCGATTGATCCGAGTCACCAACAACACAAAGATTTTTAAATCGGCTTGCCAGCATCTTAACAAGCATATATTGCGCGCGGTTCGTATCCTGATACTCATCCACATGTATATATTGAAATTTCCGCTGATAGTATTCTAAAACCTCGGGAACACGATTGAAAAGCTGTATTGTCATCATAATTAAATCGTCGAAATCGAGTGCTTGATTTTTTCGTAATCGTTTTTGATACTCGGTATACACATCACTGACGACTTGGTCAAAATAACCGCTAGCCTGCTTTGCGTATTCTTCTGTATCCATCAGTTCATTTTTTGCACTACTAATGGATCCAAGCAATGCTCTCGGATCGAATTTCTTCGGATCAATATTTTTGTCTTTTAAAATTCCTTTAATAACGGATTGTTGGTCCGTTGTATCAAGAATCGTGAAATTGCGATTAAATCCCATTCGATCAATATCACGTCTTAAAATTCTTACACACATGGAGTGGAAGGTTGAAATCCAAATTTCATCTGCCACTCCCCCCATCATCGTCCTAATCCGATCTTTCATCTCTCGGGCGGCTTTATTCGTAAAGGTAATCGCTAAAATATTGTAAGGATTAACACCTTTTTCAACCATTAAATAACCAATTCGATGAGTTAAGACACGAGTCTTTCCACTACCAGCACCCGCCATGAGCAGCAAAGGTCCTTCTGTCGTTTTGACTGCCTTTTGTTGTTCTGGGTTTAAACCGTTTAATAAGCGTTCAGTTAAAAATTGCATTATCCATTCACCACCAAACAAACGTATGTTCCTATTTCTATTTTAACGATCTATTTCTTCACAATCAATTCTTTTCTTTTGAAGCTTGTACCGTTTGTAAAGCTTCTTCAAGATTTTCATAAATGACATTTCCGACAACAATTACATCGGCAAATGCAGACATTTCCTTCGCCTTTTCAACGGTGTCAATTCCTCCACCATAAAAGAGCGTTGTCTTTTCTAGTACTTTTTTAACATTAGCAACGACCTCTGGATCGCCGTATAAGCCACTGTATTCTAAATAAAAAATCGGAAGATGAAACATTTTTTCTGCCATTCGAGCGTAGGCAAGAATATCTTCTACCTCTATATTTGTTTTAGCTGAAGTATGTTGGGCGGCTTTACAATTCTCATTTAAAATACAATAGCCTTCCACCATTATTTCATTCCAATCCATTAACTCACCATATTCTTTTAAAGCGTCATGGTGTAAGCCAACAATCCATTTTGAATCCTCGCTATTTAATACAGTTGGAATAAAATATAGATCAAATCCTGGGGAGATGGTTTCAATTGAAGAAATTTCACAAACACAAGGAACGGTATAACGACGAATTCTTGCCATTAGATCAAGAACATCCTCTAATGTTACCCCATCTGTTCCGCCAACAATGACAGCATCTGTCCCCGATTCACAAATTCTTTCTAAATGCTCATCGGATATCTTTTTATTCGGATCTAATTTAAATACATGACGCCATTCACGTACATCATACATACGCTACACCTCCAATCCCATTCTGTGTTATTTTCACAGAATATACAATTCCATTTAACCATTATAGCATCCAAACCTAACTGCAAACAAAAAAAGGGCTGACCGAAAAGTTAAACTTTTCAAAGTCAGCCAAGATGCTTTTATTGTCCAGCGCAAGCGTCCTAGCCCCTTCCGTACAGGATGTACAAGTGTCGACAATGCGACAGGACGTCGCGCCTTTGTCGACCTCGAGGTCAAATGTTCGCCACCCAAAAAGTCAAAGAACGACTTTCCGGGTGCGAAGCATTTGCTTGTCGGGGCTGATCAAGGCGCTTCCGCTTTTATTACTTCTCTTCCGAATTAGCTATTTGTTCTTCTTTAATTCGATCTAAAGCTAATTCATAGGCATCATTTCCATAGTTCAAACAACGTTTGACTCTAGAAATCGTTGCCGTGCTTGCGCCTGTTTCAGATTCAATTTGATGATATGTTTTTCCTTCGCGTAGCATACGTGCTACTTCTAAGCGTTGTGATAAAGATTGAATTTCATTGATTGTAGCAAGATCATCGAAAAATCGATAACATTCTTCCAAGTCATTTAATGAAAGAATCGCTTTAAATAACTGATCTAATTCTTTGCCTCTTAATTTGTCGATTTGCATGATTTTACCCCTTATCATTTATTTATCTTCAAACGAAACGGACTTTTGTAGTCCTTTATCCGTCGGGATGACATTGATCCATGTTTTCCCTGGCACTAAACGAGCTTCTGATCCATTTTGAAAAGGAACAATTTGCCCATCAACATTTCCCCAGGTTATTTCATTCCATTTCCCCTTCTGAAGCAAGTATCCGTTTCCTCCAGAAGTAAGATTAACTTCCCTACGGCCAACAGAATCAAGCAGCTTATGCTGCATTTCAATAATCATTATATTATCGATGAGAACAGGCTCTTTACTTTCATAGTCAATAGTCTGTTCACCATTTGAATAACGTTTGTATCTACCTAATGTATCATCGTAATCGTAAATCGCATTAAACAACGCACTTGAAAAGTAGGAAACCATCACCGATTTCGCTTCTTTTCCTTGAATACTTTCGATTTCATTTTTCTTATAAAACTTATAGGAAGGTGGCTGAATATTCATTGCAAAATGATTTTTTTCTGCCCCTTTTAAAATATTTTCATAGGTGATATACGAATTATGTGGGGCTTTCCGTTCACTAGATCTTTTAAAAAGCGTACCATCATAAACCATTCCATTTAAATTATCAATATAACCTGATTCAAGCATTTTTCTCGCTTCAGGACTATATCCATGAGCAATATACAGGCCATTTAATCCTTTGGCAAGATCAATATAATAATCTCTTGCACTACGGACAGGACCAACTTTTTCAGGCTTTTCGCTTTGAAAAACAGCTAAAAACCTCGTTACATCCCCTTCCGCCAACAATTCAAATACGATATCCGCTTTATGAAGACCAGAATGCGGTCTCGCCTTTGGATGGTTATTTACCATAACAGCTACCGCACGAGTATCAACAGCTACCTCTGACCCTATACCAGTTAAAGGAAAAGTATAAGGATAGATTTTTTCACCAGCATCATTCTGTTGCGGCTTCTCGATTTTCGACTCATTATTGACTGGTTTCGCAGTTTTCTCGTTATCACTACATCCAGTAAGCAGTAATCCCAATGCCGAGCCTATTACTATCCATTTTGTTATCTTCAAAAATAAACACCTCATTATCCATTACATTGGTGTAAGGTAGATCTCTTGATGTTGATTCTTATGGTTTTTATTTTAATACGTTAATACTGTTATATTTTAACGCATGATTGAAGGAAAGAGTATCATTTTATTCATGACATCATAGATTCCTTGTTGAGTAATCCGAATATATGGCAAATGGGTTGATGCGAAAAATAGTAAAGAATAAATCGGATCACTAAAATGGTATCCTCTTTCATTTAAATGTTTAGTAAGTACCTTCTCTTGTCTAATAATTTCATTTAAAGAAGCATCTGACATGATACCAGATAAAGTGAGTGGTATTTCTACTAGTACCTCACCGTTTTCAACGAGTGCAATGCCACCGCCTATTTCCTTGATCCGCTGAAATGCTAATTGCATGTCTTGTTTACTTTTTCCAATTAAAATAAGATCTCCTGTATTTGAAAAAGAACTAGCTAGTCCTGAAACACGATTAGAAAAACCCTTTAATATCGTATTAATCCGCCACTTTCCGTTTCGATCAACGAGCATAAAGAAGCTTTCATCATGTGTATCAGGTAACTCGTCCAACGAAATATCTATAGTAATCGAGTATGGTTTTGTTATGACGGCGTTCTCCATCTCCATTCCAAACGGCATGGAGAACTGTAAATCATCAGAAGTTAAATCCCAATCTAACTGTAACGGTTTTAAACCGTGTTCTCCCCAGTCAACCGAAATCAAATCCTTTTCAATCCTACCGTCTCTTTTCACCCAATGACCTTTTGCCAACACTGATATTGGTGTCGGATTGTATTCATTCTCAAGGAAATTTATATTTGCAATTCGACCTGTAGCAATATTCCCATGTAAATGCTCCAAATTATAATATCGGGCGACATTAATCGTTCCCATATTATAGGCATCAATTAAAGGAACACCTTTTTCAATCGCCATTCTAATCATATGATCAATCAAACCTTGCTCATAAAATGACGCTGAAGATCCATCTGTTGTAAAAATCATTTTGTCATAAGCAGTGATGTTCATCTTCTTCATCTCATCCAGCAATACCGGTAAGTCTGGGCGAATCGAAGAATAACGAAGTGACACGGTATAGCCTTGCATCAAGCGATTGTAGATATCTTTACCTGTCATTGATTCATGATCGCAATCAGCACCGAATAACATCATCTTCGCTAATGTTTTCTCTGATGCACCAGGAAAATGACCTTCAATTTGTTTCCTCATTCGCTTCGCTTCTTGAATCCAGTGAAGCATCATATCATCTCCAGCCAAAAGCTTCGGCCAGCCTGTCAATTCTCCACCTTGAACAACTGAATCATGCTCCAGCCAGGATTTCACATGATTATGGGAAAAATAATTTTCCTCATCCATCACTTCCGTCTGACCGTCGAATCGGCACCACCAGTACATCGTAACTGGATGATTGCGAAGTTCCGCCAACAACGAAAAGGCCCTCTCTTTTTCTAACTGTAAAACTAGTGCCATATTATCATTGATTATAGTTGTAGTCCCAAACTGTGATGCATATGTAGCAAAGGTTTGGGGATTATATAATTGGAAAGGATGTGCGTGTGGTTCGATGTAACCTGGTACAAGGAATTCATTTGTACAATCAACCACTTCACAACCTTGTAAATTTTCTGGAAGCTTTTCACCAACATACACAATTCGATCTTCATAAATCCAAATATTCGCCCTCATCCACTGGCGAAAAACTTGATTTAAATAGTTCGCGTTTTTCAAAAGAATGGTCGGAGCGATATGGCCATCTAATATAGAAATGTGTTCACGAATTTGTCTATTTTTCCAGCGGTAACGCTGATCGTGCATCTGTTTCCCCTCCCTACTGTATGTAGGCTATTCATTAATGAAAGCACTTTCATTTTGAATATTATCTTAACATATTTCGCAATTTAACGCACTAAAGAGTTTGGGTAAATTGACGAAAGGTTGTGTGAAAATGAACGTTAAACCAAATATCGGATTACTAAATGCCTTAATCCGCATCACATGCGGGCTAACCATTCTCGCTTGGAGCACATCCAAACTTGTGAAATGCCCGTGGAGGGATTCCTATTTATTCACGGCCATGATGGGTGCAATGAAAGTGGCTGAAGGAATTGTACGTTATTGCCCGATAACAGATCTTTGTAAACGACTGAAAGAAAATAGCACAAATGGTGACGTACCGATGGAATCTACTCACGTGTTACCGAATAATCCTTCATAGGAAAAGCGGAAGCGCCTTGATCAGCCCCGATAAAGAAGACTGATCGATTGGCGAGAGGAGCGAAGCCAGAGACCTAGTCGCACTTATGCAAACCGTTCTTTGGTTTGCCAAGCAAATGCTTCGCCAGCTGGAAAGTCGTTCTTTGACTTTTTGGCTGGCGAACATTTGACCTCGAGGTCGACAAGGGCTCGGGCGTCCTGTCGCATTGTCGACACTAGTACATCCTGTACGTCGGGGCTAGGACGCTTGCGCTGGACAATTTTCGAAGTCCGAAAATGTTATACTTTCTTATCTTTTTAAAAAATAAGTCTGGCTCGAGGGACCTTCGAGCCAGACCAAAATAGGAGTGATGATCATGTTCATGGAATATCTTTCTGATATGTCCTTTGTACTTGTTGTGCTAATCGGCGGTATCGTCGCCATATCCTACACTTATATTAGACGTTCACGGAAACGTGCGCGATAGCTTTATTTCCGATATCTTTTCGGAAAAATAGGCCATCCCAATGATGTTCAGTTAAATAATCATAAACTGCTTGTTTCGAATCGACTATAGTTTCACCTTTTGCTGCTACCAATAATACTCTGCCGCCATTAATGAGCCAACTACCATCGGTATGTTGGTCTGTTCCTGCGTGATAAATTTGTACTTCCTTGTTATTTTGAGCGATTGTAAATGGCTTCCCTTTTGTGATCAGTTCACCTGGATAACCTTTCGCTGCTAAAACCACACCTATAACTGGAGACGGATCCCATTCAATCATCACTTCTTCACCCTCTAAAACTTGAAGAAGTACACTTAAGAAATCCGACTTCATTCGCGGCAAGATTACCTGTGTCTCCGGATCCCCAAATCGGGCATTAAATTCAATTACTTTAGGACCTTCGGCTGTTAAAATTAGACCTGCATAAAGAACACCGCAAAAACTTCGATCTTCTTTAACTAACGCTTCAGCAGTTGGTTTAACTATTTTTTCTATCGCATATTTTATCGCTTCACTTGGAATTTGCGGGACTGGCGAATACGCGCCCATTCCCCCCGTATTCGGTCCTTCATCATTGTCATATGCACGTTTATGGTCTTGAGCAATTTCTAATGGCGTAACCTGATTTCCGTTCACAAACGCCATCAGAGAAAACTCTTCGCCTGCTAAAAACTCCTCAATAACAACAGATGCTGAGGATGTTCCAAATCTTTGATCCATAAGCATGTCTTTCAAAGCATCTAGTGCTTCTTCCAATGTCATTGCCACAACAACGCCTTTTCCGGCAGCAAGTCCATCGGCTTTAATAACAATTGGTGCACCTTTTTCCTTAACATATTGAACAGCTGAATCATAATCTGAAAAAACCTCATATTCAGCAGTGGGAATACTGTATTTTTTCATTAGTTCTTTCGCAAAAGATTTACTGCCTTCAATCATTGCAGCCTGCTGGGTTGGTCCAAATACCTTTAATCCTTCTGCCATAAATCGATCAGCAAGACCTGCTAATAAGGGGATTTCAGGACCAAAAAACGTTAATCCAACTTCATTTTCCTTCACGAACTGAACGAGCTCATCATGGCTGTTTTCATCAATTGCTACTTGCTCGGCTACATCTTTCATACCTGGATTCCCTGGTGCAACGTAAACTTTTTCAACAAGAGCACTGTCACGAAACTTGTGGCAGATGGCATGTTCACGGCCGCCTCTTCCAATTACTAAGACTTTCAAACCAAATCCCCCTTAATGTTTAAAATGTCTTACTCCTGTAAATACCATGGCAATTCCGTACTCATCAGCTTTCTTGATCGAATCTTCGTCACGGATGGAGCCGCCTGGTTGAATAATAGCTGTGATACCCGCTTTTGCAGCAGCTTCAACCGTATCATCCATTGGGAAAAAGGCGTCAGAAGCCATAATCGCACCATTTGCTTTATCGGCTGCTTGCTCTAAGGCAATATTTGCTGCCCCGACGCGGTTCATTTGGCCAGCACCAATGCCGATCGTCATCTCTTTTGTTGCTACTACGATGGCGTTGGATTTCACATGCTTGACGACTTTCCAGCCTAACTTCAAAGCTTGCCATTCTTCCTCGGAAGGTTCCCTTTTCGTTACTACATTAAGCGCAGAGTCATTTAATTGGTGGGTATCTTCGTCTTGAACCAATAATCCGCCTTGAACTGACACTATTTTTTTATTAGGTGAGGTTTGAACTTCAAAAGGAATCGTTAATAATCGTAGGTTCTTTTTCGCTTGTAATATTTCAAGTGCCTCAGCTGAAAATGATGGGGCAATAATGATTTCCAGAAAAATTTCATGAAGCTTTTGAGCTGTCATACCATCCACTTCACGGTTAAGGGCAATAATTCCACCGAAAATGGAAACTGGATCTGCTTCGAATGTTTTTTCAAATGCTTCTTGAATATTCTCGCCCGTTCCAACCCCGCAAGGATTCATATGTTTAACCGCCACAGCTGCTGGAATTGTAAATTCTTTTAGAATTTGTAATGCCGCATCAGCATCATTAATATTGTTATAGGAAAGCTCTTTGCCGTGAAGCTTTTGGGCACGAGCAACCGAGAAATCGCTACCTAGTGGTTTGCTATAAAAAGCCGCTTTTTGATGAGGATTTTCCCCATAACGCAAGCCTTGATTTAATTCGTAAGTAACCGTTAAATTTTCTGGTGTTTCTTCCCCGACAAGCTCCGTCATATATTCGGCAATTAACGCATCATAGGCCGCCGTGTGACGAAACACTTTAGCTGCAAGCCTGCGGCGAGTTCCCTTCTCTGTTTTTCCAGACTGCTTTAGTTCTGATAAAACTACTTCGTAATCAGCAGGATCGACAACAACTGTGATATACTCGTGGTTTTTTGCAGATGCACGCAGCATCGTCGGACCACCGATATCGATGTTTTCAATCGCATCTTCAACCGTTACATCTGGTTTCGAGATGGTTTCCTTGAAAGGATATAAATTCACACAAACCACATCGATTAGGTCGATTTTATGCTCTACTAGTTGCTTTTGGTGATTTTCCTCACGTTTTGCTAGCAATGCCCCATGAATCGACGGATGCAATGTCTTCACTCGACCCTCTAAAATTTCTGGGAACTGAGTAACATCACTGACACCCATGACAGGAATATTATTCTCCTGCAATGCCTTCTTCGTCCCCCCAGTTGAAATAATCTCAAAACCTAATTCAACCAAACTCCTCGCAAACTCTACAATTCCCGCCTTATTCGAAACACTAATCAGCGCACGCTTCTTACTCATTTTTTAATTCCTCCTCCTTTAACGCAGTGAAGCACTGGGGGACTGACCCCCTATACTTTAACGCGGTGAAGCTGTGGGGGTCTGACCCCCATTACTTTAAAGTGGTAAAAAGTTGTTGTAGGACTGTTGGATACAGTTGATGTTCGATGGTGTGGATTTTGGTTTGAAGGGTTTCTTTTGTTTCGTCTTCCACTATCGAAACTGCCTTTTGCTCAATGATTGGGCCTGTATCCATTCCTGCATCAACATAATGAACGGTGACACCACTTTCCTTTACTCCAGCTGATATGGCTTGACCGATAGCATCCTTCCCTGGAAAAGCTGGTAACAATGAAGGATGAATGTTTACGATCTTACCTTCAAACTGCTTTAAAAGTGTTGATCCTATTAATCTCATATATCCTGCAAGGACAATAAATTCTATTTGTTTTTCTTTTAGTTCGTTTAAAATGGCTAATTCATATTCTTCTTTACTTGAATATTTTTTAGCTGAAAAAATAAAGGCAGGAATTTCACTTCGTTCTGCACGTTCAACTACAAATGCATTCGGCTGATCACACACGAGTAATTTGACTTCTGCGGTCAGCTTCCCCGATTCAATCGCATCAACGATCGCTTGAAAGTTACTTCCGCTTCCCGAAGCAAATACAGCTATCTTTTTCATCCAATTACCTCTTGTTCAGTAAGAAATTCTACTCCAGTACCTTCCTTCACAGAACCAATCACATACGCTTTTTCACCAAGCTGATCTAAAACTTGAATAATTTCTTGAGCTGACTTTGCCTCTACTGCCAGCACAAACCCAATACCCATATTAAAAATATTGTACATTTCTAATCTCGTTAAATTTCCTTTTTCTTGTAGGAAGTTAAAGATGGGAAGAATCGGCCAACTGTTTTCATGAATACGAATTCCAGTCCCCTCTGGCAGCATGCGTGGAATATTTTCGATAAATCCTCCACCTGTAATATGTGCCATGCCATTAATCTTGAATTCCTTTAATAAATGGAGAACCGATTTTACATAAATTTTTGTAGGTTTCAGCAGTTCTTCCCCTAAAGTACTATTAAACTCTTCGATAAAATCAGTTAATTGGAGATGGTTATTTTCTAATAAAACCTTACGAACAAGCGAATAACCATTACTATGGATACCGCTTGAAGCCAGTCCAATGAGGACGTTTCCAGGTTCAATTTCATTTCCAGTAATAAGCTTTGATTTCTCACAAGCACCAGTTACATACCCAGCCAAATCATACTCACCATCATGGTACATGCCAGGCATTTCAGCCGTTTCCCCACCAATCAGAGCAGCACCTGCCTGTACACAGCCTTCCGAAATTCCTTTGACAATCAACTCAATTTTCTCAGGCTCTGCTTTACCACAAGCAATATAATCTAAAAAGTACAAAGGCTCCGCACCTTGGACTACGATATCATTGACACACATGGCTACTAAATCGATTCCGACTGTATCATGGCGATCCATGGCAAAAGCGATTTTCAGCTTCGTTCCGACACCGTCCGTCCCAGATACAAGTACAGGTTCCTTAAGTTGTAAAGCTGATAAATCAAACATTCCGCCAAATCCGCCAAGACCTCCCATTACTTCGGGTCTTACCGTCTTTTTCACATGCTTCTTCATGCGTTCAACTGCTTCATAACCCGCTTCGATATCGACACCGGCTTGTTTATAGGCATTTGACATTGTTATGACCTCCATTCAATCATCTTCCTGAGACTATATCCGTCCAAATTCGCAATATATCCGACAATTTCAGGAATATATCCGCGCATTTTTGCATTTTATCCGCCTGTCTAACGTTTTTATCCGCCTTTTTCACATTTCTGCCACACTTTTTCAAAAAAGGGCTGGCACAGCAGCCAACCCTTTTAACATTTTTCAGCAGCCTGCATCATTTCAGGGTAAATATCAGTTGGATACTTTCCGGTAAAACAAGCGAGGCAGGATCCTCTTGTTTCGCCTTCTTCTTTACGGCCGATCGCTTCCACCATTCCTTCTACTGATAAAAACGTTAACGAATCGGCTCCAATTAATTGGCGAATATCTTCTACCGAATGACTGGAAGCAATTAATTCCTCTCGAGTAGACGTATCAATCCCATAGAAACAAGGATTTTTGATCGGAGGAGAACTGATGACAACATGCACTTCCGTTGCCCCCGCTTCCTTCAGCATCTTCACAATTCTTCGACTCGTCGTACCACGTACAATCGAATCATCGACCATGATTACTCTTTTACCTTCAACAACCCCGCGAACAGGTGACAGCTTCATCTTCACACCTTGCTCTCGTAATGATTGGGACGGCTGGATAAATGTTCTACCGACATAACGATTTTTAATTAAGCCCATTTCATAAGGAATCCCCGAAGCTTCAGCATAACCAATCGCTGCCGAGATACTAGAATCAGGCACCCCTGTTACAACATCTGCTTCAACTGGGGCTTCAAATGCAAGACGTTTGCCTAAATTTTTACGAGCTGTATGAACATTAACACCATTGATATTACTGTCAGGTCTTGAAAAATAAACATATTCCATCGTGCACATTGCTTTTGTTGTATTAAAGGAATACATCTCCGAACGAATGCCTTCATCGTCGATAATAAGCAATTCACCTGGAAGTACATCTCGTTCAAAGGTAGCTCCAATAAGGTCAAAAGCACATGTTTCCGAAGCAATCACATATGCCTCACCTAATCTCCCAATCGAAAGCGGGCGCAACCCATGTGGATCCAACGCTACCATTAACTCTGTCTCAGTCATGATTAAAAAGGCATACGCACCCTTTAACATCGTCAAAGCATTTTTCACCCGGTCCTTCATTAAAGGAAAACCACTTCTTTTGATTAAATGGGCCAACACCTCTGTGTCTGAGCTTGTTTGGAAAATACTCCCCTGGGCCTCGAGTTGATGTTTTAGAGCCGTTGCGTTCACTAAGTTTCCATTGTGTGCAAGGGCAAGACTACCATTTTGCGAATGGAAGAGAAGAGGCTGGACATTTTCATACCCGCCCCCACCAGCTGTCGCATAACGAACATGACCGATAGCCGCCTTCCCTTTCATATCCTCCATTGCAGAGGAAGTAAAAATTTCCGAAACTAAGCCTTCCCCTTTTAAACCTTTTAATATTTCTCCGTTTGTCACAACCATTCCAGTGCCTTCTTGCCCGCGATGCTGAAGGCTGTGCAAACCGTAATACGTGATTTCAGCTGCATTGGGATGACCCCAAATACCAAAAACACCGCATTCTTCATTTAGTCCTTTTATTTCAGCAAGCATGGAATAGCTCCTCTCCAAGCTTTCTCAAGCTCATTCACCTGTGCGACAACAAGTGCTTCTTCTTGGTTTGAAATTTTTAGTAGGGTTGAATCATTCACCTCACCAATGAAATGAGCTTCTACTAAACTCTCAAATTGTTCTTTATTTTCTTGTTTAACAGAGATTAAGAAACGTGATTGGGATTCACTGAATAGTGCTGAGATAGCATTGCCATCCACAAGTATATCTGCTCCCAAATCAGTTCCAAATAAACTTTCCGATAACGCTACTGCCAAACCGCCTTCAGATAGGTCGTGAGCAGATTGTACCAAGCCCTGTTGGATCGCTTGTAACACTTGCTGCTGACGTGTATGCTCCACAGTCACATCAATGGCAGGAGCCTTACCAAAAATTCGACCATATGTTAGCTTTTGCAGTTCGCTTCCACCGAACTCGTCGCCTGTTTCCCCAATTAAATAGATGAGGTCCCCAGACTGTTTAAAGCTTTGCGTTGTCACATGTTCTAAGTCCTTCACTAACCCAACCATACCAACGACTGGAGTTGGGTAAACCGCAGTACCATTTGTTTCGTTATATAATGAAACGTTTCCGCCGATAACTGGTGTTTGTAATGTACGGCATGCCTCACTCATTCCATCGACCGCTTTTTCAAACTGCCAGAAAATCTCAGGCTTTTCAGGATTTCCGAAGTTTAAGCAATCTGTTATCGCTAATGGCTCTGCTCCAGAACAAATAATATTTCTTGCGGCCTCTGCGACAGCAATTTTCCCACCAGTTTCGGGATCTAAATATATATAACGTGAATTACAATCCGTCGTCATCGCTAACGCTTTACGAGTGCCACGAATACGAACAACCGCAGCATCCGAACCAGGAGATACAACTGTATTTGTACGAACCATATGATCATATTGCTCATAAACCCACTCTTTACTAGCAATTGTAGGTTGTTGTAATAGCGCCATTAACGTTTCTTTATAATCATCAACAGAAGGAATATCAGCTTCCATCGCTTGGAATTCTTCAAAATAAGCTGGTACTGCAGAAGGCTTATGATACACAGGTGCCTCCTCTGCCAAAGCATCTGCTGGTACATTCGCAACCACTTCACCTTTGTGCAATAAACGAAGCATTTTATCCTCGGTTACTTTACCAACCGCCACCGCTTCTAAATCGTATTTTGAAAATAGGTCCACGATTTCTTGTTCGCGACCTTTCTTCACAACGATCAACATACGCTCCTGTGACTCTGAAAGCATCATTTCATAAGCGGTCATTCCCGTTTCACGCTGTGGAACTAAATCAAGATTCATTTCAATTCCCGATCCAGCTTTACTAGCCATTTCTGCTGATGAACTCGTTAATCCAGCAGCTCCCATGTCCTGAATTCCAACTAATGCATCTGATTTCACTAACTCTAAGCAAGCCTCTAGTAAAAGCTTTTCCATGAACGGATCGCCAACTTGAACCGCTGGACGATTTTCATCTGATGCATCCGTTAACTCTTCAGAAGCAAACGTCGCTCCGTGGATTCCATCGCGACCTGTTTTTGCCCCAACGTACATAACCGTATTGCCAACACCATGCGCTTGACCTTTTTGAATATCTTCATGGTTGATTAAACCAACACACATTGCATTAACTAACGGATTTCCTTCATAAGATGGATCAAATTGAACCTCTCCACCGACAGTTGGAATTCCGATACAGTTACCATAGCCAGCGATTCCAGCTACTACCTCTTCAAACAAATATTTTACTCGAGGTGAAGTTAACTCCCCAAAACGTAACGAGTTTAATAAAGCTATCGGTCTTGCCCCCATTGAAAACACGTCACGGATAATTCCGCCAACACCTGTTGCAGCACCTTGATACGGTTCAATCGCAGACGGGTGGTTATGGCTTTCAATTTTAAACACAACTGCTTGGTTATCACCGATATCGACAATACCAGCACCTTCTCCAGGGCCTTGAAGAACTCTTTCCCCTGATGTCGGAAATCTTCTTAAAACTGGCTTTGAATTTTTATAACTGCAATGCTCTGACCACATAACCGAAAACAGGCCAGTCTCGGTGAAATTCGGAAGTCTTCCGAGAACCTTTTCAATCATCGCAAATTCTTCATCTGAAATACCCATTTCGCGGTAAAGTTTATCGTTTTTAATCTGTTCCACCGTTGGCTCAAGCTTTAACGACATTTGATTCCCTCCAGCTTCTTACGATTGATTGAAAAAGTTTCAGACCATCTGCACCACCTAAAAGAGTATCAACCGCTCTTTCAGGATGTGGCATCATTCCAAGGACATTCCCTTTTTCATTAGTAATGCCTGCAATATTTTCAATACTTCCATTTGGATTTTCAATGTGATACGTAAAGACAATCTGATTATTTGCTTTTAATGCAGCAAGCGTTTCCTCATCACAGTAGTAATTCCCTTCACCATGAGCGATAGGAACAGTAATAATTTCATCTTGTGAATAACCACTTGAAAACATCGTGTTGTTATTTTCCACTTTCATTTCGACTGGCTTACAGATGAATTTTAAACTTTCATTACGACGCATCGCACCAGGTAATAACCCTGCCTCTAGTAAAATTTGAAAGCCATTACACACACCTAAAATGGGCTTACCAGCTTCAGCAGCCTTGATGATTTCCTTCATCACATTGCTAAATCGTGCAATTGCACCACAGCGTAAATAATCTCCGTATGAGAAACCACCTGGTAATAAAATTCCGTCAAATCCCTCTAAGCTATCTTGGTCATGCCACACATATTCCACTTCTTCTCCAAGCTCATCTTGGATGGCGTGAAACATATCGACATCACAGTTGGAGCCAGGAAAAACGATGACTGCGAATCTCACAGTGCAACACACTCCTCAATTTCAAATCGATAATCTTCAATTACAGTATTAGCTAATAATTTTTCACAAGCTTCCTTTACAACTTCCTCAACAGGTCGATCTGATTTTTCAATTGTTAATTCCATGTACTTCCCGATACGAACATCTTCAATTTCAGAGAAGTTTAATGTATGAAGTGAGTTTTTCACAGCCACTCCTTGTGGATCTAAAACACTTTCACGTAGTGTTACATAAACTTTAACTTTAAACATGCGTAGCTCCCCCTAATTTTTCTAATATTTTTTCGTATGCATCTGTTAATGAACCTAAATTGCGACGAAACACATCTTTATCTAATTTTTCATTTGTTTTCGCATCCCAAAGGCGGCAAGTATCTGGAGAAATTTCATCCGCTAATAAAATTTCACCATTATCGTCGGTTCCAAACTCTAATTTGAAATCTACTAAAAGAATGCCTAGCTCGTTGAAAAGTTCAATTAAAACTTCATTTACTTGCAGTGCTTTTTGTTTCAGCACTGCGATTTGCTCTTTTGTTGCTAGCTGAAGCTCTAAAATATGATCTTCTGTAAATAATGGATCTCCTAAAGCATCATTTTTAAAATAAAACTCTACTAATGTTTGGCGAAGTTTTTGCCCCTCTGGTAAACCTGTACGATTCGCTAAGCTTCCAGCAGCCACATTCCGGACGACAGTTTCTAAAGGGATAATCTCTACTTTTTTCACTAATTGCTCTGTCTCAGAGATTTTTTTCACAAAATGAGATTCTATGCCACTTTCATGAAGCTTTGAAAATAGTAAACTAGTAATTTCATTATTTAAACGACCTTTACCAGTAATCTCCGCTTTTTTCTCCCCATTAAAAGCAGTAGCAGAATCTTTATACTGAACCCAAACGAGATTTTCCTCGTTTGTTGCATAAATCTTTTTCGCCTTACCTTCATAAAGTAACTGTCCTTTTTCCACCAGAGAGGCCTCCTATATTAAAAATATTGGCAATTTTCAGTCTGTGATTGGGTAGAAGGGGGCTAAAAAGCCCCACTACTTTACTTTGTCTAGCGCAAGCGTCCTAGCCCCGACGTACAGGAAGTTCTAGTGTCGACAATGCGACAGGACGTCGCGTTTTTGTCGACCTCGAGGTCAAATGTTCACCACCCAAAAAGTCAAAGAACGACTTTCTGGGTGGCGAAGCATTTGCTTGTCGGGGCTTACAAGAGCGCTTCCGCTTTTCTACTCTAATCCAAGTCGAACAAAAATCGTGTCTACATGTTGCAAGTGGTATTTATAATCAAAGCAATCGGCAATTTCGTCAGCAGTTAATTGTGCTGTAATCGTCGCATCGGCTTCAATCAATGAGCGGAAAGGAACTTGTTTTTCCCAAGCTTCCATTGCTTTTGGTTGAACAGTGTCATATGCTTCTTCTCTAGAGAAGCCTTTATCGATTAACGCCAGAAGAACTCTTTGTGAATAAATAAGTCCTAGCGTTCTATCCATGTTTCGCTTCATATTTTCAGGGAACACGGTTAAGTTTTTCACGATGTTACCGAAACGGTTTAACATATAATTTAAGGCAATCGTTGCATCAGGAATGATAATTCTTTCAGCTGATGAATGCGAAATATCTCTTTCGTGCCACAATGGAACATTCTCATAAGCTGTCATCATATAACCACGAATCACTCGGGCTAATCCTGTCATATTTTCAGAGCCGATCGGATTGCGTTTATGTGGCATCGCAGAAGAGCCTTTTTGTCCTTTTGCAAAAAATTCTTCTACTTCACGCGTTTCACTCTTTTGTAAGCCGCGAATTTCAACGGCAAATTTTTCGATCGATGTAGCGATCAATGCTAGAGTAGACATATATTGGGCATGACGATCACGTTGTAAAGTTTGTGTAGAGATCGGCGCTGCTTGTAGCCCTAGCTTTTCACAAACGTAGGACTCTACAAATGGATCAATATTTGCATATGTCCCTACTGCACCGGAAATTTTACCAAATTCAATCGTCTCTGCTGCAGCATTGAAACGAGCGAGATTACGTTTCATTTCCTCATACCATAGACCAAGCTTTAGACCAAATGTTGTTGGTTCCGCATGCACCCCATGAGTACGTCCCATCATAACCGTGTATTTATGCTCCTGAGCCTTTACTTTCAAGATCTCTACGAAATTTTCGATGTCTTTTCTTAAAATCGTGTTCGCCTGCTTTATTAGATAAGAAAGGGCCGTATCGACGACGTCCGTTGAAGTTAAGCCATAATGAACCCATTTCTTTTCTTCCCCAAGTGTTTCTGAAACCGCACGAGTAAACGCAACAACATCATGTCTCGTTTCTTCTTCGATTTCTTTAATTCGGTTAATATCGAAGCTCGCCTTTTCACGAAGTTTCTTTACATCTTCCTTTGGAATGTCTCCAAGCTCTGCCCAAGCCTCACAAGCTAATATTTCCACCTCAAGCCATGCTTGAAATCGATTCTCCTCCGTCCAAATAGCTCCCATTTCCGGGCGAGTATAACGATCAATCATCTTCAAAACCCTCCAAATTCTTTAGCACATTAACGCATTGGGGGTCAGACCCCCGGCGCGTTAATGCGTTAGTGCGTGATAGTTTCTTTCGTTGTTTTCCAGATTGTGCTCTTTTCTATTTCGATGAGAGCATCCTCTATTTTATCTCTTAGAATGGTAATGTGGCCCATCTTCCGCTTGAGTTTTGGTTCTTTTTTTCCGTATAAATGAACTTTCCAATCGTTCATCTTTGGAATTTCCGCATATACGCTTTCCATATGCTCCCCTAATAGATTGACCATTACGACTGATTTTAATAGCTCTGTATTTCCTAACGGCCAATTGCAAATGGCACGAATATGCTGTTCAAACTGGGAAGTCTCACAAGCCTCAATCGAGTAATGCCCTGAATTATGAGGACGTGGGGCTAATTCATTAATATAAATGGTTCCATCACTGGTTAAGAACATTTCAACGGCAAGCGTCCCTACCAATTCCAAAGAATCTGCGAGTTGTTTTGCCATCTGAATCGCCTTCGATTCTAACTCTCGCGATATTTGTGCAGGAACCATCGTTGTATGTAAAATATTTTCCTGATGGACATTCTCACCAACAGGGAAAATTGCTGTTTCACCATTCACTTTTCGTGTAACAATCACCGATATTTCCTTCTCGAACGGAATCCATTTTTCTAACACACATGCACCATGTTCAAAAATAGAGTCTGCATCCAAGAGGTCTTTATGCTCTTTTATGACTAACTGACCTTTTCCATCATAGCCACCTCTTGCCGTTTTTAACACGGCAGGATAACCGATAGACTCTATTTTTAAAAATAACTCATTCATATTATGAACGACACCGTATGGAGCTACCTCGACTCCAGCCGCTCGGATAGCCGCTTTTTCCTTAATCCGATCTTGGGTAATCGTCAAAAGCGTAGGACCTTGTGGCACGTATGCTTGATCGCAAATCCACGCTAATGTGTCCGCATCAATGTTTTCAAATTCATAGGTGATGACATCGCTCACTGTCGCTAATTGAAGAATTGCCTCCCGATCATTGTAGGCACCAATGATTTCAACATCAGCCACTTGACCGCACGGAGAATCGGCAGTCGGTTCTAATACAGCAATTCGAAAGCCCTGAGCCTTCGCTGCTAGAGCCATCATCCGCCCTAATTGACCTCCACCAATAATTCCTATTGTTGCTCCAGGTAAAATCGTTTGGTTATTCAAGTTCATCACTACTTTCAAGGACCTCTACTCTAGTACTTTCTCTTCTTGCCTCTAATTTTCCAGCAATCTCGAGATCTACTGCTCCTAAAATTTGAGCCGCCAACAATCCTGCGTTCGTGGCACCAGCCTTTCCAATCGCTACCGTTGCCACTGGAACACCGCCTGGCATTTGTACGATGGAGAGCAGTGAATCTAACCCATTTAATGCTTTGGATTGAACAGGAACCCCGATTACTGGAAGCGTTGTTTTTGCTGCAACCATACCAGGAAGATGTGCAGCACCACCAGCACCCGCTATGATCACCTTCAAGCCCTTACCTCTAGCTTCTTCGGCATAGGTAAACATTACATCCGGGGTACGGTGAGCCGAAACGACTTTTTTTTCATATGGAATGTCAAATTGATCTAATATTTCACACGCATGTCGCATTGTTTCCCAATCCGATTTACTCCCCATAATGACACCGACAAGATTCGACATACCTTTTCCTCCTCCGTTGAAACCCTGTTATCCTCATATCAATCTTGCATAATTAATATTTTTTAAAAAATAAATACCCGAACAAATAGCATCTCACAAAGAGAAAGCCATTTGTCCGGGCATAAATGGTCAACAAAAAGGAAGAGACTTCCCTTCAATGTGCCGAACATATTGACTTTCCCTCATAGTCCAATCATTTACGGTAATTGGGTAGAAACTTATGGGCCATATCCCCATGGATATACGAGGGTAAAGAGTAAATTTGTCTTTTTTCTATCTCTATTTTAACAACTATTACGTTTTCATGTCAACAGAAAATCGAACATTGATTTTTAATATCAATTTAATGTTCGTCTTTTACTCAATAATCTTTGCTTCAAAGACAATTTGACGACCAACTGGCTCGTAAACGGTTTCATTATCTTTTTTCACTTCCTGGAATATTGGTTTTTCCGTTCGACGTACAGGAACATACCCAAGTTGTTTGATACGATCTAAACACTCCTCAATACTTTCATTCTCCTGCACTTCAAATTGCATTTTCTTCTTGCTCATGAAAATTAATTCCCTCTTTCTAGTTAATAGTGATTCCATTTTAACTCATCATCGCCGCAATCTAAAATCGGCAAAACCATTCATTAATAGTTATCTTTCAATTGGGAATATATACCTCAAAAAAGTTTGTTCATTTCTGTCGAAATTTGTCGATAAACCAGTAATAAGAGTTTTTATTCAAAACAATATTTTTAGAGAGGACTACACCAATGATGAAACAACGCACCCTTTTAACGATCAGTAATAAATTAATTTTTTCATTTTTATTTATCATCATCGTTCCAACCATTTTAATTGGGACCATTTCCTACAAAAACTCCGCAAAAGAAATTGAGAATAAGATTGAAATAGGAGCAACTGAAAATGTTAAGCTTCTTAATTCTTATTTAGATGATTATATAAGCTCTTTTATTAATGATGCCTCTTTCTTTTCAACAAAATTTAATAGAGCTTCTAGTTCAAATAATGAAATAGAATCTACTAGAAAATCTTTCGAACAATATATGAAACTCCATCCCAATGCTATATCCGTCTATCTTGGTACAGAGTATGGAGACCTAGTCGTACAGCCTTCAGTTGAATTACCATCAGATTTTGATGCAAGTACCCGCCCGTGGTATAAGGATGCTAAAGCGAATAATGGTAAAGCCATTATCACCGAGCCTTATATTGATGCCACATCAGGCGAAATCTTAATTACTGTAGCTCAAGAAATAACAGACGGATCAGGTGTGGTTGGAATTGACTTAAGCCTAGATTCCATAAAAAATATGGCAGGAGATATTAAAATTGGTGAGAAAGGGTATCCCATCATTCTAAGTTCCAAAGGGAAATATCTTGTCCACCCTACGGAAAAAATCGGTTCAGACGCAAAGGCACCTTGGGTAGAAAAGGTTCTGAAAAATCAACAAGGCCATTTTTCATATGAAAATAGCGGTAATAAGAAATCGATGTTTTTTAACACGAATAAACTTACAGGGTTAAAAATTGCAGGAACGATGGACCTAAATGAAGTAGCTGAAGCTTCACGACCTATTTTAATTTCATCCATTATTATCATAGTGGTATTCATTGCCATAGGAGCTTTAATTTCCATTTTTATCACTTTATCGATTACACGTCCATTGAAAAGATTAGTTATTGTTACCGAACGAGTAAGTGACGGTGATTTAACCCAAGAATTTGTCGTTAAATCGAGTGACGAAATTGGAAAAGTTGGATTATCTTTTAATAAAATGATTGTATCTTTACGTGAACTCATTAATCAAGTTGGTGAAAAAGCAGACCAGCTTGCCTCTTCATCTGAAGAACTAATGGCTAGCTCCGAACAGAATAATAAGGCAACTGAGCAAGTCGCCAATTCCATACAAGAAGTAGCATCAGGTACAGAATCACAGACGAACAAGTTAAGAGACAGCAACGAAATTGTTAGAAAAATGACAGAGGCAATCCAACAAATCAAACTTAATACTCATCATGTTACTAACACTTCTTCTGAAGCAACCAATGTAGTATTAAAAGGTGAACAAGCCATTCAATTGTCCATCAATCAAATGAATCAAATAAATGAAAACGTCATTAATTTAGGACAGGTGATTCATACATTAGGCGAGCGTTCGAAAGAAATTAGTCAAATTGCAAATGTCATTTCTGATATTGCAGCCCAAACAAATTTATTAGCCTTAAATGCTGCAATCGAAGCAGCAAGAGCTGGGGAACACGGTAAAGGCTTTGCCGTAGTAGCAGATGAAGTAAGAAAACTGGCTGAGCAATCATCTAAATCTACTGAAAGCATTCGTCAGTTAATCGCAGCCATTCAGTCAGAAACAGATTATGCAGTCCAGTCGATGGAGAAAGGAACGGCAGAAGTAGAAAAAGGAATTGAAGTTGTCCATGATGCTGGTTCATCATTCAAGCAAATTCAATATTTCGTTGATAACGTTAGTTCTCAAATCCAAGAAATGACTGACTCCATCCAACAAATGGCGCAAGGCGCGGAAAAGGTTGTGGTTACAGTAAGTGAAATCGAGGAAATTGCTGTCGAAACGACTTCTCAAAGCCAAGATGTGTCTGCAGCAACAGAAGAACAGCTTGCATCCATGCAAGAAATAGCCGCTTCTGCCGCTGCCCTAGCAAATATGGCTGAAGATTTACAAGACTCATTGAAGAATTTTAAAATATAAAAGAGACCTAACGAGTAGAACGAATGAACGTAGTACACCTTATGAAATAAGGAGGTGTGCTATATGCCACGAGGAAAAGAACTAGCCCAACTGCCAAAGTCCAATATTGCTTCTGATGCCGGGACTGACAAGGGCATCATGAATGTCGATCCAGATTATGGTTTTGCAGGTGCAGCACGGCCAATGCCTAGTCAAGTTAAGAAAGAAGAGAAGCGCTAAACCGGAGATATATCCTCTCCGGTTTTTTCATTTTCAATTAAAACGTGATTCCCCATTTGCCTAACAAGCATTGAATCTTCCGCTAATTTTATCTGATGGTTATACAATGTTTGGGCAATAATTTTTCGCGCTTGTCTTCCCGCGAGCCAAAAGTGAGCATCATCCACAAGACCTATGATTGTATATTCGATCCCTCTAAAAGAAGCATTGAGTGAGGTCATTCCATATACTTGAAACGGTTCTATCACGACATTTTCCGAATCTAATTTTAATAAAGATTGATTGACCTCATTTATTACATCACAGGCCGATGCTAGAACACTAAATACCCTTTCTGGATTTTCCCGATAACTGACAACGATCCTTTCAATAACTCGCATTTGCTCGATATTGTAGTTTTGAATTTGCTTCACTTCACCATTACTAATCGTGAGGAGCTTTCCACTCCAGTCTCGTACCTTTAGAAAACGCAGACCAATATCTTCAACTGTGCCGTTAAAAGTATTGTTTAAAGTAATAAAGTCACCTCTATGCAATTGTTTTTCATAGATTAAAAAAATTCCCGCCAATATATCCTTAATTAAGCTTTGTGCCCCAAAACCAACGATGACTCCGATTACCCCTGCTCCCGCAAGAACTCTTCCAAAATGCTCTACATATTGTGAGATGGCAAATAAAATAATACAAATTGTAGCTGTGTATTTCGAAACAGATCGAATCATACTTTCAATCGTTTTTTCTTTTCTTTCCTCAATAAAATGAGTTCTTTCAAAAAAGTTGTGGACCAGTTTATTAATGATAAAAACAAAAAGCCATGCGATGATGATCGCGATAAAAATACTTGTTAATTTATATTTATGTAGATAATCGAACCAATCCATCTTATCACCTGCTTCAGTTCCTTACACCCATAGTCTTTACAAAGAAATAATATATAACAATTGTTGGCAAAATATTTATTTTCAGATATAATACTTTAAAATCAATAAACAAAAGCGCAAGTGCCTTGATCAGCCCCGACAAGCAAATGCCGACCCAAAGAGGAGGTTTGCTCTTTAACCTCATCTTTGGGGCGATTTGACCTCGAGGGGCTAGGCGCTGGAGCTGGACGTGAACCATACTTTTCATTGAGTTATTCACATCCGAGTATTTTATAGCTTCCTAAATATAAACAAAATCGATGAAAAAGAGAGTAATTATTTCGTTCGTTTTAGCGAGTCAGGGATGGTGTGAGCCTGATACAGAGCAGATAATGAACCGCACTTTTGAGATGCATTCCTGAATGAAGTAGGGATTGCCGGGGAAAATCCTCGTTAAGTAATAAGCTGGTTCCTTTTTTTAGGGGACAATTAGAGTGGTACCGCGGGATTTTATACTTCCGTCTCTTTTATTAGAGACGGAAGTTTTTTATTTTTATAAGGAGGTTGTATCAATGAATTACGTCGAACCTTTCGTAAATGCACTAAGTGAAATTTTACAATCTGAATTAGATATATCCACTATTGAAAAGCTAATCGAAAAACCAAAAAAAGCCGATTTTGGTGACTATGCTTTCCCCTGCTTTCAGCTTGCTAAAACGAGAAAACAAGCTCCACACCTCATCGCTAAACAAATAAGTAAAGAAATCCAGTCACCTTATATTGAAAAAGCAGAGTCTGTTGGCGGTTATGTAAATGTATTTTTAAACAAAAAGATCGTCACCCAAAATGTTCTAAACACGATTATTACCCAACAGCATGATTACGGGTCATCCAGCATTGGTGAAAATAAGGTAGTCACCATTGATTTGTCATCACCGAATATTGCCAAACCATTTTCTATGGGACATCTACGTTCAACCGTAATTGGCAATGCAATGTCCCATATTTTTCAAAAATGTGGCTATGAAACGATAAAAATTAATCATCTTGGTGATTGGGGCACCCAGTTCGGAAAATTAATAACTGCCTATAAAAAATGGGGAGTTGAGGAAAAGGTTAAAGCGAACCCGATTAAGGAATTACTCACTCTTTATATCAAATTCCATGATGAAGCTAGCAATGATCCAACGTTAGAAGATGCCGGTCGAGCATGGTTTAAGAAATTGGAAGATGGAGACGAAGAGGCTCTTGCACTATGGAGCTGGTTCCGTGAAGAATCTTTAAAAGAGTTCTCTAAAATCTATCAATTACTTCAAGTTGATTTTGATTCGTTTGCTGGCGAAGCTTTTTATAATGATAAAATGGATGCTGTCGTACAGATGCTTGAAAATCAGGGACTATTAATGGAATCCGACCAAGCACAGGTTGTTGACCTTACAGAAGAGAATTTACCGCCTTGCTTAATCAAAAAATCCGACGGTGCCACTCTTTATGCTACTCGTGATTTAGCTGCGGCACTTTATCGCAAAAATAATTATCAATTCGAGCAATCCTTGTATGTTGTCGGTAATGAGCAAAGTCTACATTTTAAGCAATTAAAATCTGTGTTAAGAAAAATGGACTACGTTTGGGCTGATAACCTACATCATATACCGTTTGGGATGATGCTAAAAGACGGAAAGAAAATGTCGACTAGAAAAGGAAAGGTTATCCTTCTAGAGGAGGTTTTAGCCGAATCCATTTCTTTAGCTTTGAAAAATATCGAAGCCAAAAACCCTTCCTTACAAAATAAAGAGGAAGTTTCAAAACAGGTAGGTGTGGGGGCGGTTATTTTCCATGACTTAAAGAACTTCCGAATGAATGATATTGAATTCTCACTTGAAGATATGCTGCGTTTTGAAGGGGAAACGGGACCGTATATTCAATATACAAATGCACGGGCTTGCTCCATTTTAAGAAAAGGAAATTGGGATGGAGATGCTTCTCAGCTAGACTTTGAAAACTCAGCGCATTGGGAGATCATTTCTATACTAAAGGATTTTTCCGAAGTCATCCTTACATCATTGAACAAATTCGACCCATCACAAATAGCGAAATACGCGATCGATTTATCCAGAGCGTTTAATCAGTATTACAGTGAAGTCAGAATTCTAGAAGATAACGCGAAAAAACAAGCACGATTGGCATTAGTTTATTCCGTTACAATCGTCCTGCAAGAATCGTTAAGACTTTTGGGAATCGAAGCACCACAGGAAATGTGAATAGGAAAAGCGGAAGCGCCTTGATCAGCCCCGATAAAGAAGACTGGTCGATTGGCGAGAGTAGCGAAGCCAGAGACCTAGTCGCACTTATGCAAACCGTTCTTTGGTTTGCCAAGCAAATGCTTCAAAACCCAGAAAGTCGTTCTTTGACTTTTTGGGTTTTGAACATTTGACCTCGAGGGGCTAGGACGCTTACGCTGGACAATTTTCGAAATCCATAAAAAGTAACTTAATTATCTTAAAAGAAAGCCTCGGGTGAATGGAACATTATCCTAGTTCCTTCAACCGAGGCTTATTTCTCATCCTAATTCTTTTAATACTTGAACTTAGCTAACGATTGGTTAAGCGATTCTGCTAATTCGGCTAAGTTTCTTGCCATCCCATCAATTTCTTGCATGGAAGCACTTTGTTGTTCCATCGTGGCTGATAACTCTTCTGATCCGGCAGAAGATTGTTGGCTAATGGCTGCAATATTCTCCACCGCTTTCACGGCATCACTTGTTTCTTGATCAATCTGTTTTGATCCATACGCAACTTTGTTCATTTCATTTATCATATCTGAAACGTTTTTGGCAATCTCATTAAATGCTTCTCGATTGCTTTCAATGACATTTGAACCAGATTGCACTTCCGCTACTACCCCTTTAATGGCCTGTTCAACTTCTTGGACTTCCTTTTGGACCATCTCAATAATCGTCGAAATTTGACTTGTTGACACCGAAGACTGTTCGGCAAGCTTTCTGACTTCATCAGCGACAACCGCGAAACCTTTCCCATGTTCTCCTGCACGTGCTGCCTCAATGGCTGCATTTAAGGACAATAAATTCGTTTGAGAAGCGATATCATTGATGACTTCGAGGATCTGATTAATTTGTTTTGATCTTTCACCTAATTCTTGAACAATATGGGCAGTAGAAGATACTCTTTCTTCAATCATTTTCATTTGCTCCATGGCTTGCTCTGCATTTTGTATACCTCTTTGAGAGGAATCCTTGGTGATTAGAGATTGCTGTGTCATTTTCTCCGTGTGCTGATTAATTTGTTTCACTTCATAATCTACACGTTGAATCTTCACTAACGTTTCACTCGCATGCTCCGCCTGATTAGTAGAACCTGAAGCTAATTCCTCCGACGTTGCTGATACCTGTTCAATACCGTCTTTCATTTCGTCAGTAAATGTCATTAACTCTTCACTGTAAGATGATACATTATCTGATATTCCTGCAGCATCGCGAATTAAGGCTCTCGTGTTTGATGTCATTTCATTCATCGCTTGAGCTAATTGACCGATTTCATCTTTAGATTTAATATCCAACCTTTCAACTGTCAAGTTACCGCTAGCTATTTCATTCACTTGTTCTGCTATTTTTAAAATAGGCTTAACTAATCCTCGTGTAATCCAAATAATAACCAATAAAAGTACAATCATTCCAATCGATCCAATGATCATAGATAAAGTTAAAAGTTGATTTGATTCCTGCTTCACCTCATCGACTGGGATCGCTACCATTAACGACCATGGGGTATGAGAAGATCCCACTTGAATCGGGGTGTAATGCTTATACACATCATTCTTCGTTTCTGGTGAGTAATCTATGATCGAGAGTGGTTTTCCCGATTCGATCGCCTTTTTTATTTTCCCCACAGATTTCAAGCCCTTAATCTCGTAATTGCTCTTTCCAACTAAGTCTGTTGATTTGTGAGTCACAAAATTTCCGTTATGAGAAACAATGGCACCGAATCCATTGTCATAGAGCTTAATTTCTTTATTCATTTCCTGCATATAATCCAAACTAAAGTCTATCCCTACAACCCCTTCAACAACTCCATCAATTTTAATCGGAGCTACAAAGGAAGTCATCCACACGTCTTTTCCACTAACTTGATATTTGTAGGGATCCAATATTACTTCCTCTCCACTATTTTTGGCAAGTAAGTAAAAGTCACCTGAGTCATAATCGACAACTGCCTCTAGATTTATATCGTCAGCTACCCTATTAAAAAAAGGGATAAATCTTCCCGTTTCATCATGACCTAGCTGATTAACAAATCTATTATCTTCTCCATCAAATGCATTAGGCTCCCAAATAGTCCAAGTTCCCATAAACTTTGGATTATCTTCAAGTATTTTTTTCAATGCAGCCTTTGCAACATCTCTATCTCCCTTACCTTGTTCAACCATTGCACCGAATGTAGACGCGACCGTTCTTGCCGTATCCATTGCATAATCAAGTTCAGCTTCAATCTTTTTCGATTGTTTTTCCCCTTCTGCAGAGGCAATTTGATTCGCATTCTCTACAGCTAGCTGACTTGTTTTATAAAGAGTAAATCCTATTACTGAAACAAAAATAACAATGCTTGTACTAAGTATGGATAATAATATTTTTGTAAATAATTTCATTGCTTCATAGCTCCCCATTTCTTACTAAATAAAAACTCTCTATTTCTATGAAAATGATTCAGACCTTTCAAATAGTATGACAAGTATGACTATTTTTTGCTATTAGGGAATTCCCTTATCCCCCTCTAAAAAAGCCTGATTCTCTCCAAATCTAAAAAAGGGTTATGCCGATTTTCACGACACAGCCCTTTTATGATTATAAAATATTCCTTATTAAATGAAAATGAAAAAAATTACTACGGCTAATACAATACGATAAATCGCAAACGGCAATAGCTTAATTTTATCAATAAGCTTTAAGAAGAAACGGATAGAAAGTAAAGCAAAGACAAAAGCACTAATAAAGCCAGCAATAAAAAATGGCAGTGCATCCATCGTGAAGTATTCCCAGTTTTTCAATAAAGAAATAAAACTAGCCCCTGCCATGATCGGAACAGCCATAATAAAGGTAAAATCCGCGGCAGCTCTGTGACTTAAACCTACTAGTACCCCTCCAGAAATCGTCGCTCCTGAACGAGAAAATCCTGGCCATAATGAGAAACATTGAATTAAACCAATCGTGAAAGCCTGTTTATAAGTAATTTGATCCACCGTTTGGACTTTTACTTTTTTTCCACTAAAATAATCCGCTACGATCATTAAAACCGCACCAAGAACTAATCCAATTAACACAGTTTTTGTTGAAAATAAGTTTTCATCAATATAATCTTCAAAAAGTACCCCTAAAACTCCAGCAGGGATTAATCCGACAATGACTTGCGTTAATTTTAACCTACCTTGTGGCTGATCTTGTCCTTTATTAAGACGCTTTAACCCAAACATATCAAGAAAACGTCCCCAAAAGACAATAACAACTGCTAAGATCGATCCAAGCTGAATAACAACTTTAAATGTATTTGCAACAGGCTTTGTTAAAAATTCTTGGGATTTCAACCACATATCATCGACAATGATCATATGTCCTGTTGAGGAAACAGGTGCAAACTCCGTTAGGCCTTCCACCAATCCTAAAATAATTGCTTTTAATATCATAAAAAAATCCATTATCTTAAAAACTCCTTATGACTTGAATTAAACTGTTTTCTTCCTACGAATAAACCATACAACAAAAAGGATAATTCCTAACGCAATAATGGTATACGTAATATTCGAATACACATCCATAAAATGAACAATATTTTCCCACTGATCACCTACAGCCGCACCCACTAGAACAAGAATGATATTCCAAATCAGCGTTCCAACGGTTGTAAACAAGAGAAACAGTGGAAATTTCATTTTCGACATCCCGGCAGGAATCGAAATAAGACTTCTTATTAAAGGAATCATTCGGCAAAAAAGAACCGTCCAATATCCGTATTTATCAAACCAGGCATCTGCCTTGCGAATATCTTCTTTATTAACCCGAAGAATATGCCCCCAGCGCTCGATAATCTTTTCTAGCTTTTCTACATTCAATAGATATCCAACACCATAAAGGATAACCGCCCCTACGACCGAACCTATTGTGGCTGCAACAATAACACCGAATGCTGTTAAATTCGTATAGGTCGTCATAAACCCTCCAAATGTCAGAATCACTTCTGAAGGAATAGGAGGAAACACATTCTCTAACGCAATCATTAAAAAGACACCCAAGTAACCAAATTGCTCCATAAAATCCGTAATCCAGTTTTGCATTTTCACCCTCCAAATTAGCTTATTCACACTTAATTATATACTTTATTCCTTCATCTGCGATAAAATTCTATTCTATCATTAATTCATTCTCACCTCTACCTATTTTCATACCAAACTAGAAAGCCCAGCATCCCTATAAAAATGCTGGGCTCCTATGAAAATTAGATTAAAGTCTTCTTTAAATTCCGCAAATAATGATGACGAATAAAGAAGAAATAAATGACTTGAGCGATAAAGAAACAAGACAGTACCATGATCATATCCTTTGCAATCGATACCGGAAAAAAGCTTTGCAGGGCCATAAAGGCGAAAGTGCTGTGAATCATTGCAACGATGATTGGCACAAAAAATAGCAAAACAAGCTGACGTGTCACAATTTTATTAAGCTCTTGATCTGTTAAACCGACCTTTTTTATCGTTAAATAGAGACGGCGGTCATACTCTAAATCCGCATAAAGACGAAAATACAAAAAGCTACCTGCGGCAATGAAAAAGACGGCGCCAATAAGTAAAGCAACAAACAACATCATTCTATACATACTCATTATTTCATTATATAAGGTTCCGCTTACTGTCATCGTGTAAGGACGGTCACTAGAGGAATAGGCAACCCCGTCTTTCACTAGATTCTTAGCCAAACCAGCTGTTTCTTTATATTCGTTTGTAAAAAATCCCGTAAAGATTTCAACTTTTGTCGCTATCAGCCTCTCATACAGCTCATCGCTAACGACTAGACCTTCAGAAAACAATAGTTGAAATGGTAGCACAACATTTTTCGTAGACTTATTTTGATTCAGTTTTATATTCTCCTGTTTCAACTTATAGCTCTGTGGATGATGACTTTCAATTTGATTTGTAAGCATACCAAGTGATTCTAGCCCAGTAGTAGGTTTCTCAGAAAATGGAAAACCAGCTTTATTAGAGATGTTTTTATAATGTGAAAAGGATATTACTGGCATTTCCTTTGGTGCATACTTATCAGATGACGAAGCCACCTCTACATATTTAATTGGAACTTGATAAGTTGTAAAATCAATCTTCTTTAATTTTAATTCTTCTTCAATTTGCTGTAACTGCTGCTGTTGAATGGGTTGGTCATTCTTCGCTAAATAACTAATCGCGGCCGGATAATCCAACTCGATTTGCTTGCTCATTGCATTCATGGACGCCAATGACCCCACTGCACAAAAAGCAACAGTCGAAACGATGGTCACCATAAAAAACATATGAGCATTATCCTTCAGACGATACACAAGACTAGAAATGGTGATCATATTCGTTCTTTTCCAAAATAAAGCCCGATTACGTTGGAGCATTTTAGTCATAAAAACAGAAAACTGCGTATAGAAAAAATAAGTACCTACAATTGTCATAGCAATCACCGGTAGCATTCGAAAGAATATCGTTCCCGTCGTAGTTGTTGCTGCTAAATAATAACTAACGATAAGCAGCATAGCCGATAATAGCGATAGAAAAAATGAAACTTTTGGCTCCTTTTTCGGCTTTAATCCGGCTTGGAATAAATCAATTAATTTATTTACACGGACAAGTATCGTTGTAAATACTGAAATACATAAAAAAAGGATGAAAAATCCTCCAATCGTTATAGCGAGTGCTTTTTCTGATAAATAGAATGGAAGCGAATCAATATCTAACATTCTTGAACCGATCATTAAAAACAATTTCCCTGTAATAAGCCCCGCACTAATCCCTACGACAATCGCGCCAATCCCAATCAGCATATTTTCTAAAAAAACCATTCGATTCAATTGGATTCTCGTCATTCCGTGCATCATTAAAATGCCAAATTCTCGCTTCCTCGACTTCAAAAAGGTACTAACAGAGTAGAGAACAAAGAAAAATGAGAAAAAATACATAATTACTTCAGCAGCAATCATCATCTGAACGGCAAGGGCTGCAGTCACACCCTTCTGTATATCGGGATGAAAAATAAATAGTGCATAAACGAAGAATATCATCACAGAGAAGGCACTACTTAAAAAATAAGCTGCATATGTCCGTTTGTTTCGAATCACATTTCTAAAAGCGAACTGTCGAAAGGTCATGACTGTTCCCTCCTAGTAATGCCAGCATATCGATGATTTTCTGGAAAAATGCTTGTCGATTATCTCCCCGATAAATTTCGTTGTAAAGCTGACCATCTTTGATAAAAATAACTCGGTGGCAATAGCTTGCTGCAACCGCATCATGGGTAACCATTAAAGCTGTAGCCTTATCTTCCTTGTTAATCGTTTCAATTGTTTCCATTACATCTTTAGCAGCCTTTGAATCTAAATTTCCTGTTGGTTCATCGGCTAGAATTAACGAGGGCTGATGAATAATCGCACGTGCAATAGCTGTCCGCTGCATTTGGCCACCAGATATCTCATATGTCCGCTTTTTTAAGATCGAATCAATTCCTAATTTCTTAGAGACATGTGCTAGTTTTTGATCCATCTCAGCGACACGTATGCCATCGAGTGTAAGTGGTAGAACAATATTTTCCTCCACAGTTAACGTATCTAGTAAATTAAAATGTTGAAAGACAAAACCGAGTTCATGCCTACGGAACAATGACGTTTCCTTCCGATTTAAGCGATGTGGATTTTTTCCGTTAATCGTGACCTCACCAGATGTTGGCTGATCAATGGTAGCAATTAAGTTTAAAAGTGTCGTTTTCCCACTTCCGGATGGACCCATAATACCAACAAACTCACCTTTTTCAATCGAGAAATTAATATTATCTAAAGCTTTATGAGCCACTTTTCCTTCATAAATTTTTGCTAAATGCTTTACTTCTAAAATAGACAAGACCTTCACTCCTCATTTGTTAACTATCCCCATTCTAACTAGAAAAGATCATTCTCTACTATGTCGTAAACTTACAGTTAGCTTACAGGATTGTAAGGAAAGTAGAAAAGCGTAAGCGCCTTGCTCAGCCCCGACAAGCAAATGCTTCGCCACCCGGAAAGTCGTTCTTTGACTTTTTGGGTGGCGAACATTTGACCTCGAGGTCGACAAAAGCGCGACGTCCTGTCGCATTGTCGACACTAGTACATCCTGTACGTCGGGGCTAGGCCGCTTGCGCTAGACATCGTTCGAAGTCCAGTAAAGTTATCTATCTAAAAGTAATACGAATAGTGGTTCCTTCATTAACGGCCGAATCGATCTCTACAGCATGGCCAAGTTTATTACAAATTTGTTTAACTAGATACAAACCCATTCCAGTTGATTCCTGAAAGTTTCGTCCATTTTCTCCTGTAAAATAAGGATCAAACACACGTGGTAAGTCACTTTTTGTAATTCCAATTCCTTCATCCTTTATTTCCAACGTTACATTGTTTGAATTCTTGTAGCCCCGGATATGAATTTTTCTATTTTCTTCTACAGTATAGCGGACCGCATTCGTTATAATCTGTGTGAATACAAATGATATCCATTTCTCATCTGTTGCAATAATCAAATCTCCATCCATTTGAATAGATGGGAAAACACGATTTCGGATAAATAATCGCTTTTGATCTGATATAACAGATCGAACTACTTTATCTAAAGAAATCCTTTCAACAAAAAAGTCATGCTCAAATGCATCTAAACGTGCCGAATATAAAACCGTTTCCAAGCCCTTTCTCATTCGGTCCAGTTCATCACCTATCGCAATAAACCGTGGATCATCTTCATCCTGAACCATTAAATGAATAACAGACAAAGGTGTTTTCATTTGGTGGACCCATTGGTTAATAAAATGAATATGATCTTGAAGCTTATACTGATAATTATGGATCTCTGTTTGATATTGATAATATTGACCCTTTAACAGCTGTTGCAAACTTTCAGATAAAGGAGTGCCCGTCCTATTTTCTAAAAATTCTCCTAAGGATGAAAGTGGATGCTCCAGTCGCTTATAAAATGCACGATGAGAAAAATAGCGATATACAAGATATCCTATAAATAAACAGCTGCTCAGTATAGCTGCGTACAAGCTAATAGATACATGTTGATACCCATCCACCCAAAATACAAATAGTATAATAAATAATTGAATGAGATAAATAAAAATCAAAGGCAGATGTTCTCGAAAAAATAGTTTCACACCTGTTTCCTCCAATTTGGCGATAACTGATACCCTTGTCCTCGAATCGTTTGCAGAGCATTTTCGATCGTTAAAGATAATAATTTTTTCCGGACACGTGTCACATACACATTTAAAGTATTATCATCAACAAAAGTTTGGTCATCCCAAATTCTTTCGAGCAATCGATCTCGACTTACGACCCTCTCTACTTTTTTCATTAATTCTTCTAAAATTTTTGCCTCAGTAAAACTGATTTCCACTTTATAATCAGAGAATGAGAGCGTAAGCCGCTCAACATCTAGCACCAATCCATCCACATCGACAACTCGATCATCCTTTTGTGAACTAGAAAATTCTCCGTATGCCCTTCTAAGCTGACTTTTTATTTTGGCTACGGCAATTTCATAATCAAACGGCTTTGTGATATAGTCGTCCCCTCCATTTTCAAGAGCCATTACTTGATCCATCTTTCCTTCACGTGCAGAGATAAAGATAATTGGACAAGTAGAGACCTTTCGAATTTGCCGACACCAATAATAACCATCAAACTTCGGTAAATTTACATCTAGAATGACAAGATGCGGTGAATATTCTTCAAATTGTGATAGAACTGCATCAAAATCTCTAACCGATTGTGTATCAAAGCCGAATTTATGTAAATGCTCTTCAAGCAGTTGTAACAGATTTCGATCATCTTCCACGATATAAATTTTAAACATAGAACATACTCCCCAGTAAAATATTTAAGCCTTCCTAATAAATGGCATTAGAACAATTATATCATTCTGTAGAATGAGAGATTAACTATATTCGAAGGAACGAATATATCAAATGAATGTCCCAAATTGGGGAAATATAGTTGAAAGAATATAAAAAGGAGGTTCCTAAGATGCAAAAGTTTCTCATGCTTTTGTTTTTGATCGTATTTCTAATTCCTACGACAATTTATGCTGCGCCAAGTAGTGAAAGAAAGGCTGCATTTATTAGAGGAAATGATCTATGGATCAAAGTTGGCAATAAAGAAAAGAAAATAACAGACGGACAGTACATTAGATATCCAAAATGGTCATTCGATGGCAGTTGGATTTCCTATCTTAAAGGAACAAAAAATAATGAATACAAGATTTATAACGGAGAACTTTGGCTGTACAATCTGAAATACAACAAACATTTCAAAATCAAATCTAACATAAATAATAATTATCAATGGGCACTTCAACAAAATAAAATCGCTT
Organism: Bacillus sp. CGMCC 1.16607; assembly: GCF_042683745.1. Lineage (NCBI taxonomy): Bacteria > Bacillati > Bacillota > Bacilli > Caryophanales > Bacillaceae > Bacillus > Bacillus sp. CGMCC 1.16607. The sequence continues at coordinate 61,243 of NZ_JBHUJX010000020.1, forward strand.
TCCAAGAAAATAAAGTCCTGTACTATTTGAATGCTGAATTATTTAATCAAAACGAAATCACGTTTGTTTCAAAACCTATCGAAAACTTTTCTTGGCTTCCTGATGGGAAAGGCTTTTTAACCTCATCAAAAGAAAGTCCAAATCTTCATTCTGACATTATTTTATCAAAAATTTTGTTTTCTAAAAGTGGAAAACAAGTATCCTCTCATTTATATACTATTCCCGTAAGTTCAGATGATTTTCATGTTTCAACATGTCCTTTTAAATGGTCAAATGACATGAAGTGGATAAGTTTTTTACTAGTTCCTACGGCATCTTTATCCGCTGATAGTAATACACTTTGCATCCTGTCCCAAGATGGACAATTTTTTCAAAAAGTAGACGAAATGTTGAATTACGAGGAATGGTTCCAATGGACCCTAACTAAAAGTTCTATAGGTTATATAAGTGGTGTTGGGAGGGAAGCGACAGCTAATAAACAATTACAGATACTAGGTGTTCCGACTTTTAAGAAAGAGATCATAACACCTAAAGGTTATTCTGATCGAGATTTAGTATGGAAAAATGATCAACTTTTGTATGTATCTCGTTCTCTAGAGAGCAACGAAGGTGAACTAGATAAAAGACCTTTACCTAGTCTTTATAAAATAAATTTAGCAAATCATAAACAAATCCAATTGACCTTCCCTTCTAAAAACGAAGGTGACTTTAGGCCACAAATCATTAAAAATCAACTTGTTTGGATTAGAACCGATAGACAATCAGCAAATGTATTCATATCTCCGGTCAGTCATTTAAAAGGGAACGTATGGATAAAGGATATTGATTTAGGAAGCACATACTATGAAAAATGGAATTGGGATGAGGTGCTTAGTTTGTATGGTGGAGGAAATTGATTTAAGGCAATGATGAATAAATTTGATGGCATGAACTTTTTATGGTGACCTATTTCATTGTTTTTTAACTTTTGTGGTCATCATCAATCTCTTATGATGACCCGTTTTGATGTTTTTTAACTTTTGCGGTCATCATGAAACTCTTATGGTGACCTGTTTTGATCCTTTTTTTTTTGCCGTCATCATGGACCTTTTATAGTGTCCGACTTTGCTTATTTTCTACTCTGGTAGGCATCATAGATCTCCTATGAAGACAATTGAAAGCAAAAAAAGAACAACCACAATGGGTTGTTCTTTTTTTGCCTGGCGACGTCCTACTCTCACAGGAGGAATCCTCCAACTACCATCGGCGCTGAGAAGCTTAACTTCCGTGTTCGGTATGGGAACGGGTGTGACCTTCTCGCCATCGCCACCAG
>NZ_JBHUJX010000021.1:0-66290 GCF_042683745.1 Bacillus sp. CGMCC 1.16607
ATCAAACTCTCCAATAAAGTGTTTGATTAGCTCATAAAGTTTACTCTGGCTTACTTCTATAATAGAAGTTTTTTATTTGTTAATGTTTGGTTGTTTAGTTTTCAAAGAGCAATTTTTTATTATCGCCTTAAAGCGACTTCGTTATAGTAACATGTCTCAATGTTACTGTCAACCGCTTTTTTATCAGTTATTTTGATATGTCTTGCGGCGACGTTTATTAATATACCAGAATAACTAGATTTAAGTCAACTATATTTTAATATTTTTTTCTCAACCGCCTTTATTGATTTTCTTTCCCTGTTTTCTTATGTATTTTAAACACTCATTAGGTGAAGCAATCCTCTTAAATAAGGTAAATAAAATTTTATATCGTTCTTCCATAGCTCTTTTCACAATATGATCGATCCGTTCATCTTTTAAGTCAAATAGAATCTCATCCATTTCTCTTTTTATTAGATATTGAATTTCTTTTACCTCTTTTTCATTTACTAACATACCTAGCATTTGCAAACCTCCTATTTTTTCCTTGTTTCTGTAGTCTTTTCCATTTCGTTTATTTTTATAATTAATTATTCATAACTAATGAAATTCTGCATAAAAATGGAGACAAGAAGTGTTTTGGACGAGGTGGTTAAATTAATGAATATTTTCTTTGTTATGAATGGTAAATCGCTAAAGCAAGTTTCCCTTATTGTTATTCTCGCTTTTTTTACTGCCCTCTTTCTTTATATGGAGAATTTAGCTTATTCACCTATATTCTCTACAAAAGATGGACCTAAGGCAGTTTACAAAGGAGAAAAGGATGTAGCTCTTACATTCAATATCGGTTGGGGGGATGAAAAAGCTGCTCCTATTCTTGATATTTTAGAAAAAAAGGGAATCAAATCCGCTACATTTTTTCTTTCTGGAGCATGGGCTGAAAGACACCCGGATCTTGTCGCAAGAATTGTAAAGTCTGGATTCGAAATTGGAATTCTTGGTTATGCCTATGTTGACTACTCAGATTTAGAGGATAATGAGATAAGGAAAGACATTTCAAAAGCACAAGTGGCCTTTAATAAATTAAATATTAAGGACATAAAGCTTTTAAGAGCTCCAACTGGTCATTTTGATAAAAGAACGTTGGATATCGCTGAACGTTTTGGATACTCTGTCGTTCATTGGAGCATCGATTCAAAAGATTGGACAAATCCAGGAGTTGGCGCAATTGTTGAAAATGTAAGTATGACTAAGAAGGGAGACATTATCCTTTTACATGCTTCTGATTCTGCAAAGCAAACAGCAAAAGCCTTGCCAACTATTCTGAATGATTTAAATAACAAGAGATTAAAATTAGTGACCGTGTCTGCAATGATTGCAAACGGCAATGCAAAATCAAATGAAATAAAATAAGAAAAGCGGAAGCGCACTTGTAAGCCCCGACAAGCAAATGCTTCGCCACCCGGAAAGTCGTTTTTTGACTTTTTGGGTGGCGAACATTTGACCCCGAGAGGCTAGGCGCTGGAACTGGACAATTTCCGAAGTCCGAAAATGTTTCTTACCTTGTAAAAAAAGTAAAGCCATCCTTATTTGGATGGCTTTACTTTTTGTTGCCTTTGAATCATAGATTTTTCATTTAACTTATGAAGAATTAACAATTGATAAGCATTACAAACTAGCAACGGGATAAGCATTAACGGTAACCAGCTTTTTTCATTTACACGTAAAACTGGTACCCATTCTATAATCGTAACAACGACCATAAAAAATAATGCTGGTACAAAGGCTTCTTTATTCGTTTGTTTCGCTTTTATGTAGGCTATAACTAATCCAAAGATAAAAATAAAAACTGCTAAGCCTACATACGGCAAGATACTTTCTCCCGCTTTTGCAAAAGAAGAAAATCTTAAGTAGACTAAATCAAATAAAACAAAAGCTATTAGTATAACTTGTACAGCATTCCATAATTTAATCGATTTAAAAATTCCTAATCCAAACCGATGCACGGTTAAATAAGCAAAAAAGCCCATTTGGCTTAGAACACTAAAAATAAGACCTACTCCCACCAACCAAAATAGTATAGATAGAATTTCACCCATATGGAAACTTGTAATAATAGGTTCAAACTCTTCCCATCGTACGAAAAACCCTACTATTCCTGTCGTTATTCCACCTATTAATAATGTGGACATAAATAATCTTACCAAATTTCGGCTTGTCACGCGTTTTTCCTCCAAAATAAAAATTCCATACCTTTCTAATTGTAACAATCAAGTTTAGAAAAATCTAGGTCGAATAATTTCCCGACATTTTCCCATCCTAAGATTAAGGATAATTTTGTGAAAGGAGCTTGCAGATGTTTAATGAAAAAAGATTGCTCCTCCTAATTTTTATGATTTTCACCATTGCTGGCTGTTCTGGAAATGAATCCAGTGGTGGTGAATTGGATTATGAGCAAACAAAGAAAATGGTTGTTGATATCCTGAAGACAGATGATGGGAAAAAGGCTATTCAGGATGTTATGGCGGACGATAAGATGCAGGAAAAGCTCGTAATGGATCAAAAGGTAGTAACAGAAACAATAGAAAAAACGTTGACCTCAGAAAAAGGGGAAGACTTCTGGAAAAAATCATTTGAAGATCCGAAGTTTGCTGAAAGTGTTGCGAAGAGTATGAAAAAGGAAAATGAAAAACTTCTTAAGGATTTAATGAAAGATCCAGAATATAGGGGCATGATGATGGAAATCATGAAGGACCCTGAACTTACTAAAGATTTAACAACCGTATTAAAAAGCAAAGAATATCGCGAACATCTACAAAAGGTGATCACAGAGACATTCAATAGTCCTTTATTCAAAGTGAAAATGCAAGAAATTCTTATAAAAGCAGCGGAAGAATTAAAAGGTTCTGAAGCGAAAAGTGGAGAAGGCGAGGATAAAGGCAGCGGTAGTGACTCTGGTGAGGGGTCTGGAAGTGAAGGAGACAGTAGTGGAGGTTAATATTAAATGCTCAGGCGCAGAAGTTAGATAAGAAGAAGAGGCTGATTTTACTCAGCCTCTTTTCCTTTATTTACTTAGTGCCTGAACGACTTTTTCAGCAATTCCCAGATAAATTTTACCTAGCTTATGATCTTCTTGATAAACAGAAGGGGCAAAGTCCTTCTCATCCAAATCTGGTTGTGCAAGAGGAAGTTGTCCTAATAGCTCTGTTCGCAGTTCTTCGGCCAGCTTGTCTCCTCCACCTTGTCCGAACACATATTCCTTCTCCCCTGTTACTTTACTTTCAAAATAAGACATGTTCTCGACTACACCAAGAATTTCATGTTCTGTTCGTAGAGCCATCGCCCCTGCGCGAGCAGCAACGAATGCAGCTGTTGCATGTGGAGTCGTAACAATAATTTCTTTACAGGTAGGTAGCATCGTATGAACATCAAGGGCGACATCCCCTGTTCCAGGCGGTAAATCAAGTAATAAATAATCTAACTCGCCCCACTCTACTTCATTAAAAAAGCTATTGAGCATTTTTCCAAGCATTGGACCGCGCCAAATAATTGGTGCATTATCTTCTACAAAGAAGCCCATAGAGATTACTTTCACACCAAAACGTTCTACCGGCAGTATTTTTTCATTTTTCACAGCTGGTCTCTTCGTAATCCCCATCATATCTGGCACGCTAAATCCATAAATGTCCGCATCCACTAGGCCAACCTTTTTTCCTAATCGAGCTAAAGATACAGCTAAATTGACAGATACTGTTGATTTTCCTACGCCACCTTTACCACTAGCAATAGCGATAAAGGTTGTTTTATTTCCTACCCCTAATAATCCCTTATCTTCTTCTTGTTTTGAGACTTGATGCTTAACTAATTCTTCATCTGGCAGCTGGCTAAATCTCAAACCAACGGATTCAGCACCCGCTTCTTTTAAAGCTTGGACAATTTGAGATTGAAGTTGTAGCTGTTCTGCCGTACCAGTTTTGGCAATGGCAATTTTTACGCTAACATGATTTTTTTCTTCTTTAATTTTTATTTCTTCAACTGCATTTACTTCACCTAATGATTTATGTAAAAAGGGCTCCTTTAATCCATTTAACACTTCTAATACTTTTGCTTCTGTTAACATTCCAAACCCCACCTTTTATATAAAGTTTCCAATTTACAGTATAGCATATTTTCTTTTCAACACTGTTAACTGAATCACACTGATACCGTTTTTACCTTATTAACATTTTGTTTAACGTAAATAACCATATTTATAATAAAAAGAGGGACGTTTTTCAGCCCTCTTTAGTCTCGTTTATTTTCATTAGAAAAATACCTCAATATTCCATTATAAATGGATGCTGCTACCTGGTCTTGATATTTGTCACTTTTTAGGTTTTCTTTTTCCTCAGGGTTTGAAAGGAACCCAATCTCCACTAGAACGCCAGGTTTATCCGCATTTCTTAATAAATATATACTATTGCTTGGTTTTGCTTTTCGGTCTGTATTTTCTAAGTTACGGCGAAATTCGTCCTGAATAAACTTCGCAGCGCGTTTATTTTCGATATATTGCGGAGCATAAAATATTTGCGCTCCTCTCCATTGCGGTTCAGGAATAGCATTTAAGTGGATACTTAAAAAGAAATCGATTTGCGAATCATTAATCATTTCCAATCGCCTCTTCAAATCTTGCACTTTTCTTTTACTGTACCCTTTTAATCCTGGATCCGCTAAATCCGTATCCGTTTCCCTTGTCATCATCACTAATGCCCCTTGCTCCTGCAAATAGTCTTTCAATTTTAATGATACACTTAGGGCAATATCCTTCTCATATGCATCCTTTGGACCTGCCCCTGGATCAGGAGCCCCATGTCCAGGATCAACTAAGATGATTTTCCCTGATAAAGGGAGGTTCCAGGAATTCCAAGAATCATCGTCCATAAAGTCGAATTGAAGGATTATTAGTAATAAGATGAGTCCAACAGCAAATATACCTATATTCAATTTTCGTTTCATGAAAAACCATTCCCTCCTGCTCGTCCCTATTCATTTCACTATATGGGACAGGAATGGTTTTTAGAACTTGAAAAAGCAATCGGCAAAGTGTTGAGTTATCGCATTTAGGAAACTAATGTAAGCGTAGCTTATATCTTCTTTCTCCCTTTTTAAAGCCTTCTAGCCACCACTCTCCTACATATTGCTCACATAAATAGTAAAGGGATTCACTATACACACCTTCATCAAAAGATCCTAAATAGGTGAGAAAGTTATAAAGTGTATCGATAAAATGCTTTTCTTCCGTTGCACAACGCTGCCTTATCGATTCCATTGCTTCACCATAATGGCCAAATCGGCTGAACTTCGCTCCTAATAAATACGCCTCGATCGCCACGTCATAGCAAGCTTCTTCTATTCCCGACTGGAGCAATAAATTTTGGGTAAATCTTGTTGAACCGAAAAATTTTTGAACGCGTCCCTTTAACATATTTATAGATAAATCACGTAATACCGTACGTTCATATTTAATCTGCTTATCTCTTCTTTTATCTTTAAGAGTTGTAATTACATTCATCTCATCACCTCTTAAAAATAGTCTTTATCCACGGGCGATGACTATCCATCATTTTGTTTTCCAATTCTACATGAAGTTGGTACGAATATTTTCTAACTAAGTTCGGTTCGCTTTAATAAAGGATAAATGTTATAAAATACTATAGGAGGAATTTTCAAAATGAAAGATACGTATCTAAATGCCCTATTAACCGCCACTGAATTACTTAATAATGAACAGATTACTTACTGTCTTATTGATACATCAGCACTAATCCTACATGGTGTCGAGGATGTTCCTTACCCTCATTCCATTACCATTTCTGTTCAATGGGATTTGTTCCAAAAGGCATATCAAATTTTTGTACCTTACGGGGTAAGTGAAATAACTAAAAGCCCAGAATATGATTGTTTCGATTTTACAATTAATGAATTAAATATAAACATTCTATGTTATTACAACACCGTGATTGAAACAGATCCAGACCGAATGAACGTCAATTATCACGGGCTAATAATTTGGGTCAAATCATTCGATTATTTTTTAAAAAACTTGCCAGCTAATGATGTTCATTTTCAAGCGATAAAAAATCATTTACAGTCGATCCAGCAAAAGAATAGTCAGCTGAATAAGCGAGCATGGAACAATGAAGCCTATACGGCATGTTTGAATAAATACGGTACTCCGGATAAGGCAGCTGATAAATTAAAAAGAGATCCAAAATTACGTATAAGATCCATCTATAAACATCTAGAAAATTTGCAAGGAAAGAGTGTCATCAATTTACTTGGGTCACATGGAGCGAAAGCCATTAGTATGGCTTTATTGGGGGCTAGGGCAACCGTTGTCGACATTTCAAAGGAAAATGAACGTTATGCATTAGAGGTTGCACAAGCAGCAGAGGTCGAATTGAATTATATTGTATCTGATGTACTCCATATGCCCTCTGAAATTTTTGCCGAAAAATATGATATCGTCTTAATGGAATTAGGTGTCTTACATTACTTTATTGATTTAGAACCTCTTGCAAAGGTGATTTCAAATCTTTTGCAGGTTGGTGGAAGAGTGATTATTCAAGACTTTCATCCCATCTCCACTAAGTTAATTACATCTAAAGGAAAGAAACATAAGGTAACTGGAAATTACTTCGACAAATCCATCGAAGTTCAAAACGTTGCCTTTAGTAAGCATCTTGATTTCGATAAACAGCAAACATTAGATAAAGTGCACCTTCGTCGATGGACCCTTGGGGAAATCGTAACTGCCATCGCTCAATCAGGTCTTTTCATACGTGTATTGGAAGAAGAGCCTAATACGAAAATTGATGATATTGGGCTTCCAAAAACCTTTACGATCGTTGCGGAAAAAATTTAGTTATTGTTTGGAACTCCCTCTATTGGAAGTTCCTTTTTCCTTTCTAAATAAAAAAAGACCCCCAAATTCATATTAGTTGAGAGCCTTGAAGCGTTGATAACTAACAGAGAATTACGAGGAACATCTTTTCATAAACAAAGCTTTACTTGTCTCTCTAGCTAAGTAAACTCCCTTTTAACCAGGCACGGGGACGGTATGGACCTACCGGAATTTGGATCAAGCTGGTTTTTCCTTTCGAATGGATCTTATAGAGTTCATCACATTGGTTCGCATCGAATCCAAGCAGTGGATGCCCGCCCATTCCTAAAGCACAAGACACCAATAACATTCGTTGTACGAGAATACCCGCTTCCATTTGTTGAATTCGATATCCTCTGTACCCCAATTTCTCTACTAGGTGATCCCTATTTCCAACGACATGCATACAGAGCGGAACTTGATTCAAATTTACATTTGGCAATGTTAATCCAAAATGTAAAAACTGCCGGTAATCTCCCGGTGTTATTCTTATAAGTGCATGATTTCCTTGGTCATAAGAGTAGGCTCCATCTGGAACTCCCTCCACGTTATAAAAACTCCCATACAACGAAACCCGATCCTCAATATCCCCCTGTTTGTCATCCAAGTCATTTTGATACGCGAAGGATAAAGTTTCTTTTAGTAAAGTTGAAAGTTGCGTTTGACTCACTTTTCCTATGATAAAATCAATATCAGGAGAATGCCGCTCTCTACAAACGGATACGAAATCGTACGTAAATCTATTCGTATAAGGCAGCAATATCATCTCCATACTTGAAGAAAGTTTCTTACTATTATTTTTCTTTACCTCCACAAATGACTTCGTTGTTTCAAACATGGATACTTCATTAAGTTTTCTTAAAGTAGGATAATCAATGACTCTCTTGGAACGTTTATAGGTAGTATGCTTTAGTAAAGGTAATTCCCGACACAATTCAGTGGCCGAAACCATTTCTTCTCTATTATGATCACGAGTGGTACAATGAATTGATTGATCAATAGATAATGGGATAACCGCGTATACACTTTCTTCCTGTTCAGATAAACCAAGCAAATGATTAATAGACTGATCAAGGAATTGGTAGCATACTCGCGGATAGAACCCCATTCGATTTGCCACCTCTAACAATTGCCCAATTAACACTCCTGCATCTAATCCTTGAAGCCTGTAAGAGAAATTATTATATTTATAAAAATTTTTCCAAAACATCGTCGAGATAAAAACAGTGCCAAAACAGTCTGTAATAGGAAGATCATTTTTAAGACTTCTGGATAAGTAGGAATCGTAATTTCCTTCGCGCACCAAAACAAGGCGATGATGTGCCACATCGTAATGATAAATCCCTTTTGGAACATCATCGAGTTTTAAATACACATATAATTCATTGGGATACAACGCTCCTCCTGAGGGAACAAATCTCCGTTTGGATTGGACAAAGCTCTTCGCTTTCTCCATGGCTCCCTCGCTTGATAAAACTTGAGAGTATTGTGTAAGTCCGTATACAAACCATAAGAAATGCCCAAGATCTACAATGCTTGGGTTTTGATGAGCTTCTCTTCTATTGAGTGTTAACGGTACATCTGCGGTAAGGGAAATTTCAGGTAAGCCGCGGTATAGTTTATAGGGAAGTGGCGCGTCTTCCCAATCCACCTGCCAATTTGGTGGAAAGATCTTATCCGTATCAAAATGTAGTTGATGTAGAAATGTTTCCAGCTCCATCTTAGGCCTCCTACTCATCCATTATGGAAACGGATGGGGATATGGATTAAGTTGTTCAAACGTTAACGGTGTCTTCCTAAAGCCTAGCTGCATCGGTACCATAAGTACCCTCTCTAATCCCTTCACTCGGGTAAGATGATGTCCAAATGTCATCGGTAACATTCCTGGAATTAATACCTTCACACAAAATAATCCATTTCGCTTGGTTATTGGCGTTGTTTGGTCCACCACAATGACTTCAAGGTTTAACCGGCGAAACCTTTGAAGAATATCAAGAAGATCATCCTTCAAATCAGTATTTGCCTGCGTCGGCTTAAATTCCTCAGCAAACGTACGTAATGGACGATGGTCGCCCAATAAAAAATTCAGTCGTTCTTCTGCATCAGGCAAACCATACAGCATTCCATGATCCTCCATTGTACGAACTTTGAACGGATCTAGCAGCATCTCTTCATATTTTAGTCGATTTTTCTCCAATTTTTCGTCATGCCTAAACATCATTCCTGCAAGCTCATAAATCGTACTTTTAACAGCCCTTACAGGATCTAGGCTAGCTCCAGCTGCACAAATAAGGTTTAAGCCCTTGGATCTTCGATTTTTTGCCACTGCCCATACGCTTGGTATCTCATGCTCCATCGTCGAATTGTAGAAATAAAGGTCATAACCCGTCACCTCACGTATACGTTCTACCATCATATCTAGTTCTTTATCATTAGCAGATTGAAGGTCAATACGCGGAAGCGGAAGCTTAGCATACCAAGTTAATAAGAATGAATCTCGCTCGACGACCTCCATTAAGGCATGGAAAATGGCCTCCTCTAAACTCCCTCCTAATGCACATCCATTGGAGGTTTCATAAACAAAGCCCTCTTCATAGCCCAAACTGTAATAAGCAAGTAACTCCGGAACCAGTATGGGACGTTCTTGTAAAAACGAATATCCCCAAACCCAATCCATTGGGTTATCAGGATGAAATGGTTTAAACGGAAAATGAGGCTTTGCATATTGTTCCTTTTCATGTAAACCTACTCTTGCAGGATTTAGTGCTGTGTCCTTTACATTAAAATAACGATCACGTACTACCTTCCTTTTCCCTCTTGGCCCGATTCCGCAATATCGTTCTAAACCCTCTAAAATGGCCGTTAGCTCACTCATTTCATAAGAATTGGATCGGCCAGCTACTCCTTCATTGCCTTCAAACAATGGCATATTCACTAAAACATCCGCAAATGGCAGGTTGTGATCCTGCATTTTTCCGTTCATGATCCCGGTACGATAATCGAGATAATCTTTGACTAGTACCGTTTTTAATTCATCTATCGAACGGCTTCGATAACTGCTACCATTAATTTTAGGACTAGATTCGATCTTAATTTGAGCTAATTCCGAGAAATCATCTGGTAATGAACTACACATTGGGCATAATGGATCAGGCAAGAAAAGATGGCTCGATGTTGTTAACGTTCTCAGGTTCGTAATCAGCACTTTTTCTTCTAAGTTACTGGGTTCTTCTTTACTGATCCTCTGTACTTCGTTACTTATTAATGTTGCCATTTGCAATAGTCCGATTCGTGATGCCCATGCATCTTGCCGTACATTTTCATCAGCTGCCATTCTCACCTGAAACGCCCACATCTGCTGGCGATCAGGTTCAGCAATCATGCGCCGTAAGTCAGCACAGCGAGAACATCCCGGTGTATGAGGGCGTACGAATGGACCGATGATTCCCTCCCCGAAAGAAACAAAACCTCTAAGCCATGGAATACCTGCAGCTCTAAATCTTTCTTCCGCACTTTGAAGAATCGCTGGGTGCCAAGCATCGTGCAGAACCAGTGCAAAATCTATTTCTTCGAGAGACGCTTCTACTAGGCTTTGACGCTTTATTAGATAGTTGCCTGACAATTGATCATAGACAAAATCCGCTAATAGCCCATGTCCGTCCAATAAAATATGGGCAACCATCAGGATTCCCCCTCCCTTACCTGCACTCCGAATACCCCTGCCAGTTCCTGCTTTAAAAAAGGTTCGAATGAAAGATCATAAACTACTAGTTGTTTGTTGTTTTGGTACAAGGTCTGAATGGAAGAATGTAATAGCTCCGTTTGTGTTATTTCTTCACAAGATGGGATTTCGATTTGTAATCCCTTTTCTTTCAGAATAATAGCAGATTCAACGTTCCTACCTGTTAAATCACTCTGGTTTTGAGCGTCCAATAACGCTTGTTGTAATGCATTTCTTAACGCCAACGTTGTATTTAAACCTAACCCATTGTACCAACGACCATTCGACCTTACCCATAATACCGGGAATCCCAGTACCTCCTCTTCCAAGCCAATTGTCGGTGCACCGTTCAAGGTGGTTAGTGTATTTAAATAATATCTACAACGTTTATCTTCTATGGTTCCTAAGTGTAATTTATAAATGGTATTCTGTTGATCTCGTTTTCTTTTTCTCCTTTCTTCTTCTAAATAAATTTGCAGTCCACGACAAACAGCCTCTGCGATTGTGTCCCCAGCACCAATTCCAATAAATCCTACTGGCCAGTTCACATCAGCTTTATCTTTCACAGCTCTATAAATCATTTGCGAAACATACATTTCAATACCTGTGAGCCCAGCTTCCTTTTTTGCCTCCTCATGTGTAAAACCAGAACAGATAACCTCTGGCAGAAGATCTGCTGGTCCATCTGATAGTGGATTAACTGCCTGAACATAACACTGAGAGAGAGGAAGCTGTTCCAAGTTTCTTTCCTCCCATGTATGGAAAATCCCTGTCTCTTCTGAAGTTAATAAACTGAAATATTCCAAGAGGAAAACCATGGGGTCTTTTTTTTCTGATTCTTGTTTAACCCTTAGATCAATATCTTCAACTAATCTGGGCAATATACTAGTAGATGTTACTAACGGATGTGGGATGAACGATATCCATTCTCCTTCAAGTGTTTCAAGATCAAGTCTGTAAAATTGGTTATTCTCACTTGAGCTTGATATCCCTGCAACCTTTTTAAATAATTCGAATACTGTAACATTCGCAAGAATGGATTTGGTTGTGGTAGAGAAAGATTGTAGCTGCCGATCTAAATTCAAAGAAGATTGATGGATTCGTCGCCAAGCGGACTCCCAGCATCCCTCTGAATCAGGATGAACCAATGGACCGGCAATCCCAATTTGGTCTAAACATATCGCAGGTATAAAACCCTTTTGCTGTTCTTTGCAAACCAAATTTAGCTCTCTAAGTTCTTTCACCTTTCCATCCTGAGAAGTGTATAGTATCCAATCATATGCTCGCACTACTTCATTCCAAAAATCCTCTTCTTCTCGGTCAAAAGATACTTCTTCTATTTCCACATCGGAGTCGGTTTTCTTGGCATTGCTTACAAGCTCTTGAATCCGTAATCGATTTGTAGGTTCTGAATCCGTTACCACAAAGTTAAATTTTGGAAGTCCCGATTCAATTAGTGCAGCAACCAATGACACCAAGAATGTTCCGGATCCTATAGCTAACACTTTAGCCAGACGGTATTCTTGAAAACGATAAGCAGCACCTGAATCCGAGAAATTTTCGATAAATTCAATTTGTGAAGCATATTTTTTCAAAATTTCACCATTTAATTGATGTGGAGTATCTTTGCTTATATCTCGAACAAAGCCATTCTTGTACAACGTTTCTCCGATATCATATACCCTGTCACGATACGGCGCCGTTAATCCCTTTGTCAAATCTCCTAATGTTTGCTCCCCATTAAACATCGGCATCAATTTTTCAATCCACTGATAGATCGTATTGCCTTCCATTCGGAATGAACTTAAGTTATTTCGAAAATATACACCACCCCTTGGGTCCGGGAGAAAAAGGGTATCTCTTTTCACCTTTAAACGTGTGGACGAGTTAAGTTTTGTCATTCTACTCCTCCTTATTTCTAATCGTTTCTAATTGTCGCACTATCAGTTTATGTACTATTTTTTGTCCATTATGATAAAAACAAAAGCATAAGCGCGCGTATAAGCCCCGATAAAGAAGACTGGTCGATTTAGTTTCCCAAACAGCTAGAAAAGAAGTGCCCTGGCATAAAAATCACGCAGGGCACTTTTATTTTATGAATTAATCATTTTTTTCTATTGGGAATTACCAGCCCCAACCCCAACAACTTGAACAGCTATAGCAGCTATAGCAGCTATAACAGCCAAAACAGCTTAAAGCTAAACCAGCTAAACCTAAACCTAAACCAAGTCCGAAACAGCGACCAAATCCTCCACAACGTCCAAATCCTCCACAACGACCGAATCCTCCGCATCGACCAAAACCACCACAACGGCGAAACGAACTCGGATCTTGGCTCTGAAGACCCATTGGAGTTAACTCTCCAACTTGGTAACTATCCATTCCTAACGCTTGTAAATCATTCTGAAAATATTGCATTTTTTCCTCCCCTTTATATTTAATAATCAGGTTAAACACCTGACAGAGAGTTAAACGAAAGTGATTTGAGTTTTATGTTAATAAACCATCAAATCCTAAGTGTTCTCTCTTCATCAAATTATGATTTTTTTAGGTCATTGTTACTGATGTAAGAGCCTAATTTCATCATAGAATGATGAGTCGTTAAAAGAGAAAAAAAAAAGACTCCCAACCAGATTAGTTGAGAGCCTTTGAAAACGCCAAAAATTAACGTTTTGAGAACTGAGGCGCACGACGAGCACCTTTAAGTCCGTATTTTTTACGTTCTTTCATACGTGCATCACGAGTTAATAAACCTGCACGCTTTAATGTTGGACGGAATTCTGGGTCAACTTGAAGTAACGCACGAGCGATACCGTGACGGATTGCGCCAGCTTGACCAGTGTAACCTCCACCATGAACATTTACAAGCACATCATATGCTCCTAAAGTTTCAGTAGCGTTTAATGGTTGTTTAACCACTTCACGTAATGCTTCGAATGGAATATAGTTTGTGATTTCACGATCGTTGATGATGATGCTTCCGTTACCTGGAACTAAACGTACACGTGCAACAGAGCTCTTACGACGACCAGTACCAATATATTGAACTTGTGCCAAGTTAATTACCTCCCCTTAAAATTATCCGCGAAGTTCGTAAACTTCAGGTTGTTGTGCTTGGTGCTTATGCTCAGCTCCAGCATATACATGTAATTTTTTGAACATTTGACGACCTAAAGAATTCTTTGGAAGCATTCCTTTAATCGCTAGTTCAAGCATTTTTTCAGCATAGTTCGTTCTCATTTCAAGAGCCGTTCTTTGCTTTAATCCACCTGGGTGCATTGTGTGACGGTAGTAGATTTTGTCTGTTAATTTCTTACCTGTTAATTCGATTTTAGAAGCGTTGATGATGATAACATGATCACCTGTATCAACATTCGGTGTAAAAGTTGGTTTATGTTTACCACGTAAAATGGCTGCTACTTCACTTGCAAGACGACCTAAAGTTTGACCTTCAGCATCTACAACTAACCATTTACGTTCGATATTTTGTGCGTTCGCCATAAATGTTGTGCGCATGATTTTACCTCCTAATAAATAGTCCATTACTAAATTGGTTTCGTATATTTTTATCACAGATAAGTTCCGGGGCTTATTTGTGGGATTAAAAACATTACCATATGCTATAATATAACTTTCACAATCATATGTCAAGAAAATGTTACACCAGGATGGGTTGTTAATAGAAAAGCGGCCGACTAAAATCGCCACATCCGCATGTCTTCGTCGGCACTAGGACGTCCTGTCCGTCGGAAGCGACTCGATCAGCCCCGATAAAGAAGACTGGTCGATTGGCGAGAGTAGCGAAGCCAGAGGCCTAGACGCACTTATGCAAACCGTTTTTGGGTTGTCAAGCATAAGACGCTCCATGAAAGAAGGCGTTCTTTGCCTTTATTCATGGAGTGGCTATGGCCTCAGGGCTAGCCGCTGCAGCTAGACAGTTAATAAACAACTCTCCACAAATATAATCCTTGTGCAGGGGCTGTCTTCCCAGCAAAACTTCGATCTTTTTTTTCAAGAATTTTTGAGATGGAATTTGCTGCTCGATCTCCCGTGCCAATCTCAAGTAGAGTTCCCGTCATAATTCTTACCATATTATATAAAAATCCATTTCCGACATAACGAAATACAAGTAAACCATTTTCTTCACAAATGTTTATCTCATAAATGGTTCTAACCTTATCTTCCACTTCCGTTTTAGCCGAACAAAAGCTAGTAAAGTCATGCGTCCCTATAAATAAACTCATGGCCTCTTGGATTAAATCCTTATTCAATTCATATGGAAAAATCGTCGCATAATTTCTTCTAAAAGGATCTCTCATTTTGGAAGGATAAACAAAATAACGATATTCCTTCCCCTTTGCATCAAAACGGGCATGAAAGCTTGTATCCACATTTTCTGCCTCTATCACGGATATATCAGCAGGGAGCAATGAATTCAGCGCTATTGACCATTTTTCTAAAGGAATATTGATATTCGTATCAAAATGGATGACTTGCCCTTTTGCATGGACACCTGCATCTGTTCTTCCTGAAGCTGCTATCTTGATATCCTGACCTTTATGCAATTTCTTTAACGCTTTCTCTACTTCTTCTTGAACAGTTCGACCATTCGGTTGAATTTGATAGCCAGAAAATTCGGTTCCATCGTAGGAAATTATACATTTTAATCTTTGCATACTAAAACTTCCTTATGTCCTAAATAAAACAAGGAGAATGGTTAAAATAGCCATTAAAACAAGTACTAATGTATCGATATAAGTCCAAACTAACATGCGATATTTTGTTCTTCCTTCACCACCGCGATAACCTCTAGCTTCCATCGCAATTGCCAATTCCTCCGCACGCTTGAACGAACTCACAAATAATGGAATGAGTAACGGAACAATTGCTTTTAAACGATCTTTAATTGGTCCGCTTGAAAATTCTACTCCCCTTGCCATTTGCGCTTTCATAATTTTATCTGTTTCTTGCATTAAAGTTGGAATAAATCGTAATGAAATCGACATCATTAACGCCATTTCATGCACTGGAAACCTTACTTTCTTAAGCGGCTCAAGAAGTGTTTCCAACCCATCGGTAATCTCTATCGGAGTTGTCGTTAACGTTAAAAGGGAAGTAATTAAAATTAAATAGAAAAAGCGCAAAGAAATAAAGACCCCCTGTCTAATTCCACCTTCATAAATTTCAATCCAACCAAATTTAACTAACAAATCTCCTTCTTTTGTTAAAAATAAGTGCAGCAATAAAGTAAAAAATACTAACCACATGACTGGTTTCAATCCAGCTATTAAAAACCGCAAGGGGATTTTAGACAACCCTAACATTATGATTGTAAAAACACCTAAAAGAAAATAAGTCATTGCATTATTGGCAATAAATACAATACAAACAAATAAAAAAACTAATAATAGCTTTGACCGTGGATCCATCCGATGCAAAACGGAGTCGATAGGAACATAACGACCGAATATCATTTTCTCCATCATAAGCGGACTCGCTCCTTCCACTCGGAAGCAATTGCATCCGTAAGCAACTCTAAGCGAAGATACTTACGATTAAATTTCATTCCGCTCATTTCTTCCAGAAGCATTTGAAAACGAACAACTTCGGGGACATTTAGTCCTAAATCCACTAATTCACTAGGGGAGGAGAAGATTTCCTCAGGGCTTCCTTGTTTATATACGGTACCTTTATGCATAATAACGATTTGATCCGCATATTGGGCAGCATCTTCCATACTATGTGTGACTAGAATCGTCGAAAGGTCTTTCTCCTTATGAAGTTTGTAAAAGAGATTCATGATTTCTTTTCTTCCACGCGGATCTAAACCAGCAGTCGGTTCATCTAAAACAATGACATCGGGTTCCATGGCGAGAACACCGGCTATTGCCACTCTTCGCATTTGACCTCCGGATAAATCAAAAGGCGATTTCATGAGTATCTCCTCTGACAAACCAACTAGTTTAATGGCTTCTCTCGCACGCCTTTTAGCATCAGTTTCAGATACCCCAAAATTCATTGGGCCAAAACAAATATCCTTTTCAACGGTTTCTTCAAAAAGTTGATGCTCAGGAAATTGAAAAACAATCCCTATCTTTTTTCGGATATCCTTAAGATTTTTCTCTTTCTTCCCTGCCGAGATGGTCCGATTTCCTAACGTAATCTGGCCATTGGTAGGCTGCAAAATGGCATTTAAATGTTGGAGGATCGTCGACTTTCCAGAACCAGTATGCCCAATAATGGCTAAGTAAGTACCTGAAGGGATTTCAAAAGTAACATCACTTATCGCTAGTCTTTCAAAGGGAGTATTGGCTTGGTAACGATATTCTACTTGTTTAAGTGAGATGTCCATAATTCCCTAACCAACTCCTCTTCTGACAAATGGTGCTTAGAAAGTGAAATACCTTTTTCCCTAAGTGACTTACTCACTTTGACTGAAAAAGGAATATCTAAACCTAAATTCACCAATTCTTCATCTAGTTGAAAGATTTCATCTGGAGTTCCTTCTCGATAAATCTTACCTTTATTCATAATAATGATCCGATCTGCCTTTGCAGCTTCGTCTAGATCATGCGTAATAGAAATAACCGTCATCGAGTGATCCTTTTTAAGCTCCCTAACTGTTTCTAGAACTTCCTCTCTTCCGATTGGGTCTAACATAGAAGTAGCTTCATCAAGAATAATGATCGCTGGTTTTAAGGCAAGAACTCCCGCAATGGCAACTCTTTGTTTCTGTCCCCCTGAAAGATGATGCGGCTCTTGATTCAGAAAGTCGTCCATTTTCACCTTCTTTAAGGAATCCACAACCCGTTTAGTCATTTCTTCTCTAGGAATACCATTGTTTTCTAAGCCAAAAGCCACATCATCCTGAACCGTCGTGCCAACAAACTGATTATCTGGATTTTGAAAAACCATCCCAATTTGCTTACGAACCGTCCAAATTGTTTCCTCATTCAATTCAATTCCACATGCTTTAATACTACCTTCCTGGGCAAATTGTAGTCCATTTAATAACTTTGCTAGCGTGGATTTCCCTGAACCATTATGGCCCACAATGGCAAGCCATTCACCCTCAAAGATATTTAATTGAATTTTCTCTAATGCCCAATTTGGCTGGTGATCATACCGAAAAGAAATTTGATCGATTTCCAATATCGGTTTACTCATAACCCTCACCCTCTCGTCTCTACTTCCCTAACTCTACTCATCTCTATTTCGTTGTATAAAAAAAAGCCTGCGTCCCCTTCCAAAAGCAAAAGTCGAATTACCTTTGCTTTTATGACCATTTTTAAGAATGGAAGGGGAGGCATGAGCTAGACAAGACACTAGATAAGCTATAGTAAAATGCAGATACATCGAAAAGCAACAATCACTTTTCGCTAATGCTCATCATAACGCTCAAAATTTGGCTTGGTTTCGGTTGAAACAACATTTGCTTCAACATAACTACAGAAAAAGGGCAAAGAACAAGTTTGTTTGAAACTGTCCTCACCCTTGTTGTCTGTAATAATTATTAAACTAATTCGATAATAACCATTGGTGCACCATCGCCACGACGTGGTCCAAGTTTCATAATACGAGTATATCCACCTTGACGCTCATTGTAACGAGGAGCGATATCAGCAAATAACTTTTGTAATGCATCTTGACCAGTTTCAGCGTTTGCAACTTCATTACGAACGTAAGAAGCAGCTTGACGACGAGCGTGTAAATCACCACGTTTTCCTAAAGTGATCATTTTCTCAACTGTTACACGAATTTCTTTCGCACGAGTTTCAGTTGTTTCAATGCGCTCATTGATGATTAAATCAGTAGTTAAATCACGTAGCATCGCTTTACGTTGTGAGCTAGTGCGTCCTAACTTTCTGTATCCCATGAGGATTCCCTCCTTTGTTGAAGTAATGAAATTGGCATTTAGATTTGGGCACTAAAATTGCCTAGTTAATCTGAAATTATCTAGTCATCTTTTCTTAAACCTAATCCTAGATCCTCAAGCTTTGCTTTGACTTCTTCTAGAGATTTACGGCCTAAGTTACGTACCTTCATCATATCTTCTTCTGTTTTATTTGCTAATTCTTGTACGGTATTAATACCAGCACGCTTTAAGCAATTGTAAGAACGAACAGAAAGGTCAAGTTCTTCAATAGTCATTTCTAGAACTTTTTCTTTTTGATCTTCTTCTTTTTCAATCATAATCTCAGCATTTTGAGCTTCATCAGTTAATCCAACAAAGATATTCAAATGCTCAGTTAAAATTTTAGAGCCAAGAGCAATCGCATCTTTTGGTCCAGTACTTCCATCAGTCCAAACATCTAGCGTAAGCTTATCATAGTTTGTTAACTGACCGACACGAGTATTTTCAATTTGATAAGATACTCGAGAAACTGGAGTATAGATTGAATCAATTGGAATAACACCAATTGGTTGATCTTCTCTCTTGTTTTGAACAGCAGGCGTATAGCCTCGTCCACGTCTAGCCATTAAACGCATACGAAGATGGCCGTTTTTACCTAATGTAGCAATATGAAGATTAGGATTCAAAATTTCCACATCACTATCATGAGTGATATCAGAAGCTTTAATTTCACCTTCACCTTGAACATCAATCTCTAACGTCTTTTCTTCGTCTGAATAAATCTTAAGGGCCAGCTTCTTAATGTTTAAGATAATGGATGTTACATCTTCTACGACGCCTTCGATTGTTGAAAACTCATGAAGTACCCCATCGATTTGAATCGACGTTACAGCGGCACCTGGGAGTGAAGATAATAGGATACGACGTAAGGAGTTACCCAAAGTGGTACCATATCCACGCTCAAGTGGCTCTACGACGAACTTCCCGTACTTGGCATCATCGCTGATCTCAACCGTTTCAATTTTTGGTTTTTCTATTTCGATCATCCAATACACCCTCCTTCAAAACGTCGAAACTTCAGTTTTGGACTAACTGAAATTCCCCTGTTTACGTTCCCGTATGTGCACAACAACTCGATATTTTTACCTGTATAATCATATAATAAATGCATCATATCCCATTATAGACTCATGATGCAAATTCTATACAGAAAAATTAAACACGGCGACGTTTTGGTGGGCGACATCCATTATGTGGAACTGGAGTAACGTCTTTAATTGCAGTAACTTCAAGACCAGCAGCTTGTAATGCACGGATCGCAGCTTCACGTCCTGCACCAGGTCCTTTAACTGTTACTTCTAAAGTTTTCATACCATGTTCAATGGAAGCCTTAGCAGCTGTTTCAGCAGCCATTTGTGCAGCAAATGGAGTAGATTTACGAGAACCTTTAAATCCAAGAGCACCAGCACTTGACCAAGCAAGAGCGTTACCATGAGCGTCAGTAATCGTTACGATTGTATTGTTAAAAGTAGAACGAATGTGTGCAATACCAGTATCAATATTCTTTTTCACACGACGTTTACGAGTATTTGTTTTACGAGCCATTGAATGTTACCTCCTTTACCGATTATTTTTTCTTGTTCGCTACCGTCTTACGAGGGCCTTTGCGAGTACGAGCGTTGTTTTTCGTGTTTTGTCCGCGAACCGGTAAGCCACGGCGATGACGTAAACCGCGATAGCAGCCAATTTCCATTAGACGCTTAATGTTAAGGGAAACTTCACGACGAAGGTCACCTTCAACTTTTAATTTGTCAATGATGTCACGAATTTTATTTAACTCATCTTCCGTTAAATCGCGTACACGAGTATCTTCAGAAACGCCAGCTTCAGCTAAAATCTTTTGAGCTGTGACTTTTCCAATACCATAAATATATGTTAAAGAAATAACGATACGTTTTTCACGTGGAACATCTACACCAGCTATACGTGCCATTAAATAGCGCACCTCCTTCAATATTAACCTTGTTTTTGTTTATGTTTAGGGTTTTCACAAATAACCATAACTTTACCACGTCTACGAATAACTTTACACTTTTCGCAGATTGGCTTTACCGATGGTCTTACTTTCATTATCCTAACCTCCTTAATAGTACGGAGTGCAATGAGTTATTTAAAGCGGTAAGTAATTCTTCCGCGCGTTAAATCATATGGAGAAAGTTCAACAGTAACCTTATCACCTGGTAAAATACGAATAAAATGCATACGAATTTTCCCAGAAACATGAGCAAGAACTGTGTGTCCATTTTCCAACTCTACCTTAAACATGGCATTCGGCAAAGTTTCCGTTACTGTGCCTTCAACCTCAATTACATCATCTTTAGCCATTCTTTTCGTCTCCCTTCTCATCCTAAATAACGTAGTGGTTAATAAAATTTGCAAAAGCAAATGACGCTTTCCTTTGAAATACGACCTATTAATTGTGGTCCTTTATTAGGCGGACCGTAATGTGGAATTTCTGGATCCTCATGTAAGTCTTACCCGATTTCAGTGACCAGCATACTCGCGTACAATAGAAAAGCCACTCTCTTCCACATACGTTTGGATCTTATCGGAGATGTTCGAAAGGCATTCACCTGGATTTGCTTCTTTCAAACCTCTTAATAACGATTCTTCAGTAACATCAAATAGACGCTGCATATCCATATCTACTTCCAACACATCAATGCTACGAGGGGTTTTACAAATGATCATTCAGTTAAACTCCCAAGTAATTCTTTAATGTCTGAGTAGACTACTTCAATATCTTGCTGTCCATTAATATTTTGCAAATATCCTTTTGCTTCGTAGAAGTTTAACAACGGTGCAGTTTGTTGCATGTTAACCTCTAAACGATTTTGAACTGTTGATTCATTATCATCAGCACGTTGATATAACTCTCCTCCACAACGGTCACAAGTACCTTCATTGGTTGGAGGATTAAATACTAAATGATAAGTAGATCCGCAACTCTTACAAATACGTCTACCGGTTAATCTCGCCATTAATAATTCATGATTGACATCAATATTAATAACAAAATCAATTTTTTTATCTAATTCAGAAAGAATATCTTCCAATGCTTCAGCTTGAGGGACAGTTCTTGGAAAACCATCAAGTAGAAAACCCTTCTCACAATCTGGTTTACTTAGTCGCTCACGAACAATACCTATTGTAACTTCGTCAGGAACAAGTGCACCTTGATCCATAAAGGATTTTGCTTTTAAGCCAAGTTCTGTTTCCTCTTTCATTGCCGCACGGAACATATCTCCTGTAGAGATATGAGGTATGCCGTACTGATCAACGATTTTTTCTGCCTGTGTACCTTTTCCAGCTCCAGGAAGACCCATTAATACTAAGTTCACACGTATACCCCCTGATACAGTATTGGTTATAGGGAACAAAAAGTTCCCTAAATCCTTTACTTAATGAAACCTTTATAATGTCGTTTTACAAGCTGTGCTTCAAGCTGCTTCATTGTGTCTAGTGCAACACCCACTACAATTAGCAAACTGGTTCCCCCAATTTGAGCTGATGGTGGCAAGTTAGCAATATTAACAAAAAAGACAGGAAGAACAGCGATGACTGCTAAAAATAAAGATCCAACTAAAGTTAAGCGGTATAAAACACGTGTCAAATATTCTTGAGTGCTTTTACCTGGACGAATACCTGGTACATATCCACCTTGTTTCTTCAGATTTTCAGCCACTTGTTCAGGGTTAACTTGAATAAAGGCATAAAAATAAGAGAAGGCGATAATCAAAACAGTATACATAATCATCCCTATTGGATGAGTGTAGTCAAAAACTCGTTGAATCCAAAGTGTTACATCATTTTGTGGAAAAAATGACGCAATCGTTTTTGGTGTAATGATAAATGAAACGGCAAAGATAACAGGAATAACACCAGCTGCATTTACTTTTAATGGTAAATGAGTTGACTGTCCGCCAACTGGATTACGACCCACACTCATTCGTTTCGCATATTGAATTGGAATTTTACGTAGTGCCTGTTGAATGAAAATTGTTCCAACAATTACAGCAACTACAGCTAGGATAATCAAAATAACTGTAATAATACGTAAGAAAAGTTGCTCTCCAGCATTCTCGAATTGTTGTGCGTAAATCTGGTTCACTGTAGAAGGAATACCAGCTACGATACCAGCAAAGATAATAATAGAGATTCCGTTTCCTACACCTTTTGAAGTAATCTGTTCCCCTAACCATAATAGAAATGCAGTACCTGCAGTTAAAACAGTTGCAATCAACAAGTACGTAGTTACTCCAGGTTTTTCAATTAATTGTCCATTGGCCATATTGTTAAAACCATAGGACATTCCAAATGCTTGAATAAATCCAAGCACGATCGTGAAATAACGGGTAAACTGTGCTAGTTTACGGCGTCCAACATCTCCCTGCTTAGACCATTCCGTAAATTTCGGCACCACATCCATCTGTAAAAGTTGGATAATGATTGATGCAGTAATATACGGCATAATCCCCATTGCAAGAATGGAGAAGTTTTTTAACGCTCCACCACCAAAGGTATTTAGAACACCGAACACACTTAGCTGATCTTGTGCAGCAAGAACTTCAGCATTCACATTTGGCACAGGTATAAATGTACCAATTCGGAATACGATTAACATTAAAAGGGTGAATATGATTTTTCGTCTAATATCACCCACGCGCATAAAATTGGAGATTGTCGAAAACATTACAACACCTCAGTTTGACCGCCAGCAGCTTCAATCGCTTCTTTAGCAGCTGAGGAAAATTTGTGAGCTTTCACTGTCAATTTTTTCTCAACACTACCTTTAGCAAGAATTTTAATTCCTGCTTTTTCACTTTTAACAATACCAGCTTCGATTAATAATTCTGGTGTTACTTCAGTACCATCTTCGAAGCGGTTTAAAGTGTCAAGGTTTACAATTGCAAATTCTTTACGATTGATATTTGTAAATCCACGTTTTGGTAAACGGATGAATAAAGGTGTTTGACCACCCTCAAATCCTAGACGTACACCGCCACCGGAACGAGCGTTTTGACCTTTATGTCCTTTACCAGCAGTTTTACCTTGACCAGAACCAATACCACGTCCTAAACGCTTACGTTCTTGACGAGATCCTTCTGCAGGTTTTAATTCATGAAGTTTCATATGGGCACCTCCTTAATGTAAGAAGAATCGATTAAAGTTCTTTAACCGTAACAAGGTGAGCAACTTTGTTGATCATACCACGGATAGCCGGGTTGTCTTGTTGCTCAACAGTTTGATTTACTTTACGTAATCCAAGGGCTTTAACTGTTTCACGTTGATCTTGTGGACGGCCAATCACACTGCGAGTAAGGGTAATTTCTAATTTATTCGCCATTTGATTTTCCCTCCTTATCCTAACAGTTCTTCTACTGATTTACCACGTAATTTCGCTACGTCCTCAGCACGTTTTAATTGTTTAAGTCCGTTCATTGTTGCACGAACCATATTAATAGGAGTGTTAGTTCCTAGTGATTTAGAAAGAATATCTTGAACTCCAGCTAATTCAAGTACGGCACGAACTGGTCCACCAGCGATAACTCCACAACCTTCAGCAGCAGGTTTTAAAAGAATTTCACCAGCACCAAATTGACCGATGACTTGGTGTGGAAGTGTAGTACCAACCATAGGTACTTCAATTAAGTTTTTCTTCGCATCTTCAATTGCTTTACGGATAGCATCTGGTACCTCTTGTGCTTTACCAGTACCGAAACCAACGTGACCGTTTTTATCTCCAACTACTACAAGAGCAGAGAAACGGAAACGACGTCCACCTTTAACAACTTTAGCTACACGATTAACGGTAACTACGCGTTCTTCAAGTTCAAGTTTGTTTGGATCAATACGACGCATCTTTTTGTGTCCCTCCTTTGACTATTAAAATTCTAAGCCGTTTTCGCGAGCAGCGTCAGCTAATGCCTGAACGCGTCCATGATAGAGGTATCCACCACGGTCGAATACGACAGCTTTAATACCTTTTTCTACCGCACGTTTAGCAACTAATTCTCCGACCTTTTGTGCTGCTTCAACATTGCTTGTAGAATCAAGAGTTAATTCTTTATCTAAACTAGAAGCGCTAGCTAAAGTTACTCCGTTTACATCGTCAATTAATTGAGCGTAAATGTGTTTACTAGAACGAAACACATTTAGACGAGGACGAGCTTCAGTACCGCTAAGTTTCGCACGAACACGAGCATGTCTTTTCTTGCGAGTAGCGTTTTTATCAAGCTTCGTAATCATTTACGTCACTCCTTTCGTTTACCTATGCGGCATTACTTACCTGTTTTACCTTCTTTGCGGCGAACAAATTCACCTTCATAACGAATACCTTTACCTTTATACGGCTCTGGTGGACGAACATCACGAATATTAGCAGCTAATGCGCCAACACGCTCTTTGTCAATTCCTTTAACAGTGATCTTTGTGTTAGCAGGAACTTCGATTTCTAGACCTTGTTCCGGTTCAAATTCTACTGGATGAGAGTAACCTACGTTTAATATAAGTTTGTTCCCTTGCTTTTGAGCACGGTAACCAACCCCAATTAACTCAAGGTTTCTTGCAAATCCGTTAGAAACACCTTCAACCATATTAGCAAGAACGGCACGTGTTGTACCATGTAAAGCACGATGTTCTTTTGCATCAGATGGACGAGAAATAGTTACAACATTCTCTTCCACTTTGATTTCGATATCAGAGTTAAAAGTACGAGTTAACTCACCTTTAGGACCCTTTACAGTAACAGTGCCGTTATTGTTTGTTAACGTAACACCTGTTGGTAGTTCAATTGGTTTTTTACCAATACGTGACATTTAGTGCACCTCCTATCATTTCAGAAAATCTCTTACCAAACGTACGCTAAAACTTCTCCACCAGCTTGTTTAGCACGAGCTTCTTTGTCTGTTAAAACACCTTGTGAAGTAGAAACTAGCGCGATACCTAGACCGTTAAGTACACGTGGTACTTCATTAGATTTCGCATAAACACGAAGTCCTGGTTTACTAATACGTTTTAGACCAGTAATTACGCGCTCATTGTTTGAACCATACTTTAAGAAAATACGGATAATACCTTGTTTATTATCCTCGATATATTCAACATCACGTACGAAACCTTCACGCTTAAGGATTTCAGCGATCTCTTTTTTCATGTTAGAAGCAGGTACTTCTAACTTCTCGTGACGTACCATGTTCGCATTACGAATGCGGGTAAGCATATCTGCAATTGGATCTGTCATGACCATTTGTTTTTACCTCCTTCCCAGAATTTGGGTTTTACCAGCTAGCTTTTTTCACACCAGGAATTTGTCCTTTGTATGCTAATTCACGGAAACAAATACGGCAAAGCTTAAATTTACGGTATACAGAGTGTGGACGTCCGCAACGTTCGCAACGTGTGTACTCTTGAACTTTAAATTTTTGAGTGCGCTTTTGTTTCACAATCATTGACTTTTTAGCCACGTTTTCGCCTCCCTCATTTTAGCGATTACTTTTGAAATGGCATTCCGATTTGTGTTAATAATTCACGAGCCTCTTCATCAGTGTTAGCAGTAGTTACGATAACAATATCCATTCCACGTACCTTGCTTACTTTATCGTAATCAATTTCAGGGAAGATTAATTGCTCTTTTACACCTAAAGTGTAGTTACCACGGCCATCAAATGACTTTTTAGAAACACCGCGGAAGTCACGTACACGTGGTAGAGATACAGATACTAATTTATCGATAAACTCATACATACGCTCGCCACGAAGTGTTACTTTAGCTCCGATAGGCATACCTTCACGTAAACGGAAGCCTGCAATTGATTTCTTTGCACGAGTAACAACTGGTTTTTGACCAGTGATTGTTGCTAATTCTTCAACAGCAACATCAAGTGCTTTTGCGTTAGCAACTGCATCACCGATACCCATGTTAATTACGATTTTGTCAAGCTTCGGTACTTGCATTACAGATTTATAACTAAATTTACTCATAAGAGCTGGAGTAATTTCTTTTACATATTTTTCTTTTAGGCGGTTCATCCATCGTACCTCCCTTCTTTATTGACTATTTATCTAGTACTTCACCGGATTTTTTCGCTACGCGTACTTTATTGCCATCAACCGTTTTGTAACCTACACGAGTTGGGTTACCGGACTTTGGATCGATAGGCATAACGTTTGATACATGGACAGGTGCCTCTTGGCTAATGATTCCGCCTTGCGGATTAGCTTGAGAAGGTTTTGAATGTTTTTTTACAACGTTAATTCCTTCTACGAGTACACGGCTTTGTTTAGGATAGGCTTCAAGAATTACTCCTGTTTTGCCTTTATCCTTACCGGAGATGACCATTACTTTGTCACCTTTTTTTACATGCATCTGTTCGCACCTCCTTAAAGGCAAAAAATTTATTATAATACTTCTGGAGCTAAAGATACAATTTTCATAAAGTTGCTGTCACGAAGTTCACGGGCAACTGGTCCAAAGATACGAGTTCCACGTGGGCTCTTATCTTCTTTGATAATTACACATGCGTTCTCATCGAACTTAATGTATGAACCGTCTTGGCGACGAGCACCAGTTTTTGTACGAACAATAACTGCTTTAACTACATCACCTTTTTTAACAACGCCACCTGGTGTTGCTTGTTTCACCGTACAAACGATTATATCACCGATGTTAGCCGTTTTACGACCAGAACCACCTAGAACTTTAATTGTAAGTACTTCACGTGCACCAGAATTATCAGCAACTTTTAAACGTGTTTCTTGTTGGATCATGTGTGTAACCTCCCTTCGGATTGAAGCTTATCCGAACAATTAAATAATAACTGCTTTTTCTACTACTTCTACTAAACGGAAGCGTTTTGTAGCTGAAAGCGGGCGAGTTTCCATGATACGTACAACGTCGCCAACCTTTGCTGTGTTTTGCTCATCATGAGCTTTAAACTTTTTAGAGTACTTTACGCGTTTACCGTAAAGAGGATGCTTTTTGTATGTTTCGACAAGAACGGTTACTGTTTTGTCCATCTTATCTGAAACAACGCGTCCAGTATAAACTTTGCGTTGGTTGCGTTCACTCATTTGCGAACCTCCTCCCAATTATCGATTGTTAACGCCGATTTCTCTTTCACGAATCACAGTTTTCATGCGAGCAATCGCTTTGCGCACTTCACGAATGCGAGCTGTATTTTCAAGTTGTCCAGTCGCCAATTGAAAGCGAAGGTTGAAAAGCTCTTCCTTTAATGACTTAACTTTTTGTTCAATTTCGGCAGTGGTAAGTTCTTTAATTTCATTAGCTCTCATTTGATTCACCACCAATTTCTTCACGTTTTACAAACTTACATTTTACAGGAAGTTTGTGTGCTGCTAGGCGCAATGCTTCACGAGCGATTTCTTCAGAAACACCCGCAACCTCGAACATAATTCTTCCAGGTTTAACAACTGCTACCCATCCTTCTGGTGCCCCTTTACCGGAACCCATCCGCACTTCTAGAGGCTTTGCTGTATATGATTTGTGTGGGAAAATTTTAATCCAAACTTTTCCTCCACGCTTCATGTAACGAGTCATCGCAATACGCGCTGCTTCGATCTGACGGTTAGTGATCCAAGAAGCTTCAGTAGCTTGTAGACCAAATTCACCAAAGTTTACTTCAGTACCGCCTTTTGATTGACCGCGCATATTTCCGCGATGCACACGACGATATTTTACGCGTTTTGGTAATAACATATTATTTGCCTCCTTCCTCTGTTTTCTTCTTAGTAGGAAGGACCTCTCCACGATAAATCCATACTTTTACGCCAAGTTTACCGTAAGTAGTATCTGCTTCTGCGTGTGCATAATCGATATCTGCACGAAGAGTATGAAGTGGAACTGTTCCCTCGCTGTAGTGTTCAGAGCGAGCAATATCTGCTCCGCCTAAACGACCAGATACCATTGTTTTGATTCCTTTAGCTCCTGCACGCATAGCACGTTGAATAACTTGCTTTTGTGCACGACGGAATGATACACGATTTTCTAATTGACGAGCGATATTTTCTGCAACTAATAGTGCATCCATATCCGCTTTTTTGATTTCAAGAATATTAATGTGTACACGCTTGCCAGTAAGTTCGTTAAGTGCTTTACGAAGTGCTTCCACTTCCGTACCACCTTTACCGATAACCATACCAGGCTTCGCAGTGTGAATAGTTACATTTATACGGTTTGCAGCACGCTCAATTTCAACTTTAGAAACTGAAGCATCTTTTAAACGCTTTGCTACATACTCGCGAATCTTAAGGTCTTCATGCAAAAGAGTAGCATAGTCTTTACCTGCGTACCATTTGGATTCCCAATCACGGATGATCCCGACACGCAATCCGACCGGATTTACTTTTTGACCCACGGCTTATCCCTCCTTCTTTTCTGATAAAACGATAGTGATATGGCTAGTGCGCTTGTTAATTTGGCTAGCACGGCCCATTGCGCGAGGACGGAATCTTTTTAAAGTTGGTCCTTCGTCAACGAATGCTTGTGATACCACTAAACTATTTACATCCATTTCATAGTTATGCTCAGCATTTGCCAAGGCGGATTTTAATACTTTTTCCACGATTGGAGAAGCTGCTTTTGGTGTAAGATTTAAAATCGCCACCGCTTCACCAACTTGCTTGCCTCGAATTAAGTCAACCACTAAACGTGCCTTACGAGGAGCAATACGAACTGTTCTTGCAACAGCTTTAGCTTGCATGAAAATGCCTCCTCTCATTAACGTCTTGTTTTCTTGTCATCATTACCATGGCCTTTGTAAGTACGAGATGGAGCGAATTCTCCAAGCTTGTGACCTACCATGTCTTCTGTAACATATACAGGCACATGTTTACGACCATCATAAACAGCGATCGTGTGGCCGATAAATTGTGGGAAGATCGTAGAACGGCGAGACCAAGTTTTTACAACTTGTTTGCCTTCAGTTTCATTTAATTTTTCGATCTTAACGAATAAATGGTCATCAACAAATGGTCCTTTTTTTAAACTGCGACCCATGATTGAACCTCCCTTCGTGACTGGTCTACGGTTCTATTTACGAACCGTAGTACAATCCCTTTATTTTTTACGACGACGTACAATAAACTTGTCGGATTTGTTCTTTTTCTTACGTGTCTTGAATCCAAGAGTTGGTTTACCCCATGGAGACATTGGAGACTTACGTCCGATTGGTGAACGTCCTTCCCCACCACCGTGTGGATGGTCGTTAGGGTTCATTACAGATCCACGTACAGTTGGACGTTTGCCTAACCAACGAGAACGACCTGCTTTACCAATGTTAATTAGTTCGTGTTGTTCGTTACCAACTTGACCGATTGAAGCACGGCAAGTAGCTAGTATCATACGAACCTCACCAGAAGTTAAACGTACTAATACGTATTTACCTTCTTTACCAAGAACTTGTGCTGAAGTACCAGCTGAACGGACTAATTGTCCACCTTTTCCTGGTTTTAATTCGATGTTGTGTACTACAGTACCAACTGGGATATTTGCTAACGGAAGTGCGTTACCCACTTTAATGTCAGCATCTGGTCCAGACATTACTTCAAGACCTACTACTAAGTTTTTAGGAGCTAAGATATAACGCTTTTCTCCATCAGCATAGTTAATTAGTGCAATATTTGCAGAACGGTTTGGATCGTACTCAATTGTAGCAACGCGTCCTGGAATGCCATCTTTATCGCGTTTGAAATCGATTAGACGGTATTGACGCTTATGGCCGCCACCTTGATGACGAACAGTTAACTTACCTTGGTTATTACGGCCACCTTTTCTCTTTACAGGAGCTAGCAAAGATTTTTCAGGTGTGCTAGTTGTGATTTCAGCGAAATCAGAAACTGTCATGCCGCGACGACCATTGGAGGTAGGTTTGTACTTTTTAATCGCCATTCTATTTCCCTCCTCTTCTAGTGAATGAATTATGCTTCAAAGAATTCGATTTCTTTGCTATCAGCAGTTAATTTAACAGTTGCTTTACGGCGTTTATTTGTGTAACCACCGAATTTACCCATACGCTTGAATTTACCTTTATAGTTCATGATGTTTACTTTTTCAACCTCAACTCCAAAGATCACTTCAATAGCATCTTTAACTTGAGTTTTATTAGCTTTAACATCAACTTCAAACGTATATTTCTTTTCTGTCATTTGATCAGTTGATTTTTCAGTGATTACGGGGCGCTTAATGATATCGCGTGCATCCATTATGCAAGCACCTCCTCTACTTTTTCAACCGCTGCTTTAGTCATGATTAATTTATCATGATTTAAAACATCTAAAACATTAATGCCTGCTGCAGTTACTACAGTAACTCCTGGGATGTTACGAGCAGATAATGCAACATTCTCTTCTAAATCCGCAGTTACGATTAAAGCTTTCTTCTCAACAGAAAGTCCTTTTAATACACTTGCGAATTCTTTTGTTTTAGGAGCTTCAAAAGCAAGGCTTTCTAGTACTAAAATGTTTTCCTCTAATACTTTTGAAGAAAGTGCTGATTTAATAGCTAAACGACGCACTTTTTTCGGTAATTTATAGCTATAGCTACGTGGTACAGGACCAAATACGATCCCACCTCCGCGCCATTGTGGCGAACGGATTGAACCTTGACGTGCACGACCAGTTCCTTTTTGTTTCCATGGCTTACGTCCACCACCACGTACTTCAGAACGGCCTTTTACTTTATGGTTACCTTGGCGTAATGATGCTCTTTGCATAACAACCGCTTCGAAAAGCACATGGTTATTAGGCGCGATACCAAATACGGAATCATTTAATTCAATTTCACCAACTTGACTGCCAGTTTGGTTGAATAATGCTACTTTCGGCATTTACGTTTTCCTCCTTTCTTACAAACTAATTATGCTTTTACCGCACTTTTAATTTTTAATAAACCTTTTCTTGGTCCAGGTACATTACCTTTAACTAATAATAAGTTGCGTTCAACATCAACTTTAATAATTTCTAGGTTTTGTACAGTAACTTGCTCTCCACCCATACGTCCAGCTAACTTTTTACCTTTGAAAACGCGGTTTGGAGCAACAGGTCCCATTGAACCTGGGCGACGATGGTAACGAGAACCGTGAGCCATTGGTCCTTTTGATTGTCCGTGACGTTTAATTACACCTTGGAAACCTTTACCTTTAGAAACACCTGTTACATCTACGATATCGCCTGCAGCGAAAATTTCAACTTTGACTTCCTGACCAACCTCATATGCTGCTAAACCCTCACCGCGAAACTCGCGTACGAAGCGCTTAGGAGCAGTATTTGCCTTGGCAACATGTCCTTTTTCTGGTTTGTTAGAAACCTTTTCACGCTTTGTTTCAAAACCAACCTGAACCGCCTCATATCCATCAGCTTCAATCGTCTTCTTTTGAAGAACAACGTTATCAGCAGCTTCAATTACAGTTACCGGAATAAGATTACCATTATCAGCAAAAACTTGAGTCATACCAATTTTTCTTCCTAAGATTCCTTTGGTCATTAGTCACACCTCCTATGTTAATCTACAATTATTTATTAAAGTTTAATTTCAATATCTACACCAGATGGTAAATCTAAACGCATTAATGAATCAACTGTTTGTGGAGTTGGATTCACAATATCAATTAGACGCTTATGAGTACGCATCTCGAATTGCTCACGAGAATCTTTGTACTTATGAACCGCACGAAGAATTGTGTAAATTGACTTCTCAGTTGGTAACGGAATTGGACCAGATACAGCCGCACCAGAACGTTTTGCAGTTTCAACAATCTTCTCAGCAGATTGATCAAGAATTCTGTGATCATATGCTTTTAAACGGATACGAATTTTTTGTTTTGCCATTACTTTCCCTCCTTTTCGCCTATTTTACTATAGACATTCTCCGTGAAAATTTCCCACACACTCGCCATGGCAAAGCGGCCGGGTGTGTCAGCAACCTTTCACATCATCGCAGTCAAAGACCAACATTGTCTATTATACATAATACATAAGTCATATGCAACACTTAATTATGTTTTTTACTTATGTTTTGCACTTTTTATATTATAACGACTCGATACCACAAATACAATAGAAGAATTGAAACGCCAAAAATTTCAACAATTTATTATTGTCCATTTTAAGTGATATATCTTTTACACTTATATAGAAGAAACATGTTTTATTTAATAAAAAAAAGCAGATGGATCGTCATCCAACTGCTTTTTCTATTTTAAAAATTATTCAGTAATTGTAGTGATTGAACCTGAACCTACAGTACGTCCACCTTCACGAATTGAGAACTTAGTTCCTTCTTCGATTGCGATTGGTGCAATAAGTTCAACTGTCATTTCGATATGGTCGCCAGGCATAACCATTTCCACGCCTTCTGGAAGCATACAAATACCAGTGATGTCAGAAGTACGGAAATAGAATTGTGGACGATAGTTTGTGAAGAATGGAGTATGACGTCCACCTTCTTCTTTAGATAATACGTAAACTTGTGCTTTAAATTTTGTGTGTGGTGTGATTGATTTTGGTTTTGCCAAAACTTGACCACGCTCGA
Source organism: Bacillus sp. CGMCC 1.16607 (assembly GCF_042683745.1). Lineage (NCBI taxonomy): Bacteria > Bacillati > Bacillota > Bacilli > Caryophanales > Bacillaceae > Bacillus > Bacillus sp. CGMCC 1.16607. Next base: position 33,086 of record NZ_JBHUJX010000021.1, read on the forward strand.
TTTCTTCACGAGATACCCCACGAAGAAGTGCACCAATATTATCTCCAGCTTCTGCATAGTCAAGAAGCTTACGGAACATTTCTACACCTGTTACAGTAGTAGATTTTGGCTCTTCAGTAAAACCTACGATTTCAACTACGTCACCAACTTTAACTACTCCACGCTCAACACGTCCAGTAGCAACAGTTCCACGACCTGTAATTGAGAATACATCCTCAACAGGCATCATGAATGGCTTATCAGTGTCACGAGTTGGTGTTGGTACATACTCATCAACTGCATTCATAAGTTCAATGATTTTTTCTTCCCAAGCAGCATCGCCTTCTAATGCTTTAAGGGCAGATCCTTTGATAACTGGAGTGTCATCACCAGGGAATTCGTATTCTGATAATAGGTCACGAATTTCCATTTCTACTAATTCAAGAAGCTCTTCGTCTTCAACCATATCACATTTGTTCATGAAAACTACTAAGTGAGGTACACCTACTTGACGAGATAAAAGGATGTGCTCACGAGTTTGTGGCATTGGACCATCAGTAGCAGATACTACTAAGATACCGCCGTCCATTTGAGCAGCACCAGTGATCATGTTCTTAACATAGTCAGCATGTCCTGGGCAGTCAACGTGTGCATAGTGACGAGTGTCAGTTTCATACTCAACGTGTGCAGTTGAGATAGTGATTCCACGCTCACGCTCTTCTGGTGCACCGTCGATTTGATCGTATGCACGTGCTTCAGCTTTACCTGATTTAGCAAGAACAGAAGTGATTGCAGCTGTTAAAGTTGTTTTACCATGGTCAACGTGACCGATTGTACCGATATTTACGTGTGGCTTTGAGCGATCGAATTTAGCTTTACCCATTAGGAAATCCTCCTCTTAATTTTAAGGTTAAGTATATATGGAAGTAAGAAAAAGGGTTGTCCCTTTTTCTTACCTCTGCTTACATAAGTAGTTATACTTTAAAGTTTGGTGAAAATCAATTATTCACCTTTATTTTTTTTAACGATTTCTTCAGAAATTGATTTTGGAACATCTTCGTAATGATCAAAGTGCATAGAGAATACTCCACGACCTTGTGTACTTGAACGAAGAGATGTTGCGTAACCAAACATTTCTGAAAGTGGAACCATTGCACGAACAACTTGAGCATTACCACGAGCATCCATACCTTCAACTCGTCCACGACGTGAAGTGATTTGTCCCATGATATCACCAAGATATTCTTCAGGAATAATTACTTCTACTTTCATGACTGGCTCAAGGATGACTGGTTGACACTTGGAAGCAGCATTTTTAAGAGCCATAGAAGCAGCAATCTTAAACGCCATTTCAGAGGAGTCAACATCATGGTAAGATCCATCAAATAGTCTTGCTTTAATATCAACCATAGGATATCCAGCAAGAACCCCTCTTTCAAGGGCATCTTTTAGACCTGCTTCAACTGCTGGGATGTATTCACGTGGAACAACACCACCGACAATTCCATTAACGAATTCGAAGCCTTTTCCTTCATCGTTTGGTGAGAATTCAATCCAAACGTGTCCGTATTGACCACGACCACCAGATTGACGAGCAAACTTACCTTCAACTGAAGCAGAAGCACGGAAAGTTTCTCTGTAAGCAACCTGTGGAGCTCCAACATTAGCTTCAACTTTAAACTCGCGACGCATACGATCAACGATGATGTCTAAGTGTAGCTCACCCATACCAGCAATGATCGTTTGACCAGTTTCTGCATCAGTATGTGCTCTAAATGATGGATCTTCTTCTTGTAATTTTTGTAATGCAGTTGACATTTTGTCTTGGTCTGCTTTTGACTTAGGTTCAACTGAAAGCTCAATTACTGGCTCTGGGAATACCATAGACTCTAAGATAACAAGGTTTTTGTCATCACAAAGCGTATCACCAGTAGTAGTGTCTTTCAAACCAACAGCAGCAGCAATGTCACCAGCATATACTTTTGAAATTTCTTGACGGCTGTTCGCATGCATTTGAAGGATACGTCCTACACGCTCACGTTTACCTTTTGTAGAGTTTTGTACATATGATCCTGACTCTAATGTTCCAGAGTATACACGGAAGAATGTTAATTTACCTACATAAGGGTCCGTCATTACTTTAAATGCAAGTGCTGAGAACGGCTCTTCGTCACTTGAATGACGTTCTACTTCTTCGTCTGTATCCGGTAATGTACCTTTAATAGCAGGTACATCTAATGGAGATGGAAGATAGTCGATTACCGCATCAAGCATTAATTGAACACCTTTGTTTTTGAAAGCAGATCCGCAAATTACAGGATAAAACTCAACGTTTGTAGTACCTTTTCGAATAGCAGCTTTAAGCTCTTCGATAGTGATCTCTTCGCCACCAAGGTATTTCTCCATCAAATTCTCATCTAGTTCAGCGACTGCTTCAACTAACTTTTCACGATATTCTTGAGCTTTGTCCATATACTCAGCTGGAATATCGCGTACTTCGATATCGGTTCCTAAATCATTACCATAGAATGTAGCTTTCATTTCGATTAAATCGATGATTCCTTCGAATTGATCTTCTGCACCGATTGGTAATTGAATTGGATGTGCATTTGCTTGTAAACGGTCATGAATTGTACCTACAGAATACAAGAAATCCGCGCCGATTTTGTCCATTTTATTTACGAATACTACACGTGGTACACCGTAAGTTGTTGCTTGGCGCCAAACTGTTTCAGTTTGAGGCTCAACACCAGACTGTGCATCAAGTACAGCAACCGCTCCATCAAGTACACGTAATGAACGTTCAACTTCAATTGTGAAGTCTACGTGCCCTGGTGTATCAATGATGTTTACTCGATGACCTTTCCATTGAGCAGTTGTAGCAGCGGAAGTAATTGTAATTCCGCGCTCTTGTTCCTGCTCCATCCAGTCCATTTGAGACGCACCTTCATGTGTTTCACCGATTTTATGGATCTTACCAGTGTAATAAAGGACACGCTCAGTTGTAGTCGTTTTACCAGCATCAATATGAGCCATGATACCGATATTACGAGTGTTTTCTAAGGAGAACTCTCTTGCCATTGGGTCTTTCTCCTTCCTAGGATAAATAGTATTGGATTGAAGGTGATTCTACCAGCGATAATGAGCAAACGCTTTGTTTGCTTCAGCCATTTTGTGTGTATCTTCACGTTTCTTAACCGCAGCACCAGTGTTGTTAGCTGCATCAAGAATTTCATGAGCTAAACGCTCTTCCATCGTTTTTTCACCGCGATTACGTGAATAGTTTACTAACCAACGAAGACCAAGTGTTGTACGACGATCAGGACGCACCTCTACTGGTACTTGGTAGTTTGACCCACCTACACGACGAGCTTTTACTTCTAGAACTGGCATGATATTTTTAAGAGCTTGATCGAAAACTTCCATTGGCTCTTTGCCCGTGCGTTCACGGATGATATCAAATGATGCATATAGAATAGCTTGAGATTTACCTCTTTTACCATCTATCATCATTTTGTTAATTAGACGAGTAACTAATTTTGAGTTGTAAATCGGATCTGGTAATACATCTCTTTTTGCTACAGGACCTTTACGTGGCATGTTGTTTCCTCCTTTCAGACTTGTTCATTCAAATTATTTTTAGTTTATTATTTTTTCGGAGCTTTCGGTCTCTTAGTTCCGTATTTGGAACGACCTTGCATACGGTTGTTAACACCAGCAGTGTCAAGCGCTCCACGCACAATGTGATAACGTACCCCTGGTAAGTCTTTTACACGTCCACCGCGAATTAATACAACGCTGTGTTCTTGTAAGTTATGACCGATACCAGGAATGTAAGCTGTTACCTCGATACCGTTTGTTAAACGAACACGCGCATATTTACGTAACGCTGAGTTCGGTTTCTTTGGTGTCATTGTACCAACACGTGTACAAACACCACGTTTTTGAGGTGAAGTTACATTCGTATGAGATTTTTTGAAGCTATTATAACCTTTATTAAGCGCAGGTGATTTTGATTTTTCCTCGATTGATTTACGAGGCTTGCGCACTAATTGATTAATAGTAGGCATGATTTTTCCTCCCTTCACATTTTTGTTAAGCCCACACATCCAGGTGGTTCATTTTGAAGCAAAAACAAAGTTCTTGAAGATCAAGACGACCCACAAAAACAGTTTTTAATAAAGTATGGCAACAGTGGCAGCAGAAACTTCAATTCCACAAGCCTTTCCCAGCTTTTTCATTGAATCCACATAGTAGATAGGCGTATTAACTTCTTTAGCAATTTCCACTACCTTTGATGTTACTCTTAGGTCAGCATCATTTGCAACGACTAAAGATTTAACGGTACCTTCTCGTAGAGCCTTCACTGTTTGCTTTGTTCCTACAATTATATCTTTTGCCTGTAATACTTTTTCATAAGACATTAGGATATCCTCCAAAGTATCAGGTGAATAGGAGCACCTTTGCTATATTATCATTTGTAAAAATCATTGTCAACAAGATATTTCAAAAACACGGTACTTGTGGATATTCCACAAGTACCGAAACTGTTTATTCTACTAATAGTGGTTCTTCTGTCATTTCACCTTTTAGGAATGACTCTGTTTTGCGATAACGCTGCATTCCAGTTCCTGCAGGTACAAGTTTTCCGATTATGACGTTTTCTTTTAATCCAAGTAATTCATCTCTTTTACCTTTGATTGCTGCATCTGTTAGAACACGAGTTGTTTCTTGGAAAGAAGCAGCTGATAAGAACGAATCTGTTTCAAGTGAAGCTTTCGTAATACCAAGAAGAACTGGTCGGCATGTTGCAGGTAAATTACCTTCTAATAATGCCTTCTCGTTAGCATCAGTAAACTGGTGAATATCTAATAATGATCCAGGTAATACATCTGTTTCACCCGCATCAATAACACGAACTTTACGAAGCATTTGTCGAACCATTACTTCAACGTGCTTATCACCAATTTCTACCCCTTGCATACGGTAAACTTTTTGAACTTCACGTAATAAATACTCTTGGACAGAACCAACGTCTTTTACTCTTAATAATTCCTTCGGATCAATGGAACCTTCTGTAAGCTCTTGACCTCTTAACACATGATCGTTTACAGCAACCTTTAAACGTGCAGTATACGGAGCTGTGTATGTTCTTGATTCAAGTTCACCTTGAACAATGATTTCGTGTTGACGGTCTCGACCTTCATTAATTCCAACAACCACACCATTAAGTTCAGAAATAACAGCTTGCCCTTTAGGATTACGTGCTTCAAATAATTCTTGAATACGCGGTAAACCTTGGGTAATATCATCCCCTGCTACCCCACCAGTATGGAATGTACGCATCGTTAACTGTGTACCAGGCTCTCCAATAGATTGAGCAGCGATAATTCCAACTGCCTCGCCTACTTCTACTTCCTGACCCGTTGCTAAATTGCGGCCATAACACTTTTTACACACACCATGTCTCGTATTACATGTAAAGGCAGATCTGATGTTTACTGTTTCAATTCCGGAAGAAGTAATCTCTTTCGCAATATCCTCAGTAATTAGACCATTCTCTTCTACCAGTACTTGATTTGTTTCAGGGTGTTTAATCACTTTACGTGCATAGCGACCGATTAGACGTTCTTCTAACGGCTCAATAATTTCAGTGCCATCTCTTAACGCACTTACTAATAATCCGCGGTCAGTACCACAATCATCATCACGGACAATGACATCTTGGGCAACATCAACAAGACGTCTTGTTAAATATCCTGAGTCAGCTGTTTTAAGGGCTGTATCCGCAAGACCTTTACGAGCACCATGCGTAGAGATAAAGTATTCTAAAACGGTTAATCCTTCACGGAAACTTGACTTAATCGGTAACTCAATAATTCGCCCAGCCGGGTTGGCCATCAATCCACGCATACCAGCAAGCTGTGTAAAGTTTGAAGCATTACCACGGGCTCCGGAATCACTCATCATGAAAATTGGATTCGTCTTACTTAAAGATTTCATCAATTTTCCTTGAATAACATCTTTCGCTTGGCTCCAAATAGAAATTACACGATCGTAGCGCTCATCCTCAGTGATTAAACCACGTCTAAATTGCTTTAAGACATTATCCACTTTCGTTTGAGCTTCTTTTAAAATTTCTTCTTTTTCACCAAGTACAACGATATCCGCTACACCTACTGTAATACCAGCTTTAGAGGAATATTTAAAACCTAAGTCCTTCATGCGGTCTAGCATTTTTGACGTTTCTGTAATTTTAAAACGTTTAAATACTTCTGCAATAATATTTCCAAGGATTTTCTTTTTAAATGGATCCACTAGCGGCATTTCATTAATAAGTGTTTTAATATCTGCACCTTTTTCCACAAAATATTTAGCAGGAGTTTCTACCTCTAAATTATTTTGAGTCGGTTCATTAATATAAGGGAATGACTTCGGTAAAATTTCATTAAATATTAATTTACCTACAGTCGTAATTAATAACTTTTGGTTTTGTTCATCTGTAAAAGTCTCGTTATTAAGCGATCCAGCATGGACTGCTACACGAGTATGAAGATGAACATAGCCATTTTGATAGGCTAGTAAAGCTTCATTTGTATCTTTAAAAATCATACCCTCACCAACAGCATTTTCTCTCTCAAGCGTTAAATAATAGTTACCTAAAACCATATCTTGAGAAGGTGTTACTACTGGCTTACCATCTTTAGGGTTTAAGATGTTTTGAGCTGCAAGCATGAGCAATCTAGCTTCTGCTTGTGCTTCTGCAGAAAGCGGAACGTGAACAGCCATTTGGTCTCCATCGAAGTCCGCGTTATAAGCTGTACATACTAATGGGTGCAAGCGGATCGCACGACCTTCTACCAATGTCGGCTCGAACGCTTGAATTCCAAGTCTGTGTAGAGTTGGTGCACGGTTCAATAAAACAGGATGTTCTTTAATGACATCCTCAAGGACATCCCACACATCTGGCTGAACTCTCTCAATTTTTCGTTTAGCTGATTTAATATTATGTGCTAAGCCTTTTTCTACTAGCTCTTTCATAACAAACGGCTTAAATAATTCAAGAGCCATTTCTTTTGGAAGACCACATTGATACATCTTTAAGTTCGGTCCAACAACGATAACCGAACGGCCAGAATAGTCAACACGCTTACCTAATAGATTTTGACGGAAACGACCTTGTTTCCCTTTAAGCATATGTGAAAGAGATTTTAATGGTCTATTTCCTGGTCCTGTAACTGGACGTCCACGTCGACCATTATCAATTAAAGCATCTACTGCCTCCTGAAGCATACGTTTTTCATTTTGAACGATAATACTTGGAGCACCTAAATCCAATAGTCGTTTTAAACGATTGTTACGGTTGATTACACGGCGATATAGATCATTTAGATCCGATGTCGCAAAACGACCTCCATCCAATTGAACCATCGGACGAAGTTCTGGTGGAATAACTGGTAATACATCTAATATCATCCAAGATGGCTCGTTTCCTGAATTACGGAATGCTTCTAAAACTTCTAAACGTTTGATTGCTCGAGTTCTACGTTGACCTTGAGCTGTTTTTAATTCCTCTTTTAAAATATCAACTTCTTTTAAAAGTTCGATATCTTGTAAAAGCTTTTTAATGGCTTCGGCACCCATAGATGCCTGGAATTTATTGCCGTACTTATCTCGGTAAGCACGATATTCTTTTTCTGATAATAATTGTTTCTTTTCAAGAGTCGTGTCGCCTGTTTCTGTCACAACATAAGAAGCAAAGTAAATGACTTCCTCTAATGCACGTGGTGACATGTCTAATACTAGACCCATTCGACTTGGAATCCCTTTAAAATACCAAATATGAGATACAGGAGCAGCTAATTCAATATGCCCCATGCGCTCACGACGGACTTTTGCACGCGTCACTTCAACGCCGCATCGGTCACAGACAACACCTTTATAACGAACACGTTTGTATTTTCCGCAATGACATTCCCAGTCCTTTGTAGGACCAAAAATTCGTTCGCAGAATAAACCGTCTTTTTCTGGCTTTAGTGTACGATAATTAATAGTTTCTGGCTTTTTCACCTCACCGAAAGACCAAGAGCGAATCTTATCTGGTGAAGCAAGACCAATCTTCATATATTCAAAATTATTAACATCTATCAAGGGGCTACCTCCCTTTTGATCTTCAGGTTTTACCCTAATTGCGATTAATCGGCGCTACTCCGTTCTTTCTAGAGCGGAGTAGCTACCAATAAATGAAAGAGGATTTAGTCTTTTATACTTACAGTTTCTACTGAGATTTCAGATTCAGGAGCAATCGTAAAAGATTCTGCCTGTTGAATGTCATCATCATCTTCTGTATCTCTCATTTCGATTTCTTCATCGTTTCCGGAAAGAATTTTAACATCCATACCTAAACTTTGAAGCTCTTTTATTAATACTTTAAATGACTCAGGGACACCTGGCTCAGGGACATTTTCACCTTTTACTATCGCTTCGTATGTTTTCACACGACCGACAACATCATCCGATTTTACAGTTAGAATTTCTTGCAATGTATATGCAGCACCATATGCTTCAAGTGCCCATACTTCCATCTCACCAAAACGTTGTCCACCGAACTGAGCCTTACCACCAAGTGGTTGCTGCGTTACAAGCGAGTAAGGACCAGTAGAACGAGCATGAAGCTTATCATCAACCATGTGCGCTAGTTTAATCATGTACATGACCCCAACGGATACACGGTTATCAAATGGTTCTCCTGTACGGCCATCATAAAGGACAGTTTTCGCATCACGAGCCATACCTGCTTCTTCAATGGTTGACCATACATCTTCCTCACGAGCACCGTCAAATACCGGAGAAGCTACGTGAATATTAAGATAACGTGCGGCCATTCCAAGATGAAGCTCTAATACCTGACCGATATTCATACGAGATGGAACCCCTAATGGATTTAACATAATATCAACAGGTGTACCATCAGGTAAATACGGCATATCTTCTTCCGGTAAAATACGGGAAATTACCCCTTTATTACCGTGTCGTCCAGCCATTTTATCACCTTCAGAGATTTTACGTTTCTGAACAATGTAGGCACGTACTAATTGGTTTACTCCTGGAGGTAATTCGTCACCATCTTCACGATTGAAGACTTTTACATCTAGAACAATACCACCACCACCATTTGGAACACGTAAGGAGGTGTCACGTACTTCACGAGCCTTTTCACCGAATATAGCATGTAATAGACGTTCTTCTGCTGTTAATTCAGTCACACCTTTAGGAGTAACCTTCCCAACAAGTAAATCTCCATCTTTTACTTCAGCACCAATTCGAATGATACCTCGCTCGTCTAAATTTCGTAGAGCATCTTCACCGACATTCGGAATGTCACGTGTAATTTCTTCTGGCCCTAGTTTTGTATCACGAGATTCTGATTCGTATTCTTCAATATGAATCGAGGTATATACATCATCCTTCACTAGTCTTTCACTCATGATGATGGCATCCTCATAGTTATAACCATCCCAGTTTAGGAAGGCTACAAGAACGTTACGTCCTAATGCCAATTCACCCAGTTCCATTGATGGACCATCTGCTAAAATTTCACCTTTTGTTACTCTATTACCTACAGCAACAATTGGTCTTTGATTATAGCAAGTTCCTTGGTTAGAACGGATAAATTTAAGCATACGATATTTATCTAGGTCGCCCTTAACTTCTTGACCATCTACTTCTTTTACACGACGGACCCATACTTCACGTGCTTCCACATGTTCGACAATTCCATCATGTTTACAAATAACCGCAGCACCCGAGTCTTTACCTGAAACGTATTCCATTCCAGTTCCTACTCTTGGAGCTTCTGGTTGCATTAACGGAACTGCTTGACGCTGCATGTTCGCTCCCATTAAGGCACGGTTGGAGTCGTCATTTTCTAAGAATGGGATACAAGCGGTAGCTGCAGATACAACCTGCTTAGGCGAAACATCCATATAGTCAATTCGATCTCGATTGACTACGACGTTTTCATCCCTAAAACGAGCTACAACATCTTCATCTAAGAATGAACCGTCATCAGATAGAAGTGAGTTCGCCTGTGCGACAACATAGTTATCTTGTTCATCAGCTGTTAAATAATCAATTCGAGAAGTCACTTTACCTGTATCAGGGTCAATACGTCTATATGGTGTTTCGATAAATCCAAAGCGATTTACTTTTGCATATGACGACAAAGAGTTAATCAATCCAATGTTTGGACCCTCTGGTGTTTCAATCGGACACATACGACCATAATGCGAATAGTGAACGTCACGTACTTCAAATCCAGCGCGTTCACGTGTTAAACCACCTGGTCCTAATGCAGATAAACGACGTTTATGAGTTAACTCGGCTAATGGATTCGTTTGATCCATGAACTGTGATAATTGTGAACTACCAAAGAACTCCTTAATAGAAGCAATTACTGGACGTATATTAATTAATTGCTGTGGAGTGATAGTTGCCGTATCTTGAATAGACATTCTTTCTCTAACAACCCGTTCCATACGAGATAACCCAATACGGAATTGATTTTGTAGAAGTTCACCTACAGAACGTAGGCGACGATTACCTAAATGATCGATATCATCTGTGTCGCCAACCCCATGTAATAGGTTAAAGAAATAACTAATGGAAGCCATGATGTCTGCAGGCGTAATATTTTTCACCTGTTCCTCAATATAGGCATTTCCAATTACATTGATTACCTTTTCATTATCATCATGCGGAGCATAGATTTTAATGGACTGTAAAGTAACTGCGTCTTCAACGACCCCACCTACAGGCTGTGTCGTCTTATAACCAATATGATTGTTTTCTAAGAAAGGTAGAATTTTATCAAGAGTACGACGATCTAAAATCGTACCTTTTTCAACGATAATTTCACCTGTTTCTGGATCAACAAGCGTTTCTGCTACACGCTGACCAAACAAACGATTTTTTATATGAAGCTTTTTATTAATTTTATAACGTCCTACACTCGCTAAATCATAGCGCTTAGGATCAAAAAATCTTGAAACTAATAAGCTTTTTGCATTCTCTACTGTCGGCGGTTCTCCTGGACGTAGACGCTCATAAATTTCCAATAATGCTTTTTCAGTGCTTTCTGTATTGTCTTTGTCTAATGTATTGCGAAGATATTCATTATCTCCAATCAATTCGGTGATTTCCTGATCAGAGCCGAACCCGAGAGCACGCAAAAGAACCGTAACGGGTAGTTTCCGGGTACGATCGATTCTAACATATACTACATCTTTCGCATCTGTCTCATATTCAAGCCATGCACCACGATTAGGAATAACCGTAGCGGTAAAACCTTTTTTACCGTTTTTATCAACTTTCCCACTGAAATATACACTTGGCGAACGAACAAGCTGAGAAACGATAACACGTTCAGCCCCATTGATCACAAATGTACCTGTTTCAGTCATCAAAGGGAAATCCCCCATGAAAACATCCTGGTCTTTTACTTCACCAGTTTCTTTGTTGATAAGACGCACTTTCACACGTAATGGTGCCGAATATGTGACATCTCGTTCTTTTGATTCCGCAACGGAATATTTTGGTTCGCCAAGACTGTAATCAATAAATTCTAGCGATAGATTACCAGTAAAGTCTTCAATTGGTGAAATATCCTGAAACATCTCACGCAAACCCTCATCAAGAAACCACTGATAGGAAGAGGTTTGGATTTCAATTAAATTTGGTAATTCTAAAACTTCACTGATACGCGCATAACTTCTTCGTTGGCGGTGTCGTCCATATTGAACTAGTTGTCCTGTCAACTGATTCACCCCTCAAATCAAGCGTTATTATTACATCTATTAAATCTTATAGTTGCAAAAATCATGCATCCATAAGACAAAAAGAAAAAGGGTTTTTAAGCAAAAAAACCACATTTCCACATTTACACTATTATTTTAATAGCATTCCCCGTTAAACCAAAATTATACAAAGATTGTTTAATTTAGCATTTTTCCAGAGTATACTTTGTTGGCATTTTATAATGCTAACATAGGGGTATTACTTACGTCAAATGTTTTGTTGCCTTAATGATAAAATAGCCTTTTTTCTTCTCTACGACCTCAACTTCAGAAAAAATCTCTTCTAATTTCTCAATCGCAGAAGGTGCTCCCTGTTTCTTTTGAATCACAACCCACAATTCACCTTGAGGTACTAAGTGATGGTAGCTTTGTTCCAAAATTTGATGAACCACTTTCTTGCCCGCCCGAATTGGTGGATTGGTCAAGATTGCAGCAAAGTTATCTGTAACCACTTGGTCCAAACAATAACTTTCATATATAGAAACATTTGAGATTTGATTTAGCTCAGCATTCTCTTTTGCTAAATGAAGTGCTCTTTCATTTACGTCTACCATATGTACTTTACGACCAGAATCAGCATTCGCTATTGAAAGGCCAATTGGACCATAACCACAACCAACATCAAGTATGTCCCCACCTATTTCTGGAAAAATAAAAGTTTCAACTAATAATCTTGATCCAAAATCAACCTCTGCCTTTGAAAATACACCATTGTCTGTTGTAAATCGAAATGAACGGTCTCTTAGTTTAAAACTCCAGTTTCGCGGACTACTTTCAACTTGTTGCTTTTTGGAATAGTAATGTTCAGTCATCTTTTACCACCTCCAAAGATATGATAGAAGTGTAATGAGGATTTAAATTTTTACTAGAGGAAAAAAGCCCGCCTAATAGCGAGCTTTTTCATATTTGAATTACTTAACTTCAACGTTAGCTCCAACTTCTTCAAGTTTAGCTTTGATATCTTCAGCTTCTTCTTTAGAAACGCCTTCTTTAACTGGCTTTGGAGTGTTGTCAACAAGGTCTTTTGCTTCTTTAAGACCAAGACCAGTGATTTCACGTACAACTTTGATAACTTTGATTTTTTGGTCGCCTGCAGAAGCAAGAACAACGTCAAACTCAGTTTTTTCTTCAGCAGCAGCAGCACCGCCACCAGCCACAACAGCTACAGGAGCAGCTGCAGTTACACCAAACTCTTCTTCGATTGCTTTTACTAGGTCGTTTAATTCTAAAACAGTCATAGATTTAACTGCTTCAATGATTTGTTCTTTAGTCATGATAAGATTTCCTCCTTAAATTTTGTTTTAATATGATAATACCGATAAGGTCAGCTTACGCGCCTTGTTCTTCTTTTTGATCTGCCACCGCTTTTGCAACAAGTGCAAGGTTGCGGATAGGAGCTTGAAGAACGCTGAGTAACATAGATAGTAAACCTTCGCGTGATGGAAGTTCAGCAAGAGCTTTAACTTCTTCAACAGTTGCGATGTTTCCTTCGATGACACCAGCTTTAATTTCAAGTGCATCATTCTTTTTCGCAAAATCGTTTAGGATTTTCGCTGGTGCTACTACATCTTCATTTGAGAATGCGATAGCATTAGGGCCTGTTAAAGCCGCATTTAAACCTTCTAACCCAGCAGCTTCTGCTGCACGGCGAGTCATAGAGTTTTTGTAAACTTTGAAATCGATCCCTGCCTCACGTAATTGCTTACGAAGTTCAGTTACTTGACCAACTGTTAGTCCACGGTAATCAACAACAATAGTTGATTTACTGTTTTTTAACTTGTCTGCGATTTCATCGACGATTAATTTCTTTGATTCGATAGCGCTGCTCATCTATAACACCTCCTGTAGATTTGCTACATTTATACCGAGCATATAAAAACCTCCATGCTGCATTTGTAGACATGGAGGCAGATAAAAGAGTCGTAATTAAACGAACTTAATTCTATCAATAACCTCGGTAGGATTTTTAAGCGTTAGCCCCTACTGTCTACGGTACAAATGTTATATATTTTCAAACAACAAAATTAATTATAATCAGTTGTTTAGCGATTGTCAATTATTATTTTACAGTTACAGATGAAGGGTCTACTTTCACACCAGGTCCCATCGTTGAAGTAACAGTTACGTTCTTCATGTAAGTACCTTTTGCTGCAGCAGGTTTCACTTTAACCATTGTTTCAAAAACTGTATTGAAGTTTTCAACTAGCTTTTCGTTTTCGAAAGATGATTTACCGATTGGAACGTGGATGTTTCCAGCTTTATCAACGCGGTATTCAACTTTACCAGCTTTAATTTCATTTACAGCTCTTGTTACATCAAATGTAACTGTGCCTGTTTTAGGGTTTGGCATTAAGCCTTTAGGTCCTAATACACGACCTAATTTCCCTACTTCACCCATCATGTCAGGTGTAGCAACGATTACATCAAATTCAAACCAACCTTGTTGGATTTTGTTGATGTATTCAGCATCGCCAACATAGTCTGCACCAGCTGCTTCAGCTTCTTTCACTTTTTCACCTTTAGCAAAAACTAAAACGCGTTGAACTTTACCAGTTCCGTTTGGAAGCACAACTGCTCCACGGATTTGTTGGTCAGCTTTCTTAGGGTCTACTCCTAAACGGAAAGCTACTTCTAAAGTTGCATCGAATTTCGCAAAGTTTGTTTTCTTTGCAAGTTCAATTGCTTCTCCAATTGGATAAGCTTTTGTACGATCTACAAGCTTTGCAGCTTCTAAATACTTTTTACCTTTTTTAGCCATTTTAAAATCCTCCTAAAATGTGGTTTTAACGGATTTACCTCCCACGAATAAAGGTTGCGAAGTGAAACTTAGTTCGCCCCCGCAACCCCAATCAAACAACAAAACACAAGATTAATCTTCGATTACAATACCCATGCTGCGAGCAGTACCTTCAACCATACGCATAGCTGCTTCTACGCTTGCTGCGTTAAGGTCAGGCATTTTCTGTTCAGCAATCTCGCGTACTGTATTACGCTTAACTGTTGCTACTTTATTACGGTTTGGTTGTCCAGAACCAGACTGGATTCCAGCTGCTACTTTTAATAATACTGCAGCAGGAGGAGTTTTCGTAATAAATGTAAATGAACGGTCTTCAAAAACCGTAATTTCAACAGGAATGATTAAACCGGCTTGATCAGCTGTACGAGCGTTAAACTCTTTACAGAATCCCATGATATTAACACCTGCTTGACCTAGTGCAGGACCAACCGGTGGCGCTGGATTAGCTTTTCCAGCAGGAATTTGTAATTTAACAACTTTAATTACTTTTTTAGCCACGAGACACACCTCCTTAAAGTCCGTGATGTGGTAATAGGGTTTTACCCTCCCACTCAACAATTTTCTTTATATAAAAATAAAGAACTTTTACAAATTTGTCCAGTCTCATTTCCGAGACATACTGACCTATGAAATATTAACATTTTTTTAATTTGATTTCAAGTTTTTTTGGGTTATATTTTTTCAATCTGTGTAAAATCAAGCTCAACTGGAGTGTCACGACCAAACATATTCACTAATACTTTCAGCTTCGCTTTATCTTTATCCATCTCTTCAATTGTACCTGTGAAGTTTGCAAATGGACCTTCTTTCACCTGAACGGTTTCCCCAATCGTAAAGTCAAAGTCGATACGTTTTTCTTCTACACCCATGCGTTTTAAAATAACAACTACTTCCTCCGGCAAAAGCGGTGTTGGTTTTGAACCAGAACCCGCTGAACCAACGAAGCCCGTTACACCAGGTGTATTACGAACCACATACCAGGAATCATCCGTCATCACAATTTCTACTAATACATAACCTGGAAATACTTTTCTTTTTACAATTTTCTTTTTGCCGTTTTTAATATCTGTTTCTTCTTCTTCCGGAACGACAACTCTGAAGATCTTATCTTGCATTCCCATCGATTCTACACGCTTTTCGAGGTTTGCTTTTACTTTATTCTCATATCCAGAGTACGTGTGAACAACATACCAATTTTTTTCCATTCAAGAGGACTAAATTGTCCTTCCCTCCCTATCGTTGAAATAAATTTAGTGTTAATATTTCGCTTTTAAAAAATGTCTAGCGCAAGCACGCTAGTCCCGACGTACAGGATGTCCTAGTGTCGACAATGCAACAGGACATCGCGTTTTTGTCGACCTCAGATCATAAGCCGCTTCCGCTTTTCTTGTCCAAATGAAAAAACCCGCTAAACGGGCTTTACACGGTTTGTCTCATTCTTTTTCCATTATACCATAACCTGCCATCGGTTATTCAAGGATCAGACGAATTAACTCAGAAATCCCTAAATCCAAAACCGCAAAAAAGATTGCAAATAAAGTAACTGTTGCCATAACCGTAATTGTATAATTAGTCATCTCTTTACGCTTGGGCCAGCTAACCTTCTTCATTTCGCGAACAACATCACGGAAAAAATTTACTATGCGTTGCATTTATTAACCCCCAAACCACCATAATACAATGATTTCTTTTTCATTTTATATCTATTGTTTTTACTTTGTTTCTCGGTGAATACTATGTTTATTACAAGTAGAACAGAACTTTTTTAGTTCAAGTCTTTCAGGTTGAGTTGCTTTATTGCTCACTGTTGTATAGTTCCGCGAACCACAATCTACACAAGAAAGAACCACTTTTTTATTCATCCTGACACCTACTAATATCCTTAATTATATCCTTAAAAATGTAACATGTGAGTTAAGGGTTGTCAATAACACGTACATTACAATGAAAACTCACGAATCTCGAGGTATCTTTCTAATTTACGTTTTACGCGTTGAAGAGCATTGTCAATGGATTTAACATGCCTGTTTAACTCTTCTGAAATTTCTTGATATGATTGCCCATCTAAATAAAGGGCTAATACTTTTCGTTCCAAGTCACTTAATAATTCGGCCATCTTAAATTCAATCTGATCAAACTCTTCTTGACTGATAATGAGCTCTTCTGGATCCATTACTTTCGCCCCTGATATCACATCCATTAGAGTTCGATCAGATTCTTCATCATAAATAGGCTTATCTAAAGAAACATAGGAATTGAGAGGAATATGTTTTTGTCTAGTCGCTGTTTTAATAGCGGTAATAATTTGCCGGGTAATACAGAGTTCAGCAAATGCTTTAAATGAGGTAAGCTTGTCCTCTTTAAAGTCACGGATTGCTTTATAAAGTCCGATCATCCCTTCCTGTACAATATCCTCTTTATCCGCACCAATCAAAAAATACGATCTAGCCTTTGCACGAACAAAATTACGATATTTATGTATGAGGTAATCTAACGCTTCGCTTTCACCTTTATGGACCAAATCAACAATTTCTTCATCTTCTAGGTGGGAATATTTTTCGTTGATTTTTGTTCTTAAGTCAACACTCACACTAGATCCCTCCGACTGTAAAAGCATAGATAGCAATATTATACAGTAAGGTTTTTCCAAGCGTCAAGAGAGTCACTGCTGTCCTCTGCGCCATTTTTCGAAAATTTCTGCCACTTCATCACTAAGCTTAATTTTCGAAAGCGGGCGTTGCTCCTGAATTTTCTGAACGCTCTTTTCAATTTTTTTATCAATGGATTGGACTTCAATTAATAATTCCCTTGCTGACTTTCTTAAGGCTCCTTGTCCAAAAATTGACCATTGCTCGGTAAAGTCGGAGGTTGCAACATGAATTTGTGTTTTTCGATTATTCAATTGAATGGCTAGCTTCTCAATTCGCTCATCCGCTGTTTCATTTTCTTTCGTAAAAATAATATCAATTTTATAATTTCGGTATTTCTTCTCTGTTCCTTGGACAAAATGAGCATCAAAAACGATAATGACCCGATATCCAGTAAAGGCTTGGTACTCCGCCATCATCTCCACTAAACGATCTCTCGCAGCGGGAAGATCCTTGTCCCTTAACGCTCGTAGCTCTCCCCAAGCCCCGATCATGTTATATCCATCAACAATGAGGATATCCATGCTTATCCCTCTATCGGTTGTCTTTTTCGATATACCTCATACATTAGAATGGCTGCTGCTACAGAAGCATTTAAGGACGTAACATGACCTGCCATAGGAAGATGAAATAGAAAATCACATTTCTCACGAATGAGTCGTCCCATTCCTTTTCCTTCACTGCCTATGACTAAACCTAGCGGCATACTTGCATCCATTCTCCGGTAATCATCACTGCCTTTTGCATCCGTTCCTGCTATCCAAATGCCTCTTTCCTTTAGTTCATCGATAGTTCTTGCCATATTTGTTACCCTTACGACAGGAATATATTCGATAGCACCTGTTGAAACCTTTGCTACCGTTGCGGTTAATCCCACAGCTCGACGCTTCGGAATAATAATTCCATGTGCCCCCACTGCATCTGCTGTTCTCATGATAGAGCCCAAATTATGCGGGTCTTCAATTTCATCTAATATGAGAAAGAAAGGGAGTTCGTTTCTTTTTTCTGCCAAATTAAATAAATCATCCAGCTCTGAATATTGATAAGCAGCTACGTGAGCAATAACCCCCTGGTGATTCCCGTCGTTCATTTGATCAAGCTTTTTCTTCGGAACAAATTGAATGATCACATTATTTTCTTTTGCAAGTTCGGTAATCTGAAGCATTGGGCCTCTTTGCAATCCCTCTATAATATAAATTTTATTAATATCTCGACCTGATTTTAATGCTTCCAAAACTGGATTTTTACCAATGACGTATTCTTCGCTCATTCTACTTTTCCTCCTTCCTTTTCTTCTATAAATGTAAAGATGAATTGGATCATTTCCTCTAACCGATTGATACTATTTGATAAATATAGATAGCCAATTAATGCTTCAAAGGCTGTTCCATACCGATACGTTTGAACATCCGTATTTTTCGGAATCGAACCAGACTTTGCATTTCTCCCCCGCTTCACCACCGCTATTTCATGTTCTGTTAAGTATCCCTCATCTAGCAGATGAAATAATAAACTCGCTTGTGATTTTGCTGAAACAAATTTTGTCGCTTCCCGATGAAGCTGATTGGGCTTCACCTTACCCTTTTGTAATAGGTGATGACGGACATATGTTTCAAATACGGCATCACCCATATAAGCAAGGGCAAGACTATTTAATTGTTTTTCATCAATTTTCTCATCATATGGAAGCATCCTTTAGCCTCTTTTCCAACGGGTGCCTTGAGGTGTATCTTCCAAAATGATATTCATCTCTTTTAATTGATCGCGTATTTGGTCAGATAATGCGAAGTCTCGATTTTTCCTTGCATCAATTCTTTTTTGGATTAACGTTTCAATTTCCTCATCAAGTAGCTCAGCTTGTTTCAGTTCCAGACCGAGTACCCCAAATAATTCTTCAAATTCTTTCCTAAAGACATCAATAACTTCAACGGAGGTATTTTTCTCTAACAAATAATAATTGGCCAGCTTTGAAAGTTCAAAGAGCACGGACACCGCATTTGCTGTATTAAAATCATCATCCATTGCTTCGATAAACTGTTCTTTTAATTCCGCTATTTTTTCTAACCATTCTTGCTTTTTCGGATTTAAATCAGCACTTATTTCACGGCGATGAGTTAAATTCTGATAGGATGTTTGAATTCGGTCAAAAGCAGCTGCCGTATTTTCTAATAGTTCCTCGCTATAGTTAATCGGGTTGCGATAATGAACAGATAGCATGAAAAATCTTAATACTTGCGGGTTATGCTTTTGAATAATATCGTGCACTAAGACAAAGTTCCCAAGTGACTTAGACATTTTTTCATTATCGATATTAATATAACCATTATGCATCCAATAACGTGCAAGCTCTTTTCCAGATAAGGCTTCGGATTGAGCGATTTCATTTTCGTGATGAGGGAAAGATAAATCCTGCCCACCTGCATGAATATCAATTGAATCTCCCATGAATTTCTTAATCATCGCCGAGCATTCGATATGCCAACCTGGTCGACCAAGCCCCCAAGGACTTTCCCAAGAAATTTCCCCTTCTTTCGCTGCCTTCCAAAGGGCGAAATCTAGACCATCCTGCTTTTTCTCTCCAACTTCAATCCTTGCTCCAAGTCGAAGTTCATCAACAGATTGATGTGACAACTTCCCATATTCATCAAATTTTCTTGTACGGAAGTATACATCACCCTCGGACTCATAAGCAAAATCCTTTTCTATTAGCTTTGCAATGAACTCGATGATAATATCCATTGTTTCCATCACTCGCGGATGTACATCCGCCTTTCTGCAGCCTAATGCCGATACATCAGCAAAATAGGCTTCAATAAAACGATCCGCGATCGTTGGTACATCTTCCCCTAATTCATTTGCTACACGAATAAGCTTATCATCAACATCTGTAAAATTAGAAACGTACTGAACTTCATATCCTCGGTACTCAAAATATCTTCTCACTGTATCGAAGACGATCGGTGGTCTTGCATTACCGATATGAATAAAGTTATACACGGTTGGACCGCATACATATATCTTTACCTTTCCTTCTTCGAGCGGGACAAATTCTTCTTTTTTTCTCGACATTGTATTATATATTTTAATCGCCATTTACTTTGCTCCTTTCTAATGTTGATTCCTTTAATGTTTCAATTTCGTATTCTAATTCTTTTAATCGGTCATTGATTGGATCCGGTAGATCACAATGATTCAAATCTTTACCAATTCGAATTCCATCCTGAATAACGACTTTGCCTGGAATGCCAACGACTGTCGAATTTGGAGGAACATCTTTTAGGACAACTGATCCAGCACCTATTTTAGAATTCTCTCCAATCGTAATCGAACCTAATACTTTTGCACCAGTAGCAATTAACGCATTATCCTTAATCGTTGGATGCCGCTTACCTTTTTCTTTCCCTGTTCCACCTAGAGTGACCCCTTGGAAAACTGTAACATTGTCACCAATTTCACACGTTTCACCGATGACAACTCCCATTCCGTGATCGATAAAAAATCGGCGACCAATGGTTGCACCAGGATGAATTTCTATTCCTGTGAAAAAGCGACTTATTTGAGAAATCAATCGGGCCAAAAAGAAAAATCTTCGTTTATAAAAGGCATGCGCAATCCGATGAGCCCAGATCGCATGTATACCAGAGTAAGTTAAAATTACTTCTAAATAACTTCTTGCCGATGGGTCCTGTTCAAAAACAACTGCAATATCTTCTTTTATTGTTTTAAACATACCGCTTCCCTCCTTTCTGGTGCTTTATAGATTGAATATTTCCAAAAATAAAAAGCGCCCCTGTCCGAAGACAGAGACGCTTGTTAGACGCGGTTCCACTCTGATTAGATGATTAAATAAATCATCTCGCTTAAAACCTAATAACGGTAGGCTCCGCTCTAATTTACTTGGAAAGATCCGTTTAATTAGAGACTCTGAGGGGCACTTCAAAAAATGAGGGACTTAAACCACTTTCAGCCGGTGATGGTTCTCTCTTTTAAGCTTCATTTTTCTACTTTTCCTCATCAACATTTTTCTCATATTTTTATTGTCTAGCGCAAGTGTCAAACGGCTAGTGAATTGGCCTTCTCCTCCTTACGATAAGTCAACATCGAACGCTCGCGCTCGTTCGTGTTTCCTTTATCTCATACGGAGCGGTCCAATTCATACGCCGCTAAACGGGCGCTTCCGCTTTTCTTAATTACTCTTACTATATTACATTTTGATTCATATGTTAACTAAAATTGTCTTAAACGTTGAAGAACTTTTTCTTTCCCTAATAATGAGATTGCTTCTGGCAAGTCTGGACCATGAGTTTGACCTGTTGTCGCTACTCGTATTGGCATAAAGAGATTTTTACCCTTTTGACCGGTTGATTTTTGAACAGCCTTCATGGCAGATTGAATTTCAGCTGCTTTAAACTCGATTAAGGCTTCTATTTCTTGTGCAAAGGCTTGTAATACTTCTGGAACTTGCTCACCCGCTAATACATCTCTTGCCTCTTCCTCATAGCTCACTTCATCTTGGAAGAAAATTTCTGTTAACGGAACAATTTCTGCTCCAAAACTCATTTTTTCTTGGAAGAGAGCAATTAATTGGCGTGCCCATTCCTTTTGCTCATTGGAAAGTTCATTTGAAAGACGTCCAGATTTTATTAAATGCGGAAGAGAAATCTCCACTAATTTATCCAATTCAAGCTTTTTAATGTATTGGTTGTTCATCCATGTAAGTTTATTTTTATCAAATAATGCTGGAGACTTTGAAAGACGATTCGCATCAAAGATTTCAATAAACTCATCCTTTGTGAATAGCTCTTCTTCTCCAGACGGCGACCATCCTAATAAAACGATGAAATTAAATAGAGCTTCAGGTAAATAGCCTAACTCTTCGTATTGCTCGATGAATTGGATAATACTTTCATCACGTTTACTTAGTTTTTTGCGACTCTCATTTACAATTAATGTCATATGGCCATATTGAGGAACTTCCCATCCAAGTGCTTCAAAGACCATTAACTGTTTTGGAGTGTTTGAAATATGGTCATCTCCACGTAACACGTGAGAGATCTTCATTAGGTAATCATCAATCGCAACGGCAAAATTATAAGTCGGGATTCCGTCCTTTTTTACCATTACCCAGTCACCAATACCATCAGACTCAAAAGAAACATTGCCTTTTACCATATCGTCAAACTCATATACTTTATTTGCAGGAACCATCAAACGAATACTTGGCTTACGTCCTTCTGCTTCATAAGTAGCGCGTTGTTCTGCAGATAAATGACGACATTTACCAGAATATTGAGGGTTTTCCCCTTTGGTCATTTGGGCTTCCCGCTCCGCTTCTAATTCCTCTTCTGAACAATAGCATTTATACGCTTTTCCTTGTTCTAAAAGCTGTGAATAGTACTCTTCGTATATATCGTTACGTTCTGATTGACGATAAGGACCATACTCTCCCCCTACATCAACACTTTCATCCCAATCGATCCCAAGCCAATTTAAATATTTCAGCTGACTTTCCTCGCCGCCTTCGATATTTCGCTTTTGATCTGTGTCTTCGATGCGGATAATAAATTTACCGCCTTTATTTCGTGCATATAAATAGTTAAATAGAGCAGTACGAGCATTACCTATATGTAAGTGGCCAGTCGGACTTGGCGCATAACGAACACGAATTTCATTTGACATATGTGGTGAACCTCCTCATTAGAAAAACGCAATATATGGCTTCTAGCCAATGGAATCTATTTTATCATGTCTTACCTTGAATGAATAGAATCAAACTTTCTGTAGCAACACAGCTACTTGCGAGGCAATACCTTCTCCACGTCCAGTGAAGCCAAGCTTTTCTGTTGTCGTTGCCTTCACATTTACTTGATCCTCGGACGATTCTAGCAATTCAGCAATTCTTTCACGCATTTGCGGAATATAAGGAGCCATTTTCGGTTTTTGAGCAATAATTGTACAGTCAATATTGACTAGCCTATATCCTTTTTGTTTCACGAGACCCCAAACATGGATTAACAATTTTGCCGAGTCTGCATCTTTAAATTCCGGATCTGTATCGGGAAAATGTTTGCCGATATCTCCTTCACCGATCGCTCCTAAACATGCATCCGCAACGGTATGTAAAAGAACATCTGCATCTGAATGTCCTAATAAGCCTAATTCATAAGGAATCGTTATACCGCCAATGATAAGTGGTCGATTTTCTGTTAGTTGATGCACATCGAATCCTTGTCCAATTCTGTACATATGTAAGCTCCCTTCAAAGCTAAAGCTGATTTTTTTCGTTTAATATCGCCTGAGCAAAATGCAAATCCTCAGGTGTAGTTAACTTTATATTATGATAATCACCTTCGATAATGGCTACTTTCTCCCCTAAATACTCCACTAAACTAGCATCATCTGTTCCTAAAAACATGTTTTTATTCGCATAAACATGGGCATCGAGCAACAAGGAAACGCGAAAAGCTTGTGGGGTTTGTACTGCCCACAAGCTAGAACGTTCCACTGTTTCCATTACGATTCCGTTTTTCACTTTTTTAATAGTATCCTTAACAGGTACCGCAACAACGGCAGCACCTATTTGATTGGCAGATTCCACTAATTGACCAATTAAAGCCTCATTGATAAACGGTCTTGCCGCATCATGGACAAGAACGATTCCATTTTGATCGACTTTTTGCAAGGCATGATACACACTATTCTGGCGTTCTTTGCCACCGATGACAAAGGTTATTTTCTTTTGAATATCAAATTTCTTTACATAAGAGGTCATTTCAGATTGGTCATCAGGATGTATAGAAAGGTAGATTTCACGACATCTATCATCTTGCTCAAACACCTGTAAAGTATGAATAAAGACAGGAATTCCTTGTAATTCAATAAAAAGCTTATTCTTTCCCGCACCCATTCTTTTCCCTTTTCCTGCCGCTGGAAGAATGACTTGATACTCCATAAAATAACCCCAATTCACTATAATGCTTTCTCTAATAATTTCGGTTTTGCGAAGATCATTCTCCCCGCTGAGGTTTGTAATACACTTGTCACTAAGACATCAATGCGTTTGCCGATATACTCACGACCATCTTCCACAACTATCATCGTTCCATCGTCTAAATAAGCCACACCTTGATGATGTTCTTTCCCATCTTTAATGACTTGTACACACATTTCTTCTCCTGGTAAAACTACAGGCTTTACCGCATTAGCTAAATCATTGATATTTAATACACCCACATTTTGAAGCTCACACACTTTATTTAAATTAAAGTCATTCGTAACAACCATACCACCCGTTACTTTTGCTAACTTTACAAGTTTACTATCTACTTCAGAAATATCTTCAAAATCGCCTTCATAGATTTCCACTTTTACAGCAAGTTCTTTTTGAATTCGATTTAGTATATCAAGGCCTCGTCTTCCGCGGTTTCTCTTTAATGCATCTGAAGAGTCTGCAATATGTTGTAATTCCGCAAGCACAAATTGTGGAATTACAATCGTACCTTCTAAAAATCCTGTTTGGCATATATCAGCCACTCGACCATCGATAATGACACTTGTGTCCAATATTTTCAAAGAATGACTGGCTGACTTTTCTTGTTCCTCTTCTACAGTCTTCTTTTTATTTCGATTACTAAACAAATTCAGTAACTCATCTCGTTTTTTCGTCCCTACTTGAAACCCCAGGTATCCGAATAAAAGGGTAAGTAGTATAGGAGCAACTGTATTTACAATAGGCACTTGAATCGCATTGAGAGCGAATCCAATTAAAAACGCCACAAATAAACCGAATACTAGTCCAACACTACCAAAAATAACATCAGTAATGGGAATCTTTAATAACGATTCTTCTACCCATTTTACAAACTCCACTACATAGTCAATTGCCCAAAAAGTAATAAAATAAAAAATAATTGCACCTAATAATGCCGTTATATATCCATTATTAATTAGAGGAATGTCCAGAATTTTAATAAAGTCAATTAAATAAGGAAGCAAAAATATCCCTAGTGTCCCTCCAATAATAAGGAAGCAAGCTTGAATTACACGTTTTAACATTCCTTCACCTCCTTCTACTCATTATAAACAATTTCAACTGTTTGAAACCTATATTCTACGATAATTTAATCTGTTTGTTACCATACTGAAACATCATTGTGACAAGAAGATTTGTTTACTAAAAGTGGAAATTCCCCTTCTCCTTCTAAGGTTAGCACCGCTAATTTAAAGAGTCAAACAATAGGGGTAAATCCCTTATAATTTTGAAATCTGTACAATCTTACACACCTTTATAACTGTCTGTCGGCAAACAATTGTTCTTTGATTAACTGGAGACCCTCTTTAATTTTTCTGGCACGAACTTCCCCAATCCCTTCTACATCATCTAATTCCTCCACGGAAGCTACGACAATTTTAGGTAAATGTTCATACCGATTAATCAAATTCTCGATAATTACTAATGGTAACCGAGGGACTTTATTTAACATTCGATAGCCTCTAGGACAAATAAACTCATCTAAATGGATATATCCGGAATGTCCTAATTGTTTGAGGAAAAAGGAGTCCTCAATCACTTCTTCATTGGACATTTCCTGTAACTTACATAGCACTTGATGTGGATCCAATTTTCGTTCAAAGGAATAATCCTTTATTAATAGAGCCGCTTCCTTTTCCATATCTGCTAATAGTTCATTCATTTGAAGGTAGATTAATCTCCCTTCCGTCCCTAGCTCATTTAAATAATTTAATAACTCATTTTTTATCCGTAATACCATCTCGACCCTTCTTAATGCTTGAAGGACATCACCAAACGTGACTAATTCCTCAAACTCTAGAATTCCAAGATTCGTTATGCTTTGTTCAAGAACAAGCTTATATTTTTCTAAAGTTTGTAATGCTTGATTCGCTTTTGCCAAAATGACGGCAATATCCTTTATCGTATAACGAAAGTTACCTTGATACAGGGTGATGACATTTCTGCGCTGAGAAATAGCAATTACCAAGACTTTTGATTGCTTAGCCACTCTCTCAGCTGTACGATGACGCATTCCGGTTTCAGATGATGGAATAGATGGATCTGGAGCAAGTTGGGCGTTGGCAATTAATATTTTATTTCCTTGTTCATTTAATATTATTGCCCCATCCATCTTTGCAAGTTCATATAAAAAGCTAGGAGTGAAAATACAATTTACTTGGAAGCCACCATCGACCATACTTTTTACCTTATCGTTGTAACCAAGTACGATGAGCCCACCTGTGTTCGCACGGAGGACATTATCAATTCCATCACGAATGGGCGTACCGGGGGCAACAAAATGCAGGACTTCACTTTTTATTTTTTCACTTAGCTTTTTATGATCCATCTGTTATCCTCCTAAAGTTGCTTTTAGTGCCTGACCAACAGTTGAAACACCAATTAATTCTATGCCGTTAGGAGCCTTCCACCCGCCTAGATTATTTGCCGGTAATATAACCCGCTCAAAACCTAGTTTGGCTGCTTCCTGCACTCTTTGTTCAATTCTAGATACCCTTCTTACTTCTCCAGTTAAACCGACTTCTCCTATAATGCAATCCGTTGGTCTTGTAGGCTTATCATGAAAACTCGAGGCAATGCTTACGGCAATGGCCAAATCAATAGCTGGCTCATCGAGTTTTACCCCTCCGGCTACTTTTAAATAGGCATCTTGATTTTGCAGTAGCATCCCCACCCTTTTTTCAAGAACAGCCATTAATAGCGGGACACGGTTATGGTCGATTCCCGTCGCCATCCTTCTGGGATTGCCGAAGCTAGTCGGTGATATTAGAGCTTGAACCTCTACTAAAACAGGACGAGTCCCTTCCATTGACGCTACTACCGTTGAGCCCGCTGCCCCTTGAGACCTTTCCTCTAAAAAAATTTCTGATGGATTTTCTACCTCTTCAAGCCCTGCTTCTTTCATTTCAAAGATTCCCATTTCATTGGTGGATCCAAAGCGATTTTTCACAGCTCTTAATATCCGATATGTATGATGTCTTTCACCTTCAAAATAAAGAACCGTATCAACCATATGCTCTAAGAGCCTAGGGCCAGCAATGGAACCTTCTTTCGTCACATGCCCGACAATAAAAATAGCAATCCCTTTTGTTTTTGCTATTCTCATTAGCTCGGCCGTACATTCCCTCACCTGAGACACACTCCCCGGAGCAGAAGTCACATTGGGATGGAAAACGGTTTGAATCGAATCAACAATCACAAAGTTTGGACTCATTTCTTCTATTGTTTGATTAATAGACTCTAGATTGGTTTCCGAATAAACTAGCAAGTTTTCAGAAATAACCCCTAAGCGATCCGCCCGTAGCTTCGTTTGCCTTAAAGATTCTTCTCCAGAGATATATAGCACACGGTGTTGATGAATCGCCAATTGGTTTGAGACCTGTAGTAAAAGGGTTGATTTTCCAATCCCAGGGTCTCCTCCAATTAAGACAAGGGAACCACGGACAACCCCTCCTCCAAGGACGCGATTTAATTCATTTAAGTCCGTTTTTACACGAGGCTCTGACACTGTTTCAATCGATGTAATGGGAGTGGCCTTCGACATCGCTTGATGATTTCCAGAGTGAGTAAATGCTCCTCTTCTAGCTGGAACACTTCTCTCAATTTCTTCAACCATCTTGTTCCATTCTCCACAACCAGGGCACTTCCCCATCCACTTTGCCGATTCATAACCACATTCTTGGCACATAAATTTAGTCTTTTGCTTTGCCATAATTTACCCCTCTCTTTAAATTACCTAGTTCCTGCGGTTTTTATGATTATTATTTTAATAAAGTGAAAAGAAAGAAGGTACACGAAGTAAATAAACCCGTGTACCTCTTGTTTATTTAATTTACTTCAGTTGGCTGGGCGGTTTTGACGACAAATTCTCCCTCTTCTACATCGATCAATACCTTATGATTTGTTAATAAATTTCCTTTTAATAATTCCTCAGATAATCGATCTTCAATATGTTTTTGGATGGCACGACGCAATGGGCGAGCACCATACTCAGGGTCATAGCCTTCTTCAGAAATTTTTTCTTTCGCAGACTCCGATAATTCAATATCGATATGCTGCTCTTTTAAACGTTTCACTAATTGATCCGACATTAATGTAACAATTTCCTTCAAATGCTTCTTCTCTAAAGCATGGAAAACAATCATCTCATCAATACGGTTTAGGAACTCTGGGCGGAATGCCTTTTTCAGCTCTTCCAATACTTTACCCTTCATATCCTTATAATCCTGTTCACCATCTTGGATGTTAAATCCAACGTATTTATTACGTTTGAGTGATTCAGCTCCAACGTTTGATGTCATAATTAGAACAGTATTTCTGAAATCTACGGTTCTTCCTTTCGAATCAGTCAAGCGTCCATCTTCTAATACTTGTAAAAGGATATTAAAGACATCTGGATGCGCCTTTTCAATCTCATCTAGAAGAATGACCGAATATGGCTTTCTCCGCACCTTTTCCGTTAATTGTCCACCTTCCTCATAACCTACATACCCAGGAGGCGAACCAACAAGACGGGATGTCGAATGCTTCTCCATATATTCGGACATATCAATCCGAATCATCGCATCTTCGTCACCAAACATGGCCTCAGCTAACGCACGACCAAGCTCCGTTTTACCAACACCTGTTGGACCTAAGAAAATAAACGAGCCAATAGGACGTTTAGGATCTTTTAATCCGGCACGAGCGCGACGAACAGCTTTCGAAATTGCTTTAACAGCCTCTTCTTGACCAATCACACGAGAATGAATGATTTCTTCAAGCTTTAATAATTTATCCGTTTCTGTTTGAGCTAATCTTGATACTGGAATTCCAGTCCAGCTTGAAACGACATTTGCGATATCTTCAACTGTTACTTCACTATTTTCTTTCCCTTGCTTTTCTTTCCAATTTTTCTTCGTTTCTTCTAATTTTTCTCTTAAGCGTTGCTCCGTATCACGAAGGGAGGCAGCTTTTTCAAATTCCTGACTTTGAACGGAAGCATCCTTTTCTTTTCTTACCTCTTCCAGCTTCAACTCTAATTCTTTAAGGTTTGGAGGGGTTGTATACGAACGAAGTCGGACCTTAGAACCTGCCTCATCAATTAAATCAATCGCCTTATCTGGTAAGAAACGGTCTGAAATATATCGGTCAGAAAGCTTAACTGCCGCCTCAATCGCTTCATCTGTAATTGAAACGCGGTGATGGGCTTCATATCTATCACGTAATCCTTGTAAAATTTGCACCGATTCCTCCATTGTTGGTTCATCGACACGGATTGGTTGGAAACGTCTTTCTAATGCAGCGTCTTTCTCAATGTATTTACGGTATTCATCCAGTGTTGTTGCACCAATACATTGCAATTCACCACGGGCTAAAGATGGTTTTAAGATGTTGGACGCATCGATTGCACCTTCTGCCCCACCTGCACCAATTAATGTATGGAGCTCATCAATAAACAGGATAATATTTCCTGCTTGGCGAATTTCATCCATTACCTTTTTTAAACGATCCTCAAACTCACCACGATATTTTGTACCTGCTACTACCGTTCCCATATCTAATGTCATAACTCGTTTATCACGCAAAATTTCTGGAACTTCGTTATTCACAATTTGTTGAGCCAACCCTTCAGCAATTGCTGTTTTTCCTACCCCTGGCTCCCCAATAAGTACTGGATTATTTTTTGTACGTCTGCTTAATACCTCGATCACCCGTTGTATTTCCTTACTTCTACCAATAACAGGATCTAGGCTACCTTCGCGGGCAATCGCCGTTAAATCACGGGCTAAACTGTCCAATGTTGGAGTGTTAGCACTTGCCGATGCCCCGCCTTGATGTCCACCAGAGTCATTGCTTCCTAATAATTGTAGAACTTGCTGACGGGCCTTGTTTAAACTTACCCCAAGATTATTTAATACTCTTGCAGCAACACCTTCACCTTCACGAATAAGGCCTAATAGAATATGCTCTGTTCCAACATAGGAATGACCAAGTTTTCTCGCTTCATCCATTGAAAGTTCAATTACTTTTTTGGCTCTTGGCGTATAGTGAACAGTTTGAGAAGTATCCTGCCCTTTCCCAATTAAGGTTTCTACTTCTTTTTGGATTTTTTCTGAGCCGAGTCCTAGTGCATAAAGTGCCTTAGCGGCAATACCATCGCCTTCACGTACTAATCCCAATAAAATATGTTCTGTACCAATATTATTATGTCCTAGTCTAATCGCCTCTTCTTGGGCTAGAGCTAATACTTTTTGGGCTCTTTCTGTAAATCGTCCAAACATCATAGTTTCATCCTCCTATCGGTATCACTTTTCCATTTTTAGCCTTTCTCTTATCAGTGTTGCACGTCTTATATCCCTTTCATTCGGGCGAAGTGCCCCTCCTGCGTATTGTTGAAGGAAACCTGGTTGAGTTAATATCATTAATTCATTTAAAATATTTTTAGAGATATCTTTTATATACCCCATATCGATCCCTAACCGCACATCAGACAAGCAACGAGCGGCTTCTTTAGATTCAATAATTCTACTGTTAGACAAAATTCCAAATGAGCGGAAGACTCTGTCTTCTAATTGTATGTTAGAAGTTTTGGCTAATGCGTCTCTCGCGTCTCTTTCCTGAGAAATTAGTTGACTGACAACACTTATCAAATCTTCCACAATATCTTCCTCAGATTTTCCTAGGGTAATTTGATTGGATATTTGAAAAATATTACCTAATGCTTCGCTACCTTCCCCATAAATTCCTCTAACCACTAGTCCAAGCTGATTTATTGCAGGTATGATACGATTCATTTGATGGGTTAAAATTAAGCCAGGCAAGTGCATCATCACAGAAGCTCTTAATCCAGTTCCTACATTTGTTGGACAACTCGTCAAGTAACCATGCTTTTCATCAAAAGCATAAACTACATACTGCTCAAGTAAATCATCCATTTGATTCGCTAATTGCAAAGCCTCGACTAATTGCAGACCTGGGAATAAACATTGTATTCGAATATGATCTTCTTCGTTTAACATAATACTTATTTCTTCATTTTCGGAAAGAAGACATGCCCCGTGTGCAGAATCCTCTGCTAAATGTGGACTAATTAAATGCTTTTCTACCAATACTCTTTTATGAAGAGGTTGTAATTCATTCATTTTTAACATTTCTATCGGACCAATTTGTGAAAAATCGTTCCGTGTTACCATTTCATCCATTGTTTGAATGATGGCAGAAGCTTCTTCATTATTTGAAAGTGTGGGAAATTTATAATCTTGAAGGTTTCTGGCAAGTCGTACTCTTGAACTCAGAACAATGTCAGAGTTAGGTCCCTCCGCACTCATCCAAGAGCTTATTGCCTGATTCAAAAACTTTTCAAGTGACACTTCTATTCGCCTCCTTCATGAACTTCGCTCAATGTTTTTTCTAGAGAACGAATTTCATCCCGAATGATAGCTGCACTCTCAAATTCCTCTTTCGCTATTAGATCTTTTAATCGATATTTCTTCTCTTCTAATTCTTTTCTCAAACGGATATTGCCACCAACCTTTTTCGGTATCTTTCCATTATGGCTCCAATTCCCACTGTGAAGTCTTCTCAAAATTGGCTTTAGTTGATCTTTAAAGGCGTGATAACAATTCGCACATCCAAAGCGACCTACTTTTACAAACTGCGGAAAGGTCATGGAACAATGATTACATTGTAATATCTCTTCTTTATGAAAGGCATCCTTCTTTGGTTGTGGAAAAGCATGATCAACATTTAGTAGTCCTGCTAATAGGTTATGAATAGGAAAGGCGGATGTACCATTCATAATAAACATCTCACCCTTTTCTTGGGCGCATTTTTCACATATATGAATTTCCGTTTTCTCTCCATTCATGATTTTGGTAAAATGCAGGGTTGCCGGTCTTTGATTACACTCCTGACAAATCATGATTATCACCACTCCAGCTTACTTTAATCTATTTATATTTTAATGTAGTTAACATGGCTTTAAGCATTCTGGCACGTAATTCATCCCTATAAGGTAGATCAATGTATAAAACAGAGCGATCAATGACGCTTAACATAATTTTCGCTTCACGATTATTAATCACTTCTTCCCCAACTAGGCGATAAATGACGTCCTCTGCACTACTTTGGCTTATACGCGTTGCAAATAAAGATAATAGTTGATCAATTAAATGGGCATGATCATCCGTTTGGACTTTCATAATCCGTATATAACCACCACCACCACGTTTACTTTCCACAATATATCCTCTTTCAATTGTAAAACGAGTATTGATTACGTAATTGATTTGGGACGGAACACATTGAAATTTATCTGCGATTTCGCTACGTTTGATTTCAACTAAATCAGAATCGCTTATATCTAACACTTGCTTTAAGTAATTTTCAATGATGTCAGAGATATTCCTCATCTATCCACCTCCTCATCTGACTTTGACTATATTTGACTTTAATTATACATGAAAGAAGAATGAACTTGCAACGATTCTACATGTACTTATTTTCTCCAAATTTAAATAAGCTGAAACCTTGTCTAGTGAAGTTATTTGGTATTGTGAGGGTGATGGGCTGGAATTTATCTAACAAAAAAAGAACAACCACATATGGATTGTTCTTTTTTTGCCTGGCGACGTCCTACTCTCACAGGAGGAATCCTCCAACTACCATCGGCGCTGAGAAGCTTAACTTCCGTGTTCGGTATGGGAACGGGTGTGACCTTCTCGCCATCGCCACCAGACTGTATTCATTTGTGAGGTTTGTTCCCTCAAAACTAGATAATATAGAAGAAGAAGAAGTAAAACAAGTTTGCCTTAAAATTGGTTAAGTCCTCGAACGATTAGTATCAGTCAGCTCCACACGTCACCGCGCTTCCACCTCTGACCTATCAACCTGATCATCTTTCAGGGTTCTTACT